>NZ_JDTH01000002.1:974561-1299415 GCF_000710615.1 Haladaptatus cibarius D43 | reverse complement strand
GTTAAGACCTTGGTAGGCGAACGAGAACAGAGAGTTCGCCCGGATGAGTTCGTCATCATCGAGAATTCGGGGAAGGGTCGCCTGTTGGGCCGGATAGACGAACTGGTTGAGAAAGGTCAAGAGAGGCATGACCAGCAGAACCAACCAGACGGAAAGCAAGTCAACCGCCGCCGCGATGGGAACTGCCAGCACACAGAGGCCCTGTATGAGTTGCGTACCCACCAACAACGACCGGAGCGGCCATCGGTCAACCAGCGGCCCCACGAGAAACTGAAGGGCGGTCGGCACTCGAACGAGAAAACTGGCGAGTCCCGTATAGAACGGAGAGCCGGTGAGGTCGTACACGAGCCACATCGCGGCGATTGCGTACATGCTGTCGCCCGCGTTGGTGACGATTCGGCCCAAAAATAGCCGCGTGAACGCCGTATTCGAGCGAAGACCGCCCATGAATTTCGGTAGTGATACACCCATCTACACGTTACGTATCTACAGCAATATAAAAAACACACTATTTCCCATATAATAATAAAATCTTAAGACTTTCATATAGGTTCTATTTCAGTGATAGAAATACTTAATACATATAGATAACTATATGAATTTGGTTATGTCCGCAACAAGCATGCCAACGAACGACCTCAAAGCACAGTTCGAAGACAAATACGCGCGCGATGAGCCAACCATCGACGAACTCGAACACGACGCCGCCGCACCGGACTCGTGTGGGTTCAACAGTTGCAACACGCAACTTCAGTAAGCGAGCAGTGGTAGGAGCCAGTACCGTTCGGTGCTGTATCTCCTCGATTGCTGTATTCAGTCTGTGTACCATACTGACGTAGTTTCCATATTTCAAACATAGTGCATTTTCCACGATGAGTCTGACCACCGAAGAAAAGAAACGAGTCGCTGTCCGAGCCAAAACACTGCACGACCGACTTCGAACGTCGTCAGACGACCTGTCACGGGAGGTTGTCGAAAACCCTGACGACTGGATGGATGAATGGCGTGCCCGGGTTGCGGACGGCGAGGAAGACCCGTTTCAGAAACGTCTCGAAATCGCTGGCCTCTCTGTGGCCGAGTGTCGCCGTCGGATTCAGATGACCGATTGGTCGGATGACGACGCCCTTCCCGCGTGGGTAGACCAATTGGACGAACTCCTCTTGTTCGTGGAGGCGACCGATGTGGCTTCGGTGGACGACCCGCTCAGAACGGACGACGTTCCGTTCGCCCATTTTCTGAACGTTCTCGTGGAATACGCGTCTGAGAAAGTCGATTGGAGGGAAACACCGGAACCGGCGGTAGATGCGTTCAAGCGGTGGCTTCTCGACCGATTTCACACCATTTTCGCGCATCCGCTGTTCATCGAGTTCAAGGGATTCATCGCCGCACGCGACCCGGAACTCGCGGTGGCGGAGAATCCCGACAGGCCGAGTTCGCCGCGAAAATATTACGATTCTTTCACGGAGACTCTGACTCAGGGCGGCCTGCGGTCGTTTTGCATCGAATATGCCGTTCTGTCGAAACTGCTCATCACGTTCGTTCGACAGTGGATCGACGCCGTCGAATCGTTTAGTTCGCACCTCGCTGCCGACCGAACCGCCCTCAACGAAACGTTCGGTTCCGACGGCGACCTCGGGCCGGTAACGGACATCGACTTCCTCGGCGACCCGCATCAGGGCGGGAAGACGGTTCTCGGCGTCACGTTCGAATCCGGAACGAAAACCGCATACAAGCCCCGCGATATGCGTATCGACACCGCGTTTTACGACTTTCTCGAATGGGTGAACGACGCCGCCGACCTCCCGAACGTTCGGACGCTCACCTGCCTGCCACGCGAAACGTACGGCTGGCAGGAGTGGGTCGAATCCGATTCGTGTTCGGCCCAGTCGGAGGTAGACGACTACTACCGACGTTCGGGGATGCTGTTGGCCATCCTGTACGCGCTCAACTTCACCGACGGCCATCTGGAGAACATCGTCGCGGTAGGCGACCAACCGGTCGTCGTTGACCTCGAAACGGTTCTCGAACCCGTCCTTGCAGCGGACAAACGAACCGCGGGCAACGAAATGTACGACCTCGTCCACGGGTCACTTCTGCGGATGCGTGTCCTTCCGATGTATCTGCCGTCATCGGACATTCAGCGTATCGACGGCCTCGGTGCCGAGGAGGGAGAAGCAACCGGCGTCGAGATTCCGGAGTTCTCTGACGTCAACACGGACATCATGGAACTCGACTATCGGGACACGCGAACCATCGAAGGCGAGAGTCTTCCACTCCTCGACGGCGATCGAATCACGCCGGAAAACCACGCCGATCCCCTCATTGGCGGTTTCGAGGAGATGTACCGGTTCTTCCTCGACAACCGGGCGGAAATTCTCGCGGAGGACGGGCCGATAGCACTGTTCGAGGGGACGGAAGTCCGGTTTCTCTACCGCTCTACGAAGATTTACGGCAGGACGCTCGTTCCGGCCACCACGCCTGCGTACCTCCGAACCGGCCTGAAATTCGGCTGCAAGGTGGAACTGTTGGCTCGACCGTTTACCGAGGAAACCGTCGGGGAGGAGATGTGGGACGTGTACGAGGCTGAACGAACCGCAATGTGGCGGTTCGACATTCCGCGATTTACTGTCAATGCGACCGATACCAAGTTACGCCACGATGGCCAGGCCGTGAAAGACGTCTTCGAAACGACGCCCATCGAGCAGGTTCGTGACCGAATCAACGAGTTCGGCGAATCGGATTTGCGAAACCAACTCGACTACTTCAAGTTGGCGTATGCGGAGGAAGAGATTTCACATCCCACGCCGCCACGCTCCCAAACCGAGACTGGTGATGAAACTGATGGACGGACGACCCCCGCGAGTGCCGACCTGTTTCGACGACGGTCGCGGGAGATATTCGATCGAATCCGGAACCACAAACGCACGACGCCGTATGACTCTGTGACGTGGCACCTCCGCGAACACCGAAACGGCGGCATCTATTTCCATCGACTGATAGAAGACCTGTACGAGGGTCGAATTGGGATTGCCGTGTTCAGCGCCGCGCTGGCGAACGTTACGGGAGAAGACGAGTATCGGCAATTTACCGCCGACGTCGTCGCACCGCTCATCGACCGACTGGATGTCGAAAAGGGAAACCCGTTTTCCGACGATAGGGTCGGTGCAGGCCACGGAATCGGGTCGCTGATTTACGGCTGTACGAAGGTCGGACAACTGCTATCTGACGACGAATACATCCGAACGGCGGAGGAAATCGCCGCGATACTAACTCCCGAACGAATCGAGGAGGACGAACTGTTCGACGCGCTCGGCGGCACTGCTGGCGTGATATTGGGACTACTGGCGCTGTACGAGGAAACCGGTGACGAGGCGGTGTTGGAGCGAGCCACTATCGCCGGAGACCATCTCTGTTCGAACCGCATCGAGGAGGACGGGGTTCTCGTTTGGCACACCATCAACAACGTGCAGGCGCTCACCGGTTTTTCCCACGGAATCGCCGGTATCGCGTATTCTCTGTTCAAACTCGCCGATGCGAGTGGCCACTCTCGGTTTCGGGATGCCGCGGTCGAAGGCATTCGATTCGAGCGAGAATCGTTCTCGCCGGAGCGGAACAACTGGCCCGACCGCCGACTGCTGACCGACACGGACTTCGTGACCGGATGGTGTTCCGGGCGGGCCGGAATCGGGTTAGCACGCCTCGGCATGTTCGAAATCGAACCCAACGCAGAACCCGATAGCGGGTTTCGGCAGGAGGTCGAACACGCGCTTCGCGGAACCGACCCAACCACGCTCGTTGACCGTGACCATGTATGCTGTGGCAATTTCGGTCGCGTGGAGTTCCTGTTACGGGCCGGAAGAACGCTGGATGAAGAGCAATATCGGGAATCGGCCAGAGCGTTGGCCGGGTCGGCCGTCCAGCGTGCGGAAACGATAGGCCAGTACACGGTTCCGTGGCAGACCGAAGACTGGTACAACCCAACGTTTTTCCTCGGCGAGTCCGGCATCGGCTATTCGTTGCTTCGACTTGACAACCCGGAACTGCCGTGTGTCATGCTGTGGGAGTGAGCATCAGCCCGCTTCATCGACATGCCCCCAACCGACACTATTCGAACCGATTCACGTTGAACTGCTCTTTTTCCATTGGTTCGCCGAGAACAGTATCTGCAACCAACTTCCCGCTGTACGGCCCGAGCTGAAGCCCCGTCGCGCCGTGGCCGGTCGCCAGATGAACGCCTTCGACGGTCGGAATCGGCCCCAACACCGGCAGTTGGTCGGCAGAGCGTGGTCTGAGTCCGATTCGAACGTCCTCGATTTCCGCGTCTTCGAGTCCGGGTGCGACGCGAAGAGCCTCCGTTAGCACCTCGTTGACGCCACCCACCGTGGTTCGCGGTTCGAATCCCGAATCGACTTCTCGGGTTGCACCCACGGCGATTCGGTTGTCCACCCACGGGACCATGTAGTGGCCGCGAAACGCGCCGACGATGGGCCAATCGTTGGTATCCGTGTCGTGGCAGTCCAGATGGATGATTTGGCCGCGCTGTGGTTCGACCGGAATCGAAACGCCGAGCGACTCCTCGAACCGCGGTGACCACGCGCCGCCAGCAACGACGACGTTGCTTGCCTCGTAGCTGTCGCCATTCGCGGTTTCGACGCCGGAAACGCTTCCGTTTTCGTGACGAACTTTAGTCACGTCCTGTTCTGCGACGGTGAGTCCGTGCTGTTCCCCGGCTCGGAGCAGTGCCGCGGTGAACGTTTGGGCGTCCACCCGTGCCGCGTCGCTGTAGGCGCGACATCGCTCGGTTTCGGCGAGCGCGGGGAATTTCTCTTGGGCCTCGTCTGCGGACAGTTCGGTCGTCGTTCCGGGTTTCGGTTCCCCGTACTTTTCCTGCCGGTTCTCGATGCGTTCGGTGGCGGCGTCGAAGTCCACAACCTCGTCTTCGTCCACGGCGACCGAGAGGAGTTCGCAGGAAGAATAGCCGGTGTCTCCTTCTTGTTCGTCGGTCAGTCGGTCGTTCAGCGTCGGGTAGTAGGCCGCGGCGTTGAGCGCGAACTCGAACCAGACGGACGAAGCGGTTCGACTGCTCGTCGCTGGCGAGATGATTCCCGCGCCCGCATCTGTCGCGCGTCCTTCGTCGTGTCGGTCGATGAGGAGCGTGTCGGCGTCCTCCCGCGCGAGGTGATACGCGACGGACGCGCCGACGATGCCGCCGCCGACGACGATGGCGTCGTACATGGGTCAGTCGTGGTTGTGCCGCCACCGACTCGGTTGTATCGGTCGTGACAATCTACGACGGGAAGTTCGTGGTTTCGGTGCGGTTCGCGGTCGTGGTTTGCGGTTGCAGTTACGGTTACGGAGAGTGCTGCCATCTCATTCGCCTTGGGCGCGTAAATACCGCTGAAGCCGCTGAATCGCCGGAAATTCCGTCCCGACTGCACTCTCGATGAACTCGATGAACACGCCATCTTCGGGTTGGAGACTGCCTGCGAAAGCGACGGCAACGAGGCCCAACAGTCCCGAACAGACCAGAAATATCGGGAGGGTGACGGCGGTCAGCGTGACCCAGTTCGAGGCGAAGACGGCAACTGGAAACAGCACGACGGGGAGGACGAGATAGGTTCGTGTCGTCTGCGCGGAAAGTGGGTTGATACCCGATTTCAACTGGAGAACCACGTTGAACGCGATATTGCGGAGGACGTAGGCTCCGGCGGACGCGATCGCGGCACCGACGAATCCGTGGCTTGGAATCAGGAGTATATTGAGGACGAAGTTGAGCGCGAGCGTCAGCACGTCCACCCAGAGGATGGATTTTGTGTGGCCGAGCGCGGCCAGCGTCGTCCGATTCCGACCTGCCGCCGCGCTGGTGAAAAATCCGACCGAGAGGATGGCGAGCGCGATGCCGCCGCCGACGTACTGCTGGCCGAAGAAAATCGAGAGCACGTCGCCCGGAAAGACGGTGAACACGAGAAACGCGGGGAAGGTAAAGACGAATATCCACTTCGTCGTGATACGATAGATGTCGGTGATTTCCTCGTGTTCGCCGTCCGCGTCGAGGCGGGAAGTGAGTGGCAAGTACAGATAGCCGAACGAGGAGATGACCATCAGCAAACTGTTGGCGAGTGGGTAGGCGGCGTTGTACACGCCGACTTCGGCGGAGGTTCGCATGTCGGCGAGCATCAGGGTGTCCATCCGGGTGAGCAGAATCGACAGTACCATCGTCACGATGAGAGGGGCGGAGTAGGCCAACAGTTCCCGGACGTGGGTTCGTACCGGCCCGACGAGTCGAACGAGTTTGTTCGAGAGGAAGTAGACGACGACCAGCGTTCCGAGCGTTGCGACGAAGTAGGCGTAGCCCACCGCGAGCAGGTCGAACCCGGTTCCGAGCAGAAATATCAGCAGGCCGATTCGTAGGCAAGGGTGAAGCAGGTCTTTGGTGTACAGTTTATACCGCGTGTTTTCCAATCCGCGAAGGGCGCTGACGCCGACGGTCAAACCGACGCTGACGGGAATCGTCAGGATGAACAGTCGCACCAGTTCACGAGACACTGCGGTTTCGAACAGCGCGTCCGTGATTCTGTCCACGTTCAGCAACAACAGCACGGAAACGAGGATGCTGACGGCGAGGGAGACGACCAAGCCGAGCACCCAGACGCCGCGAACGTCGCGTTCGTCCTCGTACCGCGAGACGAACCGCGGGATTCCGTCGTTCAGTCCGACGAGCGACACTGTGGTTCCGACGGTCATGATGGCGAACGCGATGGAAACCTCTCCGTACAATTTGGGCGAAAACTGTTGGGCGATGACGATTCGTTCGACCAACCGTCCGACAGAGGCGACGACGACGCCGAGAACGATGAGAACCGAACTCGATAGGAGGTCAGAAAGGTGGTTACTGTCCGCCATGGCTGAACACCGTGTCTCGGTTTATCGGCGAAAAAGAGTGTTTACAGCGTACCCTCTGCTCGCGTCCTTGGTTCCTTCTCTGACTCACGATAGGTGTATCAAACCGTCGTTCAGGCTTTGTTATGATTCACGTACCGTAGCGTAATCACCGCCAACCGATTCGATTTCTACGAAAACTCGTTCGATTACCGCCTCAAAATAGTTCGATTACTAACTTATTTTTCGGAATCATCGGTTCTAACACCGATTCGAACGATACAACGAGGAGCGAGACACCGTTTCACACAATCCCCTTGTGGATTTGAGAGAATGGGATGCATACCGCAAGAATATTAAAAGATGGCTTTGCATTGAAGCCTGCATGGCACGCGATTGCAGTACGACGGTACGCGAGAGAGAAATCTCAGACAGTTCACTGAATAGACGCTCGTATCTGAAGCTGACCGGTTCGACCGCGCTCACGGTTGCGGGAGCGGGGTTACTTTCGAACGGGGCAGCGGCGGCGGAGTACGAAACCATCACCGTTCCGGCGGGAAGCCAAAAGCAGTTCCAAGTCGGAAGCGGCGAAACGTTCGAGAACAAACTCATCGACATCAGCGCCGACAAAGCCGACGCCCGAATCGTGGCGAGCGGTTCCGGCTGGACGATTCGCAACGTCGGGTTCAAAGGTGCCGCGGACATGAGCGGCCCGCACTCGCCCGGTGAGAATTTGGGTGGCCATCCGAACCTCATCGCCGCCTCCGGAACCGGCACCATCGAACACGTCTACCTCGGCGACGGCGTTTCCGGCGACATGGTTCGAAAGGGCGCAATCGGCGTCTCCAGTTCCCATTCGGGCCACATCGACCTGAACGAAGTCACGATGAACGGCTGGACGGGCAACGCGATTTACGCGGCCGGGTCGGCTAACTCCGGCGGCGGCAACGGGACGCTCGCGTTCGACCGCTGTCTCCTGAAGAACAACAACATCAGCCACCTCCGCATCGCAAACGACGGGACGACCGTCAAAAACACGGTTATCTACAACACGGAGGACGTTCCGGTTCACCCCATCAACGGCGGCGTCGTGAACTCCCGCGGCGTGTACGACGGCTACGGGACGACGAGCAATGTCATCGAGTTCGAGAACTGCCACATCGACTGCACGGACGCGAACACGAACGGCGGAGCATCCGCGCTGGCTGCTACGAAGACGACGTTCCGCGTCACGGATTCGCAGATTAAGGGCCAACTCATCGGCAACGTCGAGACGACGAACGTCGGCGAGAACCCATCGCACGAACCGCCGAAAGGCGTGCCCACGACCGCCGAACAGGCCGCGAGCGGGTCGGCGGCAAATGGCGGAAATTCGGGAAACGGCGGTAACTCCGGCGGTTCCGGAAACAGTGGGAACTCCGGCAGTTCCGGAAACGGTGGAAATTCGGGCAACTCCTCTACCGGTTCCGACTCCGGCAACGCCGCGGAAACCGCACCCTCGGCGGACGATTCGGTGGACGAGCAACGGATTTCGGCGTCTAGTCCGTCGGGTCGGTTCTGTTTCAGCTACAAGGGACGAAACTACTGTTTCGACTTCAGTAACGTCTCTACACTGTTATCGGGCATCTAAGCGGGCAAAGTCTATCAATAGATTTCCTGCCAACGCTGTTTTTCTTTTTTGATCGGGCATGTCCAGTAGGGTTTCCATACCGACCGAGGGTCGCGTTATTGCTGACTCATAACAAAGTGGAATTAACCAGTCGAATCAGAGAATGAGCAACGGAAGTTGGTTGCGGATTCCTCGCCGGGAAACGCAACGGGTTGAGGGAACTGAGTGTGTTGGAGTACGCGGTGATTCTACAGACAGCGGAGACGAACGAACAGGGGACAATCGAGCGGAACAGTTGACCATCGGGATGTATTTCAAAAAGGCCGGAACGCGGGACGCTGGCGGCGTCGTGATGTACGTCCAAGAACTGGTCGATGCAGTCGCAGAGCACAACCCGTCGTACCTCTACACCGAATCTGGCGAACTGACGCCGAAAATGCGGGATACGGAGGCGGAAATCGTCCAGATGGACGGGGAACCCGAAACGGTCGGAAGCTTCTTTCGGAGCCTTCCGACCGCCGATTCTGCCCTGTTGTCGGTAGGGGACGAAAAACTACTTCCCTTGCTCGGTGCACTCCGTGACGGCACGATTCGCCACATGAATGAGACTCTCGACGTGCTCGTAACTCATGACTTTCTCGACGATCTCGTCCTCTCGAACCTCCTCGATATTCCGGTGATTCGCGTCTTTCACGGCTTCGAACGCGCGGGAATCGGGATGCGACTTCGCGAACTGCTGTCGTCTGGACACTCGGTAGTGAATTCGGAGCAGACGAGACGGGAGTTCATCGACCATCTCGGATACGAACCGGACGGTATCGTCTACCCCGGCGTCGATATCAACCGGTTTCATCCGGATGCGGAACCGGCATTCGGACGTGACGAGTTTACCATGCTGTTCGTCGGTCGGTTCGTGGAAGCGAAGGGAGTATTCGACCTCGTGGAGGCAGTCGCCGAACTTCCGGACGACGTGCATCTCCATCTCGTCGGACGTGGCGACACCGACGGGCTGAAACGACGAATCGAAGCCCGCGGACTCGATTCGCAAATCACCATCGAGGGGGCGGTTCCCCACGACGAACTCCCCGGCTATTACGCCGCCGCGGACGTGTTCTGTCTCCCCTCGCATTACGAGAGTTTCGGCATGGTCAACGTCGAGGCGATGGCCTGTGGCACCCCCGTCGTGACGACGAATCTGGACGGTATCGCGGAGTACGCCAGCGACCGGGAAACCGCTCTGCTCGTTCCGCCGGAATCCCCGGCGGAAATCGCGGACGCGATTTCCGCTCTTCGCTCATCTTCCGAACTCATGGCACGACTCGAAGCAAGGGGGCGGGAAACCGCGGAACGCTATTCGTGGGAGATGGCCGGGATACAGATAGTGCTCGTCTGTCTCGAACTCATTGACGATTCTCGATAGTCACCGCAGTAACGAACGCGGCACCGCCCGCGTCGCCGTCGCCTTGAACGACACTACGACGTCCTTGTCGGGTTCCAACGCCAGTCGCTCCACGCTCGTCGTCGTGACCAGCGCGAGAAACGGGGTTCCTCCGCCGACATCGACCGTGATGCGAGCGATTCGTTCACCCGTTTCGACCGCCCGAACTCGTCCCTCGAACTGATTTCTCGCACTCGTTTCGTCACCCTCCGGGGCCGAAGTCGGACTGTGGAGCGTTATCACGTCCGAGCGAATTGCGACCTCGACGTTCTCGGTGTCTGGCGGAACCAACGCCCGAACGACGCCAGCGTCGGTTTCCACGACTCCGAACTCGCCATCGCGCTCGTTGACGATTCCCGCGAGCACCGTTTCGTCCACCTCCGCCAAACCCGAGGATTCGGCGGTTACCCGGCGGAACTGCTGGAGCAGGCCGTGGGCGTCATCCGTCACGGTGCTTCCGCCGCCGCGCGACCCGCCGCGTTCGCGACGAACCAGCGAGCCGAACTCTTCTTCCAGTTCCACGATTCGTCGCTGTGCGTGCGCGTAGGAGCGCCCGAGTTCGTTCGCGGCGGCGTTCAGCGACCCCTCGTCGTCGATTGCTCGGAGCAGTTGCGCGTCACGCGCATCAAAAGCAACATCTCCCGCGACGAGTTGCGCGTCGAACGTCGGCCGTGGTGCGTCGTTCGTCATCCGTGTCGTTTTCCGATTTCACCCGTCAGTACATCAGTTCTCCGGCGACGAACTTCCGCGTTCGGTCGTCGTCCGGACTGTCGAACACCTGTTCTGGCGGCCCGGTTTCGATTACCGTTCCGTCGAGTAGGACGCCGACGCGGTCGGAAATTCGCTCGGCTTGGTGCATATCGTGGGTCGCTACGACGACGCCGAGTCCGCGCCGTCTTGCGTCGGCGATTGCCTCCTCGATGACCGCCGTGTTTCGCGGGTCGAGATTCGAAGACGGTTCGTCCAACAACAGAATCTCGGGGTCGGTTGCGAGTGCCCGCGCGAAGGCGACTCGTTGGGCTTCCCCGCCCGAAAGCGACAGCGCGTTTTGGTCGATTTTGTCCACCAACCCGACGGTTTCGAGTGCATTCGTCACGCTCGGGGCGGTTCCGTCCATCGCGGTTCGACTGCCGAGGGTTCGGGCGAGACTCGACCGAACCCGTTTCGACCACGATTGTCGAACTCGGCGGCCGTAGGTTACGTTTTGCGCTACCGGCGCGTTGAACAGCGACGGTTCCTGAAACACCATGCTGACCCGTCGTCGGATTCCCAACCGGTCGTCCTCCGACAGTCGCCACACGTCCTCGTTTCGCCACTCGATGCTTCCTGATTCGGGCGGACGAAACATTCCGAGGAGGCGCAAAAGCGTCGTCTTGCCCGTTCCCGACGGCCCGACTATCGTGACGACGTCGCCGGGTTCCACCGAGAGCGACACGTCCGAAAGAACCGGTTCGCCGTCGAATCCGTGCGAGAGGTCGATTGCGGAAAGGGTCATCGCTGAATCTCACCCCTGCCCCTGCTTCGACTGCGAACCCACGACCCGAGGACGTTCACGCAGAGGACGAGGACGAGCAACATCGCGCCGAGGACTAATCCCGTCTCGTAATGTCCCTGTCGCGCTTCGACCGTAATCGCCGTCGTGAGCGTTCTAGTGTAGGAGGTTCCGTCGCTGAAGACGATGTTGCCACCGACGATGAGAATCGACCCGACTTCGCTGACGGCCCGCCCAAATCCGGCGAGCACCGCGGTGACGATGCCGTAGCGCGCTTCTTTGACGACGAGGACGCCGATGTCCGTGTCGGTGCCGCCGAGCGTGAACGCCGCGTCTCGCACGTCCTGTCCGACCGATTCGATGGCGGAAAGGCTGATGCTCGTGATGACGGGTGTCGCCAGCACGAACTGCGAGGCTATCATCGCGGTCGGTGTGAAAACCAGTCCCAACTCGCCCAGCGGCCCCCGATTCGAGAGCGTCAGCAGGACGAGCAGGCCGACCACGACGCTCGGAAACCCCATCCCGGTGTTGATAACCGCGGTGACGATGCGCTTGCCCGGAAAATCCGAAAAGCCGACGGCCAGCGCGATTGGCAGGCTGACCAGCGTCGAAATCGCCACGGCCGTTACGCTCACGTACAGCGAGACGACCGCGATGCTCGTGAAATACTGCCAGTCCGCGCCGGGGATGAGTTGTGCGAGCATGACGACTGAAACGAGATGAATTCGCTATCTGCCGGATTCAGTAGTCCGCGGGAACGTTCTGTTCGACCCACGAGAGATATTTTTTGTCCTCGCGCGAGAGGGATTGGGCCTGTTGGGCGGAGTAGCCCTGCGGGACGTACTGACCGAAGTTCGGTTGCTCCGACAGCGCGTTCGGGAAGAACAGTTGCGACCCGTTTGCCGTGTAGTTGTCGATGAGATTCTGTGCCTTCGGACTGGTCAGATACCCGGCGTAGGCCATCGCGGCCTGATAGTTCGTGTTGTCGTGTTTCGCGGGATTAACCGGAATTACGCCGTAGGGATTTTTCAGAATGACTGGCCCGTCCTTGAGCGGCCCCTGTACGTGAATCACGAGATTGATGTCGTTTTTCATCGAGAGGAACGTCCCGCGGTCTGCGAGCGTGTAGGCGCTCGATTGATTCGCCTGCGTGAGCGTATCCCCCATGCCTTTTCCGACTTCCCGGTACCATTTTCCGTTCGGTTGCGCACTGGCCTGCTCCCAGATGGCGAGTTCCTTCTTGTTCGTGCCCGAATCGTCGCCGCGCGAAAGGAACGTCGCTTGTTGGTTTGCGATGGTCGAAAATGCCTCCGTCGCGCTCGACATACCGTTGATTCCCGCCGGGTCGTTTTCCGGCCCGACGATGACGAAGTCGTTGAACATCACGTCCCGGCGATTGACGCCGTGGCCCGCCTGCAAGAATTCGTCCTCCGCTCCCCGCGCGTGGACGAGAATCACGTCAGCGTCTCCATCCTCCGCGGTTCGGATGCTCGCGCCGGTTCCCTTCGAGAGCGTTTTGATGGTGACGCCGAAGGCGTCCTCAAATGGTGGATGGAGTTCGTCCAACAGGCCGGTGTCGTAGGTGCTGGTCGTCGTGGCGAGGACGAGTTCGCCGTTGTCGGCGTTTCCGGACGACCCTTGATTTTGACTCCCGTTTTGATTCCCGTCTTGGTTCCCCAATGAACCGGTACAGCCAGCAAGTCCGGCGACAGTACCTACGCCCGCCGCTTGAATGAATCTGCGTCGTTGTATCGGCATGGAAACAACGTAGTGTGAATGTTTCATAAGGATTTCGTCACGGGGTAACTGTTGGTGGTTACCGCCCGAACACGCATTTCGAGCGTCGGCGTAGAATCCGCGTCAAGACGGCGGGTTCCACAGAACCAATCGTCGTTCCCGTCGCCCACGCGACGAGACGCGCGGTTTGCGTGGCGAGAAGCCACACCCTCACAGGGAGGGCAACCGCGAATCCGGCGACGAGCAACACCGTCAGCACCATCCGTGCCTACAATCCTCTGTCGGGTTCCCACTCCATATCTCCGCAGTTGGCTCGAAATATAAAGAGAACTGTTACCGATTGCTGAAATAGCCGCTATCCAACCGGAGAGGGAGTAGCTACTTGCTCTTTCCTGACGTATGGAATCTCATGCCACGTACTGCCAGTACGCCAACCAAACTCGCAGTCGGTGCTCTCGCCGCGCTCGGAATCGCGTGGGTCGGATGGGGTGCGTACAGCAAACGGACGACCGAGCGGGTTCCGTACACGACTGCACTCACTCTGAATGGCGTCGAAATTCGGCGGTATCCGGATACGGTCGTTGCCCGAACCACCGCCGAAAACGAGGACGAAGCGTTCCGACGACTGTTTGCGTACATCGACGGTGGAAACCAGTTGAACGAAGAAATCTCGATGACTGCGCCGGTTACCACCGAACCGGAGAAAATTGCCATGACTGCACCGGTCGCATCGGAGCAGTCTGTTGACGGCGTTGAGATGGCGTTTTTCCTGCCCGGCGAATACACCGCCGAGGGCGCGCCGAAACCGGAAACCGACGAGGTGACGATAGACCACATCGGCGCGCGGACGCTAGCAGTCCGACCGTTTTCGTGGTTTGCGACCGAAGGTCGAGTCGAACGAAATCAGCGGCGACTGTTCGACACCCTCGCCGCTCACGACTTGACGCCGGAGGGTGAACCGTTCTTGCTCCGCTACGACGCCCCGTGGACGCCGCCGTTTATGCGTCGAAACGAAATCGCAGTCGAGTTGGCCGAGTAGCTGTCGCTCGGTCAACCTTTATTCACGTGGTCGTGGACGCTTTGCTATGCAGTGCGATTACGATTGTATCGTCGTCGGCGGGGGGCCAGCGGGACTCCAATTTGCGCGCGAAATCGTTTCCGATTCGAGCTTCTCGGTCGCCGTTCTGGAACGAAACGGCGACCTCCGCGACAACGACAAATCCACGGGCGGGACGTTCGAGGAAGTCATCGATGAGTACGACATTCCCCACGAAGTCATCATGGGCGAACCCGACACTATCACCTTCGAAGGGCCGACCGAGTGCAGTCGCTTCGACATCGGGGGCTACGTCCTCGATTTTCCCGGCTTACTGGAATTTTTGGGAGCCGACGCAAAATCCCGCGGGGCCGACATCTACACCGGAACGACCGTCACGGAACCGATTGCCGAAGGTGGAGCGATTCGCGGCGTCCGGTACCGAAATTCCGACGGTGACGGTGAACTCCGCGGAAGGATAACTGTCGATGCGAGTGGGCCGAGTGCAATCATCACGTCCGAGTTGGGATTTTTCGATACGGACGCCGCACGGCGCGGAATCGGCCTCGAATACGAAATCGAGGGGGAGTACGAAACCGACGACACGATGTTGTTCGCATTCGACCATCAACTCGCGCCGGGGGGCTACGCGTGGACGTTTCCGGCGGGCGAAGACGTGTGCAAGGCGGGCGTCTGCTGGGTGGACGAATACCACGCTACCCGCAAAACGGGGGATTCGATTCACGAGTACGCCGAGCGATGGGTATACGACGACCCGCGCTGGCACGTCGAGGAAATCAGGGCGAAACACGCGGGCGAGGGCGTCTGGAACGATTCGACAAACCAACGGGCCACCGACGGTTTCATGGCTATCGGGGATGCCGCGTCTAGCATCAATCCCCTGTTTGGCGAAGGCATTCGACCGGGACTGGCCTCGGCGAAGATGGCCGCCACCGTTGCCCGAAACGCGCTGTCAGCAGACGACGTTTCCGCCGAACGATTACGGACGTACGAACGCCGATGGAACGAAACGAGAGGCAGAAAGTGGCGACTTCAACGACTCCTGAGCGACCTGCTCTACGATTTCAGCGGAAGTCAGCAGGATTCGTTCGTAAAGCGAGTTGGGAACCTCTCTACGACCAAGGCGGAACGACTGCGACGATACGACCTCAGCTTGTTCGAATTAGCGAAACTGTACCCGTTTCGGCTGAAGGACGTGGGAAAAATGCCCGAGTTGGTTCGACAGTTGTAGATGGTACCGGTTGTCGATATCCGAGTTCAGTCTGACTCCCATGTAGTCGGTGATGAAGACGATTAGCTGCATGAGGATTCCCGGCAGGAAGAACTGGATATACTTCGGGTGTTTCCACTGCTGGCAGTGGAGTTAGTGCCGATATAATTTCATGGCCTCTTCAAGTCGTTTCGCTCCTTTCTCCGAGTTACTTTCTCTATACTCCATTAATCGAAGACCGTTTATTGTTCGTTTCACCTCGATACGGCACCCCAAGGCGTAGAAATCACGTACTGCCCCCATGTAGTTAGTTTCTGCAGAGCGGTATTGTTCACCATCGCAGGCAACACTTCCAAGCCGGCGTTGAACCGTGGCTTTGCCCAGCCTGTGGCCAGCGTCTTCATACTTCGAGAGACTCTCATAGAGATGCTTTTCAGCAGTTTGGAGTGTACCTTGATTGCGGGCCACTAACCCGAGTGTAGCGAGGGACTTTGCTTCGACAACGTGATCACCGATGTCCTGACAGATATTGATACTCTTCAGACACCGTTTTTCAGCGGTGTCCAAAGCACCATTCTTGCACGCAAGCAGCCCCAGTGAGGCGAGGCTTCCTGCTTCACCTCTTTGGTCACTAATTTCTTGGCGAATAGCGAGAGACTTTTTGTGATAATCCTCGGCTGTACTAAAGTTTCCACGAAGTCGATTGATTAACCCTAGTTGAGCGAGGCTATACGCTTCGATGTCGCGAATGCCCATTTCACGGCAGAGTTCAAGCGCTTGCATACAATAGGACGTCGCTGCATCGAG
The DNA here is from genome assembly GCF_000710615.1 of Haladaptatus cibarius D43. NCBI lineage: Archaea > Methanobacteriati > Methanobacteriota > Halobacteria > Halobacteriales > Haladaptataceae > Haladaptatus > Haladaptatus cibarius. The sequence goes on along the minus strand of NZ_JDTH01000002.1, from coordinate 1,283,186 downwards.
GTCTCCCTGCATTGCGAGAGCACGTCCTAGTCCTTGTAGACAGTTACTCCTCATTTGAGTATCGTTGGCTTCGTCCGTGAGGTCTAACGCTCGGCGGTACTGGTCGATGGCTGGCGTTACTCCTTCAGTTACTACTGTAATTCCTGCGAGATTGGATAATGATAGGGCAGCGCCCTGTGTATCCTTCAACTCCTGATGGAGATCGTAACTTCGAGTAAGAGCGTCCTCGGCCAATTCCATATCGCCACGAGCCATCGAAACTAGTCCGAGATTCATTCGTGTTTGGGCACATCGACGTTTATCTTCGTCTTCAGAATAATGATTGAGTGCGCGTACATAGTAGGCCTTTGCAGAATTAAACTCGCCTCGATACCATGCAACGATTCCAAGCCCTTGGCACTGTTGCCCGCGTAGTGTTGCGGCCCATTCAGTGTCTTGTGTCTCAACTTCTGACACAAATGTCGATAAAGCTTCGTACTCTTCCTCTGCTCTGTCCCATTTTCCTGTCTGTCGTGCGATTCCCGCTCGCCAAAGAGTACAGTTGACGGTTGTTTTCAACGAACAAACTTTTGGCAATTTTATGAACGTATTTTTAGTCTGTCCATACAATGGAGAAAGACTTGGTCGTCGCATTCCGAACTGGAAGAGTTGCTCAACCGTATTATCAGCCCATTCCCTAGGTGCAGCTGCAATACCCTCTATCACCGGTGTGTCACCCAGAAACGCTTCCATAATTCGATTGCGCAGTGTTTCCGAATCTGCAAGCCGAAGAAGTGCCGTGATACAGTGGCCAATTCGTTTGCTCGCTGCATGATTGGTCGTAGTCGATATGAAATGGTTGAGAAAGAGTGCTGACCAAGCTTCATGAACTGCTCGATACGGTGCATCTTCAGATGTGAGATTATTTTTATTTGTGAAGACGAGACGCCCCTCAAGCGATGAGAGTATCTCCCGCACTGTCTCGATTTCAGACTCATCCTCGCCCCCTGCTAGCGCGCAAACAAGTGTCGGAAAAACTCCAATACCGGCTGTATTTAGCATATTTACTACGAGACCGACGTTGAGAGCAAGATCCCCTCTTGATTGAAGATCTTCGTATGTACGCTGGACGTCCTCAACCAGTGTTGTCGGCGTTGCTGACTCATACACTGCAAGTGGGTCGACATGCATTACTAGTCGATGTAAGAACACGAGTAGATCGCTGGGTTCGGCAGCTGTCGATGATTGCTTTCGACTATCTGACGGGGTATCCGTATTCTCTTTTTTATTCGGATTTTCACGGAACTGGCGAGAGATTGCCCTACTGAAAGTGTGATTAGTGATTTGTTCGATCTGCTGAATAAACCGACCGCGTTCCGTTTTGTCAAGACCGGGAACGGGTACCTCTTCGATAGCTTCCTTGCGATAGGCCTCAAGTTTCGCATCAGTTGGTGATGTGACGGAGCCTTTCCACTCTTTAGTCCGTGAATCGAGCAAAAATGTTATGTTACTATTTCCCCTGAACGATTTCATCACACGAAAGATCGCATTCGCCTCTGGCCGAACTGCCTCCTCAACAACCACGAGTACGTGCCCGTCAGTAACAGACTCACGCAACTGCTCACGAATTTCAGCTGGTGTATTAAACATTGTCCCGGTACTGTCAGAACGATAAAACACAGGGCCAATGCCCTGCTCATACCACTGACAAGCAACCGCTTTACAGACCGTACTCTTTCCCGAGCCAGGTGGACCAATGACCACCTGATTGGTATTTGTACGAATATTCTTGATAATATCAGAGGTGAAGTTATACCGAGACTCATCACGTTTTCCCTCACGATCAATGGCATACCCGGCGTGAACATCAACCAAATCGATGCCCGAACGTACTGCAGTGGCCGGAGAGGACGGTGTTCGCTGGGTGAAATAGTCCGGTGATAACTGAACAAACCCCTCTGCTTCCCGCGCAACGCGGCTCTGATCACCCACCGTTGACATCCTACCACTCGATAAAGCCGCTCCATCAGGCGCCAAATCACGCAAGTCGTCGGTCACATCAGTTACGTTATTACGAGCACGTGCGTACTGTTTCGTCGCCCAATTGATTGCAGCATCGTTGCTAGCGTGGATGACACCCTGAATTGTATCTTGATTGCTGTACACAATGATCGAGGCAGCAGTCGCTGTATCTGTCTCAGTGAGTACTAGTCCGAATGTCGGAACAGTCGTCGATGTCGCTTCAATCACAGACGCAGTGAAGGAGTCGCGCCCGATAGTCGCCATCGTTGCAAGTGGGCCAGGAAAATCCGTTGTGAGTGTGTCAAATAATGCCGAAGTAGTGAGCAGTTCGAGCGCCATATCGGCCTGCGCGATTTCTTGGAGACAGCAATCGAGTAACTGGGGAGAAGCGAGGACAGGCAGAAGTAAGCGTGTGTGCGTGGCGTTTTCAATCCGTTCCCGCAACCCTGTAGGGAAGTGATACGGTGGAGCATTAGCAGTCTTCTCTACTTCAGAATCAACTAGTGCCGACGGCTGAATTTGGCTGGTCGCTGGGAGTGTCTGTAGCACAGTTTGTACCTTGAGGATGTCCTTGATTGTCTTAATCGTGAATCGGTATTGATCTATAGCCTGCTGTCCACTCGATGTAATAGTGTATCCCGACGATTCCCTACTGACAAGTCCAAGCGATTCAAGATTACGAATTGCTCGATTCACCGTCGATGATGACACATCTAGACAATCAACAATATCGCGTTTTTCCCGTGGTTTAGGCTCTACGCTTTCGATGACTTCGAGTCGATTGGCAACCAGCCTCATTACCTCTCGTTGGTCTGCTTCCGTCGGCCACAGTGGACTCTCGCTGTCAGGTGGTATGATTGTCGCAATATGTTGCTGTAGTGTGTGATATGCTTCCCAGACCAATCTTGCGAAAAGCGTCGAAGTAATGACGCCGGATTCTTCCTCAATCAAATTCCATCTATCTAGCTCTTTTCGCGCTTTATCTACCGTCGGCTGAGAAGTCCCCGTCTCTTCAATGAGCGTTTGTTTGCTGGTCGGCCCATCATTTTCTACTATACATTTTATAAAGGCGCGGCGCTGCGCTAGAAATTCAAATAGTTCCTCCGCTGTTGAATCGTCAGACATATCTATTTCGTTCGTACCCAGTGGTGGACATCTCTCAGAATACCATCACAACGCGTCGTTGACGAGGGGCTGATCTGAGGTACCCTATGTGATTGCAACGGTTGGTCTTGACTCTCCATCACCAGTTTAGAGATGGTAGTATCGACAACCGGTGCCTCACTGCTAACAATTCCTTCATTCACACTAGACAATGACTGTTCATCCCCATCGTGTGCGCATGCACTAGCAGTGAATGAATGTCTGCTAGCGCCAATTCGAATAGCGATGTTTGAAATCTCCAATAACTGAAATACCGCTTGGTTCACTATCCAACTCTCACACATTATAATCTCATCTAAACAGAGGAATATAATAGTGGTATGGATTCCACAGCCGAATGAATGACATCTTCCCGAGCCTCAAATCGCGGGGCTCTGGAGGTTTCTCTGGCGTCCCGTCACTGTGGATGGTCTGAGTATATGGTTTCTGACCGACAGCAGTGGTATTGCCACGACCGCGATACTCGCACTCGGAAGTGGGCGTCGAGGTATCTGGTTAGTCTGTGCCGAGCGACTCGGTCGGTTTCTGTGTTTACTTTGTCATCCTCACGATTCTGAAAGGCTGGCAACACAAGCATAAACACTGCCGTGACCACACCAATCACGCCAGCCTACACACTCACTGCGTACTGGCGAAAACATCATTGACCGAGTTGTCTATTTCGAGGTGAACACGGAAATGAGCTATCCATAGGTTACGACCAACCTCACGTCGGGTTCTGCAAAAATATTTGCCGTCGTACGTCTATCCTCGATGACCAACAGCGGCGAGATTATTCGACATGCCTCCTTTTCAGACGTGGTCGGGAAGTTGCCCGACATGCGCTGACTCACCATCAAGCAGCACGTTCACTTTCCCGTCGAAGTCGAACGCGAGGAGGTCGCCATCGAACGTGTACGCATCCGTTCCACCGCTAACTGCCCCCGACGCACTCTGGTTGTGATTGGTGATTTCATCCTGACCACTATCGAGGGTTCCAGCCCCCTCAAGATTGTTGTCCACCGTGAAGCTGTAGGTAGTGTACGTTCCAGTTCCGTTTATCTCAAGTAAGTGGTCGGGACGCTGGCCGACGTGTGCCGGCTGCCCGTTGAGCAGGACGTTTATTCCTCCACCATCGAAGGTGAACGCGCGGAGGTCACCGTCGAACGTGTAGGCGTCGGTTCCACTGACGACTGTCCCCGACGCACTTTGACCCTGATTGACGATCTCGTCTTGGCCACTGTCGAAGCTTCCAGCCCCGGTGAGATTGCTGTCTACCGTGAAGCTGTAGTCGGTGCGTGTCCCACTTCCGGTTATCTCAAGCACGTTGTCGGGGCGGCGACCGGCGTGAAAGCCATCAGTCCACGGTTTTACGATATGGTCGCCTGCTGGCGCGTTGGGGAAGTCTCTACTATCGCCTTCGTATTCCTTCAGATGACCGCCGGCAATGTACATGCTGCCATCGATAACACCTGTTGCGCCGGGGTCACGGACGCGGCCTTCACTAATCTCCGGCAGATCCGTGCTCCACGAGTCTAGAGCGGGGGTGTACATCATCATGTGATTTTTGAAGTCGCTTATAGACCAGTCACCGGATTCATCATAGAGACCGAGAGTCACGTAGAGTCTGTCGTTGATCACTGCTGACGCCAGTTTTCCACCGGAATGTGGAAGCGGCGACATGACCTCTTCCGACGATTCACCGACTGAAAGTTCGTACCGAACGTGTTTTTCGAGGGTGCCGCCGGGTGAGTAATGGATACCACCGAATGCGTGCAAGTATTTGCTTCCACCCGTCGAAAGAATGGCGGCAGACCCCCATCGCGCCGCCAGATCTGCGGGCAGCGTCGCCCAGTTCGGATTTGCGATTTCGTTTTCTTCGGGCTTGAACGTCCAGATTCGTTGCGAGTTTGGCGGTTTTGGATCGCCCATTCCACCCGCCACGACGTAAATACGGTCGGTTTGCTGGCTATACACCGCTGACGCTGCGTACAGTCCACCCTGAGGAAGACCATCTGGCGGCGTTACATCCTTCCATTCTGGCGAGCCGTTTGGATCGAACCGGTAAATCTTGTTGGCGAGTGTATCTTGCCCGTTCCACGGCCCGCCACCGGGTTTGGCACCACCGAAGAGGTATATCTTCCCTTTCGCGGCGGCCGCGGCAGCGCCTGCAAGCTTCTGTGGCATCGGCGACCCTTTCTTCCACGAACCGCTCTCGCTGGCGGACGGGTCGAAGATCCATACGGTGTCGACTTGCTCTCGGTCCTGACTCTCCGGCTTGTTGACGTCGGTGAGGATTCCACCGAAGCTATACATTTTTCCGTTGAGAACTGCTCCCGTGCGACCCGTGGCTGAGACCCCGGTCGGCATATCCGCCAACTGTTCCCAGCGCCCGCTGCTCTGGCTTTCCATGTCACCGCCATTACCGTCTTCTCTATCAGTGCCGATACTGCTCCTTGTAGTGTCGTCGCCAGTTAGTCGATTAACGGGTCCGATCGTTAGCCCGCCACCAATAGCGGCGAGATACCTGCGTCGCTGCATTTCCGGAGCCTGTTTGTCGTTATTTGAGTTCATTTTTATTATTTAGTATTTTATTAAAATATTAATTTCTGTTGGCGTGAATTAGTCCTTGATGGCCGAAAGAGATGGAGATACTCTATGTATCACCCTCTCAGACCTTGTCAGGAAGTTGGCCGACGTGCGCTGGTCCGCCGTCGAGCAGCACGTTTATTTCGCCGCCATTGAAATCGAACGCGCGGAGGTCGCCGTCGAACGTGTAGGCGTCGGTGCCGCCGCTGACTCCTCCGGATGCGCTCTGCCCCTGATTGGTGATGTTGTCCGACGAATTGATCGAGCCACCTCCTGCCGTGGTTTTCTCGAGGTTGCTACTCACCGTGAAGTCGTAGTCGACGGAGTTTCCTGTCCCTTCTATTTGCAGGAGATGGTCGGGACGCTGACCGACCTGAGCCGGCTGGCCGTCGAGCAGGACGTTCACTTCCCCGTCGAAATCGAACGAGACAAGGTCGCCGTCAAACGTGTAAGAGTCGGTACCGCCGCCAACTTCACCCGACGCGCTCCAACCATGGTTGACGATATTGTCGTTGTCTTGGAGGTTCCCGGCCCCTTCGAGGTTGTTGCTCACGTTGAAGCTGTAGGGGGTGGGAGTTCCTTGCCCTTCGATCTGGAGGAAGTGGTCGGGACGCTGGCCGACGTGCGCTGGTTTCCCGTCAAGGAGGACATTCACCTGACCGCCGTTGAAGTTGAACGCGCGGAGGTTTCCGTCGAACGTGTATGCGTCGGTGCCGCCACCGACCGCGCCCGACGCACTCTGATTGTTATTGACGATATTGTCGGTGTTTTCGAGACTTCCAGCTCCCTTGAGATTGCTGTCCACCGTGAAGCTGTAGTCAGTATGCGTCCCACTCCCGGTTATTTCAAGCAAATGGCTGCCACCACTGCCTTGTGCTGCCTGTTTGGCGCTTTGGGGAACGCCAGCTGGCACCCCTACGTCGGGGTTTTGACCGACGTTCGGACCAACATCGACATTTCCGGTGAACCGTTGGACACTGCTCCCCCGCGCGTCGATCTGAGAGTTGCGTACTTTTGCAAGACCCGTTCGGTCGTTATCGCCCTCCCAGACGCAGGCGCTGCCGTCTGGGTGCTCGAGCAGAATATCGCAGTTGTCAACCGTGATGTTTCCGCCTTCTTTCGCCCAGATTCCCCTCGAATTCACCGCGCCGGGATCGCCGTACGCATAGGGGACGTCGTCATCGACGTGAATCACCGAATCACGCACGTACGAGCCGTCGGTGCCAACCCGAAAGTTCGAGAGGTTGTTGTTGCGCGCGTAACACTGCTCGATTTGGACGGTGCCGTAGCCGGGGTTGCGCGGGTCGCGGCCCGGGGCGCTGCCGTAGACACCGTTGTCCGCCCAGTGTTGGAAATAACACCGCCGAATGGTTAGCGTCCCGGCGTGGTTGAGGGGGACAAAGATGCCGGTTCCACCATCGTTCGTGGCTCCGTCACCGAGATAGACGTTTTCGATGAGGCCGGTGCCACCCTTGGACACTTCCGGTCCAATCATGTACCATTTCGGTCCGGAACTGTTGAGATCCAAACGGCCCTTGAACCCGATGTTGCGAACGACCCAACCACTCCCGACAGGGCGAATTTTCACTCGGGCACCAGGAGCGGTGATGTCGAAAAGGATGTTTTCGAGAGTATCATTATCACCGAGATTGTATTTTTTCGTTTCGTTTTTCCCAACCGTCACGGTATCGTAGCTCTCGGCAGCAGCAGTCCCAGCCCCACCGAAACCAGCAGCGGCGGCAGCGGCGGTCGTTCCCGTCAACTTGAGGTAGTCGCGCCGGTCGAGGAGACGATTCGTGTCGCTCGCGTGAGCGGAAGCGTCGGTGTCGGTTTCGCGTCGATGCTTATTTTCTGACTGATTTTTATCTGACATATGTGTATTATACGTATGCGTGCGTCGCGTTGCTTCCTCCGATGGAGCAATCGGAGCTGCCACGATGGTGTGGTCGTCACTCGCAGGAGGGCCGATACGTTCCGAGTCTTTCGAACTCCACTTAGTACTATTTTTTGAACTTTATATTAATATATCTGCAGTATAACTTTACCTCACCGGCTTTATTCAGAATAAGTCGGTCGAGACGCCCTCACGATAATCATCGTGAGGAAAGTACAACGGCAGCCGTCATGTAGAATAAGCTCGTGAGGAAGAGACTCCCGATAATCGAACGCGAAATCGTCTATGCTGGCCGTTTCACCTTGCCCGCGGCTGCGGGGACGACCTTTCGGGACGATCGTCGACGATTTCGAAGACAGTACTCTCGATGAGTACCAATTCGATACGGGCAACTCTGGTGCCAGTGTCGTTTCCACTCCTATCTTCAGTGGGTCGTCCTCTAACCACACCGTTTTCAAATATCTGTTTTTAGTATGGCAAAATAGCGGCCGTATTTAGCATCTTTTTTCGGAGTGTCGCGGACAGTTAGGCTCGATAGCGCTCGATCAGTACGGATCCGCGAATCCATCTAGCACTGCAGCCGTGTACTTTTCTTCGCCGAACACACTTCACGAGGCGGTTTCTGGATTGACTCCACGTCAGAACTCCCTGCTGGCGCTTCCGTCGCAAAATGGCCGCAGTGCATCATTGATACCCAAAGTGAGAAACGTGTTATAGACGAACCCTTACCGAAATGAGGCGGCTACGACGTATCGAGCGCGCGCTCTGCGAACCGTTCGCGGATTTCGGGTTCGGGAATCGGACATTCGTCTTTCTTGCCAAACAACCGATAGCGATGTTCCGCGAGAAAAGTATACGCCGGGTCGCGCAGTCGTTCGGGAAGATAGATGAGCGGATGAAAAAGTGGCCACGGGCCGTCCAGTCGGCGACAGACTCGCAGAACCGCGGTGGAGCGAGTGTAGTAGTCGTCACCCTCAACGAGAACGAACGAGTCGAAATCGTCGGTCGGAAGGTCGAATCGGGAGAGGAGTTCTTGCCCGATGTCGGACTGAAGTGGCGCGAAGCGGAAGGTTCCGGATTCATCGAACCGAACGACAAATCGGACGGCTGCGTTACAGAAGTTGCAGACGCCGTCGAAGAGGAGAACCGGATCGTCGAGGTCGTCGGCGACTTCGGCAGCGCTGGGGTCGTCTGGCCTCGTCATGGTCGAATTTACGAACTCACGGGGGATAAGCGCAAGGTGTTGGAAAATCGAGGAAGAGCTCCGGAAAAGCGGGTCGTCAAACGCGAATGCGAAACCGGAAACCGGCAGTTTCCGGTTTCGCACGCGATTTTACCTGAATTCGCGGTGAAGCGCGAGTCCGTCGTCTTCGAGGATGTCACCGACCACGTCGATGTCACATGCTCTTCGCTCGAAAATCTCGTCACACGGAACGCCGGGCGCGCCGCCGAACTCCTCGGCGGCGCGCTTGCCCGAGACACTGTAGACGACTGCTCCGAGGGAAGCGATGGCGATTCCGCCCGCGCACATCGGACACGGTTCCGTACTGGTGTACATCACCGTTTCTTTGCGAACGTCGGGCGACAGTTCTCGTGCCGCCTTGCGCGCCAGCGTGAGTTCCGGATGGAGCGCGAGGTCGTCGTCAGTGTTCTCGCGGTTCGTCTCTTCCATGATGATTTCGCCGTTTCGGACGAGAATCGAGCCATACGGGCCGTCCCCGCGCTCGCCTGCTTCGCGGGCGAGCGCGATTGCACGTTGGACGTATTTTTCGTGATCGAGTGAATTGAGGTCGGACATCGTTTGAACGAAGGATGGAAGGAGAAAGATACGTTGTGGTGGTAGATAGGCTGTGGCGGTGGAACTTCACTCGTCCCGTAACCGGCGCTACCGTTTTGCGATTTCGGCGACTATATCGTGTATGGTTCGCTCCCTTCACTACTCTCCCGATTTCTTCTGTCCGACCGAATCGTCTCCGAGCGACGAAGGAGGTATCCAATGGTAGACGTTGCCCTCTCCGCGTTTCGCCTGCTCGTCGCGTTCTTCTTGGTGTTCATGAACGGCCTGTTCGTGGCGACTGAGTTCGCGTTCGTCAAGATACGCCGGACGCGAGTGAACGAAATGGTCGAGGCGGGGAAACCCGGCGCGAATCTGGTGAAGGAAGCGGTCGATAATCTGGACGACTATCTGGCGGTCTGCCAACTCGGAATCACGCTCTCCTCGCTGGGATTGGGATGGATAGGCGAGCCTGCGGTTGCGGCGCTCATCGAACCCGTGCTGGGGTCGTTCGTTCCCGAGGGAACGATTCACTTCGTCGCCTTCGGGCTCGGATTCGGCTTCATCACGTTCCTCCACGTCGTGTTCGGCGAACTTGCGCCGAAGACGTTCGCCATTCAGGAGGCGGAACAGATTTCACTGCTCGTCGCGCCGCCGATGAAACTGTTCTACTATATTTTCCTCCCCGGAATCTTCGTGTTCAACGGTACGGCGAACTTCTTCACGCGACTGGCGGGGGTCTCACCAGCCTCGGAATCCGAGGAGGCGCATACGGAAGACGAACTGATGATGGTGCTCGCCCAGTCCGAAGAACAGGGCCACATCGACTTGGACGAAGTAGAGATGATCGAAGGCGTCTTCGAACTCGGCGACACCGTCGCCCGCGAAATCATGGTTCCGCGCCCCGACACCGCAACCGTTTCTGCGGGAATAGCGCTCGATGAACTCCGGTCGGTCGCCGCCGAGGGCAACTTCACGCGCTATCTCGTTTTGGACGAGGAGCAGGGCGATCAACCCATCGGTTTCGTCCACGTCAAGGACATTCTGCGGGCCATCGAGGACAAGCGTATCGAAGCAACGACGCTGACTGCTCGTGACCTCTCTCGAAACGCAATTTTCGTTCCCGAAGACAGGCGCATCGACGACATCCTGACCGCATTCCGCCAGCGCGAGAGCCAGATGGCCGTCGTCATCGACGAGTGGGGAGAGTTCGAGGGTATCGTCACCATCGAGGACATTTTAGAAGAAATCGTCGGCGAGATTCGGGACGAGTTCGACATCGCCGAACTGGAACCCTCGATAGCCGAACTCGGTGATGGAACCTACACCGTCGATGGACACGTCCCTATTCATGAAGTCAACGAAACGCTCGATGCCGACTTCGAGAGCGAGGATTTCGAGACGATTGGCGGACTGGTGTTGAGCGAACTGGGGCGCGCCCCGGAAGTCGATGATAGCGTGATATTAGATGGCTACGTGTTCCGAGTCGATGACGTCGAACACAGACGAATTTCGCAGGTCACGATAGAACCCGCGGAGCGTCGAGAGCGCGAGTTCACTACCGAGCGCTCGGATGACGAATAATCCAAACCTGTCGCTCGGAGGTCCTAGCCGCGCTCGTAAACCCTCCCTGTCGCTCGTCGGCCTTCGTTTCGAGCGGCAAAATATCACCCGGCGAAACCGCGCCGAGTTGTTCGTTTGTATTGGTTCCGTCTACGAGATTAGTTTCGTCTCGAATCAGTTCGGAGTCGGTAGCCGCCTTATGCGACCACCTCGAACTGACTGTGTTCGCCCGTCAAGGCAGGCATTTCGACTGGAACGTCCGGATGCGAGACGGTCTGATTGCCTGCCGTGAGGACGGTAATCGACCCCGCTTTGGTTTCCTGGAGGCTGGAAACGGCGAACTCGTACTCGCCGGGTTCCGTCGATTCGTCGATGGCGTAGCTGAACTCGACCGTCGTGCTCTCGCCACCGTCGAGGGTCACCTGCCGGGAGCTTTGTGGAGCGTACTGTTCCATCATTGCCGGTGCGCCGAGCGCGCCGTAATCCGGTTCGACGGTGTCCGAAGCGGCCATGAAGAAGAGCCAAATCGTCTGCGTCGCGGTTTCGTCGCCCGTGTTGGTCAGCGTGGCGGACACCGTTATCTCATCGCCCTGTTCTGCTTCTTGGGGGCCGTTCACGTCCGACACTTGGAAGTACGCCGGGTCGGGTTCGCTCTCGACGACGGAGATGTCCGCCAGCCGCTGGTCGTCGTCCGTCGTCACTCCGTGTTGGTACGAACCGACTTCACTCGGCATCGTCGCCGTGAACTCGACCGTCGCGTTCGCGCCGGGGTCGAGCGTCCGTTCCGACGCGTTCTCGACCGCGCCGTCGAACAGGTAGTCGATGGACTGCGTTCCGGCGGCGGTGCCGGTATTTTCGACGGTTGCGCTGACGGTCACTTGCTCGCCAGCGTCAGCCTCAGACGGTGCGTCGAGTTCCGTCACTTCGAAGTTCGATTCGTCGGATGACTCGTTTTCGGTGACGGTGATGCTCGTCGAGGCGACTTCGTCGGCGGAGACGCCGTGCTGGTAGTCGCCGACCGCCATGTTCGAACCGATGGCGTAGCTAAATTCGACGGTCGCGCTCTCGCCGCCGTCGAGCGTCACCTGCTCGCTGAGTTCCGATTGCGATTCGAGCAACACCGAACTACCGAAGTCGGTGCCCGGCGGGAAGTAAAACACCGTTCGAGTGTCCTCCTGTTCGCCGACGTTCGTGACCGTCGCGGAGACGGTGATTTCTTCGCCCTGTTCGGCTTCGCTCGGTGCGCTCACGTTCGAAACTTCGAAGAACGTTCCGAGCGTCAAGTTCTGCGTCGTCGTTCCGTTCGCCGCGACTTCGGCGAACGTGATGTCCGAGTCCGGGTAGCGGTCGTGCGTGGTTCGGAGCGCGTAGGTACCGCGGTCGAGGTTCTCGATGCGGTAGTAGCCGTTTTCGTCGGTCGTCACGTTGAACGCGCCTTGGTCGGCGTCGATGACGTTCGCACCTTCGACGGGGATTCCTGCTGCGTTGGTGACGTAGCCTTCGATGACGCCCTCAACAGGTTCGACGGTGAAGTCAACGCCGTCCACCGTCTCTCCGGGGGCGACCGTGACAATTTCGTCCGGGCGGTAGTCGCCCGGCGTTTCAGCAACGTTCACGACGTACGTGCCTGCCGTGACGGTGAGCGAGTAGCTTCCGTTCTCGTCGGTCGTCGTTTCGTGGATGTTCCCGTCGTCGTCTTCGGCGGCGACGGTGACGTTTGCGACGCCTTCACCCGTGTCCGATGCGGTGACCGTTCCGCTGATGGTTCCCGGCGTGGGGTCGAGTTCGACGTTCAACGTCGCGGTGTCGTCTACCGGAATCGTGACGTTCTCGGTCACGTCGTCGTAGCCGTCAGCCGACATCGAAACCTCGTGCGTTCCCGACGGAACGCCGTCGATTCGGTACTCGCCGTTCTCGTCGGTCACGGCGGTGTAGTTTCCGTCATCGACTGCCACGTCGATCGAGACGGTTGCGCCTTCGACGGGGTCGCCGGTGGCGGTGTCAGTGACAGTTCCGGTCAGGTTGCCGCGGTCGATGGTGATGTCGAGGGGCGATTGGTCGCTGTCGTCCTCGCTCGACACGACGTGGAGCCAGTCTATCGAGGGGTCTATCTCGTCGTCGAGGGTGTGGGTGAACTCGACGGTTTCGCTCTCGCCCGGTGCGAGCGTGACGTTCGCGGTCGTCTCGTCCTGTGCGCGCGCCGTGCCGTCGGCGGCAGAGCCGAAACCGCTGAGGTAGGCAACCGAGTTGGCGAGGAGCAGGTCACCATCTTCAGTGAACTCGTCCTCCTCGGTGAAGTAGTCGCGCCCGACGGCCGACAGGAGCACTTCGTTTTTATCGTCGTTGACGGCCACGGCAGGGCCTGCACTGCTCGAACCGTAGTCGGCGTCGGCCAAGATGGTTCCGCTGTAATCGTCGAACCAGCTACCCCAGATGGTGCTCCCGGTGAACACCTCGACGGAGTCGCCGACTTCACCGACACCGGTGAAGACGGGGTGGTTCTCCTGAATGTCGATGGTCACTGGAGGCGACGAATCGCTGCTGGCGTCCCGTTCGACAGGGTCGCCGCGGACGTTGTGGAGTCGATACACGCCGTCGGCGTATGCGTACGACGAGGCTCCTTGGTACGAATCGAGGTAGACAGCACTTTGGTCGGCGTCCAGTTCGTCGAGGAAGTCAGCGGCGACTTGGTCGCTACCGAATCGTTGAACGACGAACGTGTCGTAGTCGTCCATCGCGCCCGGTAGCTCGTCTGCTGTCACGACATCGACGTTGTAGATGTCGGTGTCGAGGTGTTCTTCGAGCGTGCTGGCGATGTTGTCGCCGTGTTCGTTGTCCGACACGTCAACCACGGCCACGTCAACGTTGCGCGGCATCGTGTCGTACTCGACGGTCTGCTCGTCAGTCGCATTACCCGTATTTTCGACTTCCGCAGTGACGTTGACCGTTTCACCGGCGCTGGCCTCGGCAGGCGCGTCGGTGATGGTGACGTCGAAGAACGCTTCGAACACGGTGACGTCCGCGGTTTCCGAATCGTCTTCGGTGAAGACACCGTGTTCGTAGGTTCCGTTGCCGATGTCACTTGTGTTCGCGTCGAACTCCACCGTAGTGGATTCACCGGCACCGAGCGTCACGTTCTCCGACAATACCGGGGTTTCGAGGTCATTGATGCGGTATTCGACGGTTTGAGTGTCTTGCTGATTGCCCGTGTTCGTCACGTCTGCGCTCACGGAGAGCGTTTCACCTTGCTCGACTTCGTCCGATGCGTTCAGGTTCGAAACGTCGAAGGACGACCCGAGAATGGTCATCTGACCGGTTTCCGAGTCGGACTCCGAGAACACGCCGTAGTGAACGGTTCCACCCGGCAGTTCCGACGTATCGACTTGGAACGTCACCGTCGATTCGTGCGGTCGGTCAACCGGGTCGTCGATGCCTTCGGGGGCCATATCGACCGGCGTCGTCGCGGCCGGTTCGCCGTCCCCGAGGTCGCTTTCGTTCTGCGCGATGTGGAGTTCGATTTCTTCGAGTGCGCCTTCCTCACCGAGGTTTTCGAGGTCGGCGGTGATGTTGATCGTCTCACCCTGCTCGGCTTCGTCGGGTGAACTGAGGTTCGAAACGTCGATTTCACCGTCTTCGAGCGTTCCCTGCACTTTCTGCTGTAGCAGGTTCAAGTCCGTGTACGTGACTTCGCCGTCGCGGTTCATATCCGCGAGGTTCGGGTTGAAGTTCGCCGGGTCGTGCCCCGCGAGGTACTGCTGGGTGAGTTGCACGTCCTGCACGGTGACCGCGCCGTTCTCGTTCACGTCGCCCAACTCGGATTCGGGGATGAATATCATCTCATCGACCGCCGCGTAGGCGTCGATGATACCTTTCCCATATCGAGTGTCCTTTTCGTCCTCGGGTGCGTCCCAATCATCGGGCTTTTCAGCCGAGGCTTCGAGCGCGGTTTCGATTTCTTCGACACTGGCGTCAGGGTTAGCCGACCGCATCAGGGCGACCGTTCCCGCGACGTGTGGGGCGGCCATCGACGTTCCCGACAGTTCCTGATAGCTCCCGCCCGGTTCGGCGCTCAGCACGTCAACGCCGGGTGCCGAAACGTCAGGTTTGACGAACGTGTCCGGCCAGTCTTCCGGTGGGTTTTCCCAGTTGCTTTTGTCGATTTCCTGTCCGCTGGAGAAATCCGCGATGTCCCGGTTGCTGTCGGACGCACCGATGGACAGCGAGTTGAAGTCGTTGCCGGGCGACCCGACACAGCCTTCCCCGGAGTTGCCCGAGGAACTGACGAACGTCGTTCCGAGCGACCGGGAGTTTTCGATTACTGGAATCCACGCGTCGTTGTAAACAGGACCGAACAGGCCACAGCCAGCGCCGAGGCTGAGACTCGCCACATCGGCGTTTTCCTCGACGGCCCACTGGACGCCGCCGATGACGCCCTCGGTCGAACCGCTACCGCCGGGGATGACCATTCCGTGAATCAAGTCCGCTTCGGGTGCGACGCCGATGGCAGTGCCACTGCTGGCACCGCCCATCGCGGTCGCGCTGGTGTGCGTTCCGTGGTAGTGACTGTCCCGTGGCTCTGAGCCGGGAACGATGTTCCCGCTGTCATCGAACTCCGCCCATCCACCGGGATACGTCGGGTCGGACGGGTCTTCGGTGTACAGTTCTATATCCGGGTGTTCAATATCGACGCCGGTATCGAGGACGGCGATTTTTGCACCCTCGCCTCTGGTTCCGAGTTCGTCCCAGACTTGCGGTGCGCGAATCTGGTCTAATCCGTACGTCGGGTCGTCGGGGGTCACGTCCCCGTCGGCGGACGATTGGGGTTCGGGAACCGTGTACTCCCGACTTTTGACGATGGATTTCACGCCGTCGATTGTGGCCAGTTCGTTGATGTCAACTGCTTCGGTGTTGATGGTCACCGAGACGGCGTTCACCAACCAAAATTTGTTCTGTACTTCGACAGCCTCTCGGGATTCGAGTTGCGAGACAGGTTGTTCTCTCGTCTCGGCGGCGTGCTCTTTGAGGTGTCGTATCGCCGTCTCGTCGTCCATCTCAGAAGCGACTGACGTTTGTTCGAAAAGCACGAGAACCTGTACGGTTCCCTCCGCTCCCTCCAACGCGGGGTCGATTGTCGCGTCGGGGACGTTTTGTTTTGTCTGTTCTGCTATACCTCCGACCGATGTCGCGTTCTGTTCCGCCGTGGCTCCTGCGAACCCGACAGCGCCGGTACCGATCACCGACAGTATCATCAGAAGCGACAGAAAAATCGCGTCAATATATTTTCTTCTTTCGTTCGTCATGTTGTCTTTTCCTAGTCTCGTACAATATTTGCACAGTTGATGCAAACATGTACGGCAGTATAAGTTGGTGATTATCTAACTAATAATTATTGCCTAGGTTACTACAAAAAAGTTAATATGCTACAGTAATTCAGTTATTGGCTGAGAATCTGCCCTAAATTACTAATTTTCCAGAGCCGGAACGCTCCGCCCGCTATTGGACGAAAACCGTTCGACTCCTTAATGAGTATAATCACACACCACTGTGTCGATGGGTTGCGATTCCGTCATAGTACTGTTCTAGTACATACTGTTTCCGTCTGAAACGACCTGTCTGACGGCAATGCTTAAATATGAGGTCGCCACTCCAATCGAGTACAATGTCTGAAAACGACAGCACCTCCGAGAGGGGGGGTCGAGTTCTTCGAGGGCACGTTAGCCCACACCGACGAGATTGAAAACGTTCGAATTTTCGACACGACGCTCCGCGACGGCGAGCAGACGCCACGCACCTCGTTCACGCCGGACGAGAAGCGCGAAATCGCGGCCGCGCTGGACGAAATGGGAACCCACGTCATCGAGGCGGGATTCCCGGCCAACGGGGACGCCGAGTTCGAGGCCGTCCGCGACATCGCGGAATCGACGCAAGCGACGACCTGCGCGCTGGCCAGAATCGTGGACGGCGACGTGGAAACTGCAATCGATACCGGCGCGGACATGGTTCACATCTTCGCTTCGACCAGCGACGTGCAAATCGAGGATTCGATGCACGCCACGCGGGAAGAGGTGAAAGAGCGCGCCGTGAAAGCCGTGAAACGCGTCGCCGAGGCGGGTGCGAGTCCGATGTTCTCGCCGATGGACGCGACGCGAACCGACCCGGAGTACATGGACGAAATCGTGGAAGCAGTCACCGACGCGGGCGTCGAATGGATTAACGTCCCCGACACCTGCGGCGTGGGGACGCCCGCCCGATTCGCCGACCTCGTGGCGCGAATCCGCGAGCACACCGACGCCAGAATCGACGTGCACACCCACGACGATTTCGGCATGGCCACCGCGAACGCGATGGCCGGGTTGGAAGCGGGCGCAGACCAAGTGCAGGTCAGCGTCAACGGCATCGGCGAGCGCGCCGGAAACGCCGCCTTCGAGGAGGTCGTGATGGCCGCCGAAGGCGTCTACGGCGTCGATACCGGCATCGACACGACCGAAATTGCCGAAATTTCCGAAATGGTCGCAGAGTACAGCGAAGTACCGGTACCCGTCAACAAACCCGTCGTGGGCGCGAACGCCTTCGCCCACGAAAGCGGGATTCACGCCGCGGGCGTCATCGAGAACAGCGACACGTTCGAAACCGGCGTGATGAAACCGGAGATGGTCGGCGCTCGCCGCGAGTTCGTCCTCGGCAAGCACACCGGGACGCACGCGGTACGGAAACACCTCAAACAGTCCGGATTCACGCCGACCGAAACCGAAGTCCGGCGAATCACCCGCCGGGTGAAAGACCGAGGCGCGGAAAAGGAGCGCGTCACGGTGAGTGACGTACAACAGTTCGCCCGCGAACTGGGCGTCGATTCTCGTGAGGAGGCGAGAGCGTAACCATGCCTTCTCGCGTTCGTTCTACCATCGTTCAGCGACGGCGATTCGAAAAATCGTGCGTGACAATGCCAAGGGGCAAAAGTTGCCCGACGCGTAAGGGCTATTTCCATGGCCGGAAGAAGAATGCAAACACAGATGCGACAGTCACACACGACCCTCGATTCGGCGGAGTCGAGCGTCGCGGCTGTCGAGCGCGTACTCGGTATTGTAGGGGTCTAGTTACCCCTACACTATTCTCTCCTCCGACCCCTGAATCGCCATCCAACAGCCCCGAGTGTACGCGTAAACCAATGTCAGAAACACGACCGACAGCCAAACGGTATCGACCGAAGTTCGACTCGCACCGACGACCGACCGATGAACAGCAACCGCCAACCGACCGGTATCGACCGAACATCGACACGCGAACCGAGGTGATGGATTCGTGAGCGAAAATGCGGTTCGCACCGTCTCCGAATCCGAGGAATCGAACGACGAACCGACTCGGAAGCCAGAACCGAACGCAGAAGAATCCGAGACGAGCCAGCGGTCGGCCGATTCGACCGAATCGGCCGACCCCGCCGACGCTACCGAACCACAGACGGGCGCGAGCGCAGTCGTCAACGCGCTGGAATCCGCAGGCGTGGAAACCCTGTTTGGGGTTCAGGGCGGCGCGATTATGCCAGTGTACGACGCGCTCGGCAAATCCGAGTTGCGTCACGTCACGATGGCCCACGAGCAGGCCGCGGCCCACGCCGCCGACGCCTACGGCATCGTCGCCGGAACGCCCGGCGTCTGTCTGGCCACGTCCGGGCCGGGTGCAACGAACCTCGTCACGGGACT
Source organism: Haladaptatus cibarius D43 (assembly GCF_000710615.1). NCBI lineage: Archaea > Methanobacteriati > Methanobacteriota > Halobacteria > Halobacteriales > Haladaptataceae > Haladaptatus > Haladaptatus cibarius. The sequence goes on along the minus strand of NZ_JDTH01000002.1, from coordinate 1,264,525 downwards.
GGCCGACGCGGACATGGACTCCGACCCGGTCGTCGCCCTGACGGGGCAGGTGCCGACGAACTTCGTCGGCAACGACGCATTTCAGGAGACGGACACCACGGGCGTCACGGCCCCCGTCACGAAGGCGAACTACTTCGCGGGCGAGACGGAAACCGTCGGCGACACGGTCGGCGAAGCGTTCGCGCTCGCCAGCGAGGGTCGGCCGGGGCCGACCCTCGTGGACTTGCCGAAGGACGTGACGCTGGCCGAAACAGATGCACAAGAGTCCACGTCCGAAACGCCGGAACATTACAACCCGCAGGAAAAACCGGACGCCGACGCGGTCGCGGAGGCGGCCCGGACGCTGGAGGCCGCAGACCGACCGCTGATTCTGGCCGGTGGCGGCGTCATCAAGGGCGATGCAAGCCCGGAACTGCGGGCGTTCGCCACCGAACACGACATCCCGGTGGCAACGTCGATGCCCGCCGTGGGCGCATTTCCGGAAGACCACGACCGATCTGTTGGGATGGTCGGCATGCACGGAACCGGCCCCGCGAACATGGCCGTCACGCACTGCGACACCCTCCTCGCAGTTGGGTGTCGTTTCGACGACCGACTGACCGGGGGCGTCGATTCGTTCGCGCCGGAGGCAACCGTCGTCCACATCGACATCGACCCGGCGGAGATTTCGAAGAATGTCTACGCCGAGGTTCCGGTCGTCGGAGACGCCGGAACCGCGCTTTCGGAAATCGGCGCGGAGATGGAATCGCCTCCCGATGCAAATCAGTGGCGCGAGCAGGTCGCCGACTGGCAGGACGAATATCCGATGACCTACCACGCGCCCGAAGACGGGCCGGTCAAACCCCAGTTCGTCGTTGAGGCGTTCGATGCTGTGACCGCGGACGACACCATCGTTACCACCGGGGTCGGCCAGCACCAGATGTGGGCAGTTCAGTTCTGGACGTTCACCGAACCGCGGACGTGGGTGTCCTCGCATGGCCTCGGAACGATGGGCTACGGCCTGCCCGCCGCAATCGGCGCACGAATGGCCGCCGAGGACGACCAGCAGGTCGTCTGCTTCGAGGGCGACGGCTCCTTCCTGATGACTGTGCAGGAACTGTCGGTGGCAGTCCGCGAAAACATGGACATGACCGTGGCCGTCCTGAACAACCGCTACATCGGCATGGTTCGCCAGTGGCAGGACGCCTTTTTCGACGGCAACCGGGTCGCCTCGGAGTACGACTGGTGTCCCGACTTCGGCACCCTCGCCGAAGCCTTCGGGGCGCAGGGATTCACCGTCTCCCACCCGGACGAAGTCGCTGAAACCGTGGCGGCCGCGCTGGAGTACGACGGCCCGTCCGTCATCGACTTCCACATCGACCCCGGCGAGAACGTCTATCCGATGGTCAAAAGCGGCGGAGCCAACGGGAAATTCGCCCTGTCGGAGGAGCAACTATGAGCGGCGAAGATTCGACCGACGAAGAGACAGCGAACGGACAATCCGCTTCGATTCCCTCGGCGGGAATGCCCGGCCCTGCGCCGGACGAACGACCGCATCCGGAAGGCCGACGGAACGCGCAGGGTGTCCGAATCGACCCCGACGCGGAGGCGGAACCTGACCGCCGAACCGCGGTGGTTTCCGCGCTGGTCGAACACGAACCCGGCGTCCTCTCGCAGGTGTCGGGTCTGTTCTCCCGGCGGCAGTTCAACATCGAGAGCCTGACCGTTGGCAGAACGACGGTCGATGGTCATGCCCGAATCACACTGGTCGTAGAGGAAACTGACCACGGCATCGAACAGGCGCGAAAGCAGTTGGCCAAACTGCCGACCGTGATTCAGGTCGGCGAACTGGACGACAACGCGGTTCGGGCCGAACTCGTCCTGTTGAAAGTTCGGGGCGATGAACCGGACAAAGTCCACGCCATCACGGAGATGTACGAGGGCCAGACGCTGGACGCCGGGCCGCGAACCATCACGGTGCAGATTACCGGCGACCAGCGGAAAATTGACGACGCAATCGACGCTTTCCGACAGTTCGGCATCATCGAAATCGCGCGGACTGGACAGACCGCGCTGGCACGCGGCGACACGCCGACGACACCCGGGGAAGAACCGGGACACTCCACCGAACCGACCGACGAACAGTACCCCGAAACGACGGAAACCGACAGCGACGACGATACTTGAGGATTTCAACAATGACGAACCAAACCACGATATACTACGACGACGACGCGGACGACGCACAACTCGCAAACAAGACGGTTGCCGTCCTCGGCTACGGCAGTCAGGGTCACGCCCACGCGCAGAACCTCGCGGAAAGCGGGGTAGACGTGGTCGTCGGCCTCCGCGAATCGTCGTCCTCGCGGAAGGCGGCGGAGGCAGATGGACTGCGGACTGCAACACCGAAAGAAGCCGCGAGCCAAGCGAACATCGTCTCGGTGCTGGTGCCGGACACGGTTCAGCCCGCGGTGTACGACGACATCGAATCCGAACTGGACGCGGGCGACACCCTCCAGTTCGCACACGGCTTCAACATCCACTACGGCCAAATCGAACCGCCGGAGGACGTAGACGTGACGATGGTCGCGCCGAAGTCGCCGGGCCATCTCGTCCGGCGGAACTACCAGGCTAACGAGGGGACGCCCGGATTGCTCGCAGTCTATCAGGACGCCAGCGGCGAGGCGAAAGACGAGGGACTGGCATACGCGAAAGCAATCGGCTGTACCCGCGCTGGCGTGGTCGAAACCAGCTTCCAAGAGGAGACGGAAACCGACCTGTTCGGCGAGCAGGCCGTGCTCTGTGGCGGTGTCACGGAACTCATCAAGATGGGGTACGAGACGCTCGTGGACGCAGGCTACTCGCCCGAAATGGCCTACTTCGAATGCCTGAACGAGATGAAGCTCATCGTCGACCTGCTGTACGAGGGCGGCCTCGGCGAGATGTGGGATTCGGTGTCCGACACCGCCGAATACGGCGGTCTGACTCGGGGCGAGGTCGTCGTGGACGACCACGCCCGCGAGCAGATGGAGCAGGTGTTAGAAGAGGTTCAAAACGGCGAGTTCGCCCGCGAATGGATTCTGGAGAATCAGGCCGGACGACCGGGCTACCGCCAGAAGCGACAGGCCGAAAAGAGCCACGAAATCGAAGGAGTCGGTGGCGAACTGCGGGAGTTGTTCGCGTGGGCCGATGCGGAAGAAGAAGCGAAGGAAAAAGAGCGAGAGGAGGTGCCAGCAGATGACTAACGATATTTCGAAGAAATATCGAAACGAGCGGAGAGCGGCACGAGGCTCCGAAGGTGCCTCGCAACAGCGAGCCGCGAGTAACGAAAATCAAAAAATGGCCAACGTGAGCCACGTACACCCCTACGCCGACCAAGGCGCGATGACGCGGGTGTTCAACCGCGGGCCGGTTACGACGGACGGCGGAACCGCGGGTGACGAGGAACGGACAGCAGACGATTCGAAGACGACCGCAGAGGAACCACGGACGATGGACGAAATATCGCACACCCCGCCGGAAGGGGCAGGTGACTCGTCCGAAGTCTTCGAACGCGGGTACGAACATCGGGTAGGGAATACATGAGCAAGGGAACGCTGTACGATTCGGTCTGGGACAGACACCGCGTCACCGACCTGCCGACCGGGCAGACCCAATTGTTCGTCGGCCTGCACCTCATCCACGAGGTGACGAGTCCGCAAGCCTTCGGGATGTTGCAGGAGCGCGATCTGGAGGTCGCCTACCCCGACCGAACGCACGCAACGGTTGACCACATCGTTCCGACCGCAGACCAGTCGCGGCCCTACAGCGACGACTCCGCCGAGGAGATGATGGCCGAACTGGAGGAAAACGTCCGAGAGGCGGGCATCGACTTCTCGCACCCCGACTCGGGCGACCAAGGCATCGTCCACGTCATCGGCCCGGAGCAGGGCCTCACGCAACCCGGGATGACAATCGTTTGCGGCGACAGCCACACCGCCACGCACGGCGCATTCGGCGCGTTAGCGTTCGGTATCGGAACCAGCCAGATTCGGGACGTGCTGGCGACGGGAACCGTGGCGATGGAAAAACAGGACGTGCGCCAGATTCGCGTCACCGGCGAACTCGGGGCGGGCGTCTCCGCGAAGGACGTAATTTTGGAAATCATCCGCCGACTCGGCACCGACGGCGGCGTCGGCTACGTCTACGAGTACGCGGGCGAAGCCATCGACAACATGGGTATGGAAGGCCGGATGAGCATCTGCAACATGTCCATCGAAGGCGGCGCTCGCGCCGGGTACGTCAACCCCGACGAGACGACGTTCGAGTACCTGCGCGAGACGGACGCCTTCTGCGACGACCGCGACAAATTCGAGCGACTGAAACCCTACTGGGAGTCGATTCGGTCGGACGAGAACGCGAAATACGACGACGTGGTCGAAATCGACGGCGACGAACTGGAACCGACGGTGACGTGGGGGACGACGCCCGGACAGGGCGTCGGCATCACGGAACCGATTCCGGAACCCGACGACCTGCCGGAAGCGAAGCGCGAGACGGCCCGACAGGCACAAGAACACATGCGAGTCGAACCCGGCGAGACGATGGCAGGGTACGACATCGACGTAGCGTTCCTCGGTTCCTGTACGAACGCCCGACTGCCGGATTTGCGACAGGCCGCGGAACTCGTGGAAGGACGCGAAGTCCACGGCGACGTTCGCGCCATGGTCGTCCCCGGAAGTCAACGCGTGAAGGCGGCCGCGGAGGAAGAAGGCTTAGACGAAATCTTCCGCGAGGCCGGTTTCGACTGGCGAAACGCCGGGTGTTCGATGTGCCTCGGCATGAACGACGACCAGTTGGACGGCGACGAGGTTTGTGCCTCGTCCTCGAACCGGAACTTCGTCGGGCGGCAGGGCAGTCCGGACGGGAGAACCGTGCTGATGAGTCCGGCAATGGTCGCCGCCGCCGCGGTTCACGGCGAAGTGACCGACGTTCGGAAGATGCAGGAGGTGGCGAAAGCATGAACGATGAAAGCGTAACCGAAGAAATAGAGACGGAATCCGGAACCGGCGTCGCGGTTCGCGGCAACGACATCGACACCGACCAGATAATTCCGGCGCGATTCATGAAAGTGGTCACCTTCGACGGATTGGGTCAGTTTTCCTTCTTCGACCAGCGATTCGATTCCGCGGACAATCCACAGCCCCACCCCTTCAATCACGACCAGCACCGAGACGCCTCGGTGCTGGTCGTCAACGCGAATTTCGGCTGTGGCTCCTCCCGCGAGCACGCGCCGCAGGCGCTCGCTCGCTGGGGAATCGACGCCATCGTCGGCGAGAGTTTCGCCGAAATTTTCGCGGGCAACTGCCTCGCGCTCGGGATTCCGACCGTGACGGTGGATTCCGAGACGGCAAGCGAACTACAAGATTTCGTCGAATCGAATCCCGACGCCGAAATCGAGGTTGACGTGGCGAGCGAAACGGTTCGCTACGGCGGGCAGAAAGTCGAGGCGAACGTAGATGATGCCCAGAAGAAAGCCCTTGTAGAGGGTATTTGGGACACCACCGCACTGATGAAATCGAACGAAAACGCAATCGCAAAGACCGCGGAAAGCCTGCTCTACGTCGAACCATGACCAAGCAAATCGCGGTCGTTCCCGGCGACGGAATCGGACAGGAAGTCGTCCCGGCAACCCAGCGGATTTTGGAAACAGTCGGCCCGGACTTCGAGTTCGTGGAAGCCGACGCGGGCGATGCCGTAAAAGAAGAAACCGGAACCGCGCTTCCCGACGAAACCCGCGAACTCGTGGCCGAATCGGATGCGACCCTGTTCGGCGCGGCGGGCGAGACGGCGGCGGACGTTATTCTCCCACTTCGCCAAACAGTCGATTCGTTCGTCAACGTCCGGCCCGCGCGGGCCTATCCCGGAACGGACGCTTTGCGCCCCGAAACCGACCTCGTGTTCCTCCGCGAAAACACGGAAGGCGTCTATGCAGGACACGAATCCAGACTGACGAACGACGTTGCGACCCTGACCCGGGTCGTCACCGAATCCGCTTCGGAGCGACTCGCGGAGTTCGCCTGCGAGTACGTCGAAGAGCGCGACGAGGACGGCTTCACCATCGCGCACAAGGCCAACGTGATGCGCGAAACCGACGGCCTCTTCCGGGAGACGGTTGACCGAGTGGCCGACGTTCGCGGTATTCCCCACGATGAAGTCCTGATGGACGCGATGGCGACCCACCTCTGCCTGAACCCGGAAGCATACGGCGTGGTCGTCTGTCCGAACCTCGCTGGTGACGTGCTCTCCGACCTCGCCGCCGGACTGGTCGGCGGGTTAGGCCTGCTCCCCTCGGCCAACATCGGCCCGGAAAACGCCCTGTTCGAACCGGTTCACGGCACCGCCCCGGACATCGCGGGCGAGGGCGTGGCGAACCCATGCGCGACGATGTTCTCCGCCGCGATGCTATTGGAGCATCTGGGCTACGACGAGGAGGGCCAGGCGGTTCGCGGTGCTGTCGAATCCGTGTTAGAAAACGGCCCGCGAACGCCCGATTTGGGTGGCTCTGCTGGCACTGCCGAGGTCACCGAGGCAGTGCTGACGCGACTACCGTAACGACTCGTTTTGCTTGTTCGACTGTCGGAAGTTAGAATAGACCGGAGAGTACCCAAAACAGGCCGAAGATGCCGAGGAAAACGAACGCGATTCGCATCATCAGTTCCTTCCAAACCGCGGGTTCGACCTCGTCCCACGCGGTCGTGCTTCCGATGGAATCCAACCGCTCGCTGAATCGGGAGGGGTGGTACGAATAGCGATAGCCGAGCGCGCCGACGCCGAGGCACGCGAGGCCGAGGAGTAATTTCTCGAAATCTGCCATGATTGAGATTTCGTTTCAAAACATATATTTCCTGTTACTTCGGGAAGAAAACAGCCTTTCGTCGTCTCTGGCGAACTGTTGTCGTATTCATTCGGTTTCACCACCTATTGACATTCACGCCACGGAAACCATCATTGTCGAAAGACTGAACGACGAATTCTCGGATTCCATACCACGTCACGACACGCTAACGAAACACTCATTTCGAAAACCATTCATCAATCTACTGATGAAATACAAGTCGATCTCTCTGCCTGTTGCAGTAGCAACGCTGGTTCTCCTCGCGGGGTGTGCTGGGTTTTTCACGCAAGACGAGTCGAATACGACGACAGGAACGCCGGAGACAGTCGAACCGACGACGACTGAGATGACCGAATCGACCACCACGACACAGCAAACGAACAGTCGGGTCGGCATTCGGGACGCAGAACTCGATTCGTTTGCGCGGACTGGAATCGACTGCGACCGGAATCCGACAACGCTCAAGTTCAGGAAATCCACCACGACCGACACCATTTCCATCTCGGTGCAGGGGCGCGTTCGCGTGAATGACACTGGCATCGTAGTGGAACAACCCGAACTGGAGAAAACCGGGCCGACGACGTACCGACTGAATATCGAGACGCACGCCGCGGAGAATGGAACAGTCGGGCGGAGTTGCCTCGCTGAGGCAGGTTACGAAGCGACCGTTCTTCTGCCGAACCTAGCCGGAACCGAACTCGTTGTTTCCCACGACGGCGAAATGAACGGTTCCATCGGACATCAAACCGAATCCGGAGAAACGTCGCAGGCGGAAACGACGACGGGGTAACCGAAACGGCTACTGCCGACTTCCGAGTACGAATGGTATGACCCTCCTCGACGGCGTCTACGAAACACACATAGAAGTGACAGACCTCGACCGAGCGATGAAATTTTACGGCGATACGCTCGGACTCGAACTCGGTCGCCACGAAGAAGAACGCGGAATCACCTTCTACTTCACCGGCACGCCGCGTTCGATGCTCGGGGTGTGGGAGGAAGACGACCCGGAGCCGGGGCATTTCGCGTTTCGAGTTGCGGAAAATCGGGTAGACGAGATGCTTCCCTTCCTCGAAAAACGCGACATCGAACCCCGCGCCGCGTTCGGCGTCGAACCCGACGAGCCAATCGTCCACCCGTGGATGCCGAGCGCGACGGCGTACTTTTCCGACCCGGATGGTAACTCGCTGGAACTGTTGGCTGATTTGTCGGACGACCCTGACTCGGATGGGAAACCGATGCCCCTGAGCGAGTGGCACGAGCGACAGAACTGACGACGCTCTCCAATTTTACGTCGGCTTCCAGCCGTCGATTTCTCCAGCGTCCGCGACGTGTGCGAGTTGGAACAGAACGATGGCGAGCCATACTCCTGCTCCAAAGCTGGTTATCTGTGCCATGGGTAGGTCGAAGGTGAACAACGCCCAAAAAACTCCGATGGCGTAGAGACAAATCACCAGAATGCGTCCGGAAACGCCGATTCCACGAAACCAACTGCCGACTCGCTTCCCGAAAGAACTGTGGCTGGCTGGCCCTATCGCAATCACGAACAGACCGAATCCCGGAGCGACCAACTCCCACGAAATCGAGTCGAACGGATAGATATCCGTTAGAACTACCATGGAAATCAGACTCGTAGACACAATCTCCCGCCACGTTGGTGGGCGGTTTGGAATCCACGATGAGATGATTTCGGAGACCATCTAGCCGAATACTGTCGGTCAATCGGTCAATAAACGTTCGATTTGCTGACGGAACCAACCGTCCACGCCTAAAACTCAGTCAGTCAATCCATATCCGCGCCGGAACAGATACGCATCGACCAGCATGAACGCCACAGTCAGTCCCGACAGCACCGCCAGCGAGAGATTCGGGTTGACCTCTGACGCCCCGAGGAATCCGTAGCGAATCCCGTTGACCATGTACACCATCGGATTGAGCAGGGTGATGTCGCGGAAAATTCCCTCAGGGAGGCTGTTGACGGTGTAGAAGACCCCGCCGAAGAAGACGAGCGGGCGGACGAGGAACTGGTTCATCATCGTTAGATTGTCCCAGTCTTCGGCCCAGAGGCCGCCGACCACGCCGATGCTGGAAAACAGGAGCGTGATAACCAGCGCGAAGGCGAGGAGATAGAACGGTTTTGCGACGCCGACGCTGGTGAAGAACGTACCGATAACTGCGATGAGCGCCCCGACGAGCAGGCCGCGAACCGCGCCGGAGACGATGTAGGCCGCGACCATCCGCGAGTAGGACATCGGCGACGTGAGCGCTTCCTCGATGTAGCGGTTCCAGCGCCCGTGGAAGATAGAGAACGACGAGTTCTCGAAGGCGTTCGAAATCGCGCCGAGAACCACGAGTCCAGGGAGAATGAACGTGATGTACTCCACGGTCAGGCCGTCGAACTGCATGGTTCCGACGCGCTCGCCGAGGACGACGCCGAACACGGCGAAGTACAGCACGTTCGTGACGAACGGCGGAACGAACGTGTTTCTGGGTCTTCGCAGAAATCGCAGGATTTCCCGTCGCGTGAGTGTCACGAACCCAGTCAAACCGACGTTGCTCATTGCTGTCCCCCGTCAACGACTGCAGAAACCGTCTCTTCTTCTGCTTCTTCTGCGGCCGTTTTTCCTTCCTCGGTTCGCGTCATCGACACGAACACCTCTTCGAGCGAGGTTCTGGAGATGTCGAAATAATCGATGTCGAACCCTTTCCGGTCGAGTTCGCGGACGAGTTCCGGCGCGAGTAGTCCGGCTTCCTGTGCCGTGATGATTAGGTCGTCGCCATCGAGTTCGACCGACTGAATTTTATCTCGCCCCGTGGAGAGGTACGGTTCCTCCTCCGGCGGATTGCGGAGCGTGACCGTGATTTTGTCCGGGCCTTGGTTCATCAACTCGTCGGGACTCGCCACTTCCACGATTCGACCCGAATCGAGAATCGCCACTTCGTCACAGAGTCGTTCGGCCTCCTCGATGTAGTGGGTCGTGAGCAACACCGTGGTTCCCGACTCGTTGAGTTCGATAATCGTCTCCCACAGTTCGTGGCGGATTTGCACGTCCACGCCCGCTGTCGGTTCGTCTAGAATGAGCAAGTCGGGGTCGGTGATGAGCGCCCGAGCGAGCATGAATCGGCGCTTCATCCCGCCGGAAAGCCAGTCGAATCGCGTATCGCGTTTGTCGTAGATGCCGACCCGTTTCAGCACCTCGTCAGCTTTTTCTTTCGCCTCGGATTTCGGGATTCCGTGATACCCCGCCTTGTGTTCTAACACTTCCCGAATCGGGAAGAATCGGTCAACGTTGAACTCCTGTGGCGCGAGGCCGATTCGGTTGCGTGCCTCGCGGTAGTCGTCTTCCACGTCCGCACCGAACACCGCCGCTGTCCCGCCGGAGTTTTTCACCAGTCCGACGAGGATGTTGATGAAGGTCGTCTTGCCCGCGCCGTTCGGGCCGAGCAGGCCGAAAAACGACCCTTTCGGAATGTCGAGCGAAACCCCCTTCAGCGCCCGCACGTCGCCGTACTGTTTCTCTAAGTCCCTGATACGTATCGCAGAATCCATTGAGAATTTGGTAGCAGACGGGCAGGGTTAAGCCTGCTGAACCGGGTCAGAGGTTCGCAAGCACGTCGTCCGCGTCATCCAGGTACGATTTCAGATGTCTCTCGTCGTGGGCAAACGAGAGGTGGTGGCGCTTGTACGGATTCGGCGTAAAGAAGTGCCCGCGTTCGCGCATTCCAGCGGCAAAGTCGCGGAACGTTGCTTCGTCCAGACCGAAGATGTCCTCGTACGTTTCCGGCTTGTCCGTCACCCCGAACTGGAGGCTGAAGATGCTCCGATGGCCGACGACGCGGCCCGAAATACAGTGGTCGGCAAGCAGGTCACGAAGTCCGTCGCGGTATTTCTCGCCGAGGTCGGTGACGTGGCTCTGTACGTCTTCTTCAACGATGGTGTCAATCGTCTCGCGCGCCGCGGCCAGTCCGGGGAGATTCCCGGAGTATGTACCGCTGATGACGACGCCGGATTTGTTGTCGCCGCCCGCCTGCGACAGCAGGTCTTCGCGCCCGCCGACCGCCGCGACTGGGTAGCCGTTTCCGAGCGCTTTCGCCACGCAGGTCAAATCCGGGGTGACGCCGAACTCGCCCTGCGCGCCGTGTGGCGAGTGTCTGAATCCGGAAATCACCTCGTCGAAGATGAGCGGTACGTTGGTCTCTTCGGTCAGTTCGCGGAGGGTGTCCAAAAATTCCTGTCGGGGCAGAATACAGCCGACCGAGTGCGGAACCGGTTCGAGGATGACGCCCGCGAGATCGTCGCCGTGTTCGCGGAAAACTTCCTCGACTGCTTCCGAATCGTTGAATGGAACGACCAGCGTGTTTTCTACCGCCGAGGAGAGCATTCCCTCGGATTCGGGATACTGCTCACCGAGGCTGTCTTCCGGCGGGTAGACGCTCACGTCCACGTAATCGTGCCAGCCGTGGTAACAGCCCTCGAATTTGAGAATTTTCTCGTTGCCCGTTTTCGCTCGGGCGAGTCGAATCGCGTGGTATGTCGCCTCACTCCCGCTGTTGCAGAAGTTGACCTGTTCGACGCTCGGAATGGTTTCGACCAATCGCTCGGCCACTTCGACTTCGAGTGTGGTTGTTCCCGCGCCGTAGAGGACGCCGCCGTCGATGGCTCTCCGGGCGGCGTCGTCCACCGAATCGTGAGCGTGGCCGAGGATGATTGGGCCGAATCCGAGGTGGTAATCCGTGTAGTCGTCGCCATCGACCGTCGTGAGCGTCGCGTCTTCGGCGCGCTCGAAGGCAACGTCACCCGTGTCGTAGGCTTGTGCGCGGAGGCCGGTTTGTGCACCGCCGGGAATGACCGTTTTCGCGCGTTTTACGATTCGTCCGCTTTCCGTCGCATCGCTCGTGGATTCTTGCGTCATAACTGAAAGGAAATCGAATTGTTGTTCGCTAGTCGTCAGTCGCTGGTGTTCCGACGCTCCCCGTGTCAGCACCCTTTCCGGCCCAAACGCCGGTCGAGAAGTCGATGGCGTCGTTCCACTTCGCCACGAGAGTGGTCACGGCGAGGTCGCCCGTGATGTTGTTCATCGTCCGCATACGGTCGAGTAGGGGGTCGATACCGATAACGAGGGCAATCGCCTGAATCGGGAGGCCGACCTGCGTGAACACGACCGTCATCATGACGATGCTCGCGCCGGGGACGCCCGCGGTTCCGATGCTTGCGATGAGTGCAGTAACGAGGACGCTCAACTGCTCCGCTATGGTCAGCGACCTGCCGACGACGTTCGCGGTGAAGATGGCGGCGATACCGAGGTACATCGCCGTTCCGTCCATGTTGATTGTCGCACCGAGCGGGAGCGAGAAACTGTACACCTCTTGGTCGATTTTGAGGTTCTCGTCCGCGTTGGACATCGTCACGGGGAGTGTCCCGCTGGACGAGCGAATGCTCAGGGCCGTCATCATTGCGTCCTTGCCACCGCGGAGGAACGCAATCGGGGACTGGCCAACGAGTCCGCTGACGATGATGAGCAGGTAGACGACCGAAATCTGAAGGCCGATTGCGATGCCGAGCGTCGCAAAGAGTTTGAACAGCGAGAAGATGGCTTCCGTGCCGGTTTGGGCGAACAGTGCCGCCATCAGTGCGAACACGCCGATGACGCCGTACTCCATGACACCCCAGACGATTTTGAACGTCACTTCGGCACCCGCCTCGACGGCGTCAAAAATCGTCTCGACGCCGTTGTAGACGCTCGACCCGACCTCCGCTTCGTCACGGACGAACGTTAGGCCGATACCGAACGCTAGCGCGAAGAAGATGACGCTCAAAATTTGTCCCTCGGCCATCGCACCGAACGGATTTTCGGGAACGATGTTGAGGAAGACCTGTCCGAGGCCCGGTGACTCCTTCGTTTCCACGGCGGTCTTTTCCATCGCATCTTCGAGCAGAAGACCGACGCCGGGGTCGATGACGTTGCTCACGACGAGCCCGATGCCGATGGCAATCATCGTCGTGAAGAGATACAACAGGATGACTTGGCCACCGACCTTTCCGAGGTTTTGCGGTGAGAGGTTCCGGGCGGCCATGATGAGTGTAAAGACGACGATAGGGATAATGACCATCTTCAGCAGTCGGACGAACAGGTCGCCGAGCGGCTGGAGGTTCGTCGCCGGTTCGCCGACGACGAGTCCCACGATGGAGCCGAGGATGAACGCGGTTGCGATTCGGTAGATGATGGGCACCGACCGATAGCGTTGCCACGCCCAGTGTACAGTACTATTCGTCATACTCTACCAATGTACATCGAAACTTCCCAAAAACAGTTTCGGTTCCTCATAAAATGGGTTAAGGAACCTATGTGTTGGAATTTAAGTTTGCTATTTTATGTGTGGTGGATGAATATACGAATACCGAACTCCTCCCGGTGATTTCGACCGCTCAGTACCATCGAAATAGAAATTTCGATTCAGAATCCATACTTTTAGACTGTTTTATACCGGTTCAAAACATGACTGTTCCGAACCATTTTATTTATAAATAGGTGTTGTGTAAATTTCCGGAACATCTCGGGCGCAGGCGTGACGAGTTGGGTTCGTAAAGCATGTTCTTTTGGTGGCAAAATCCGAATCAAAAACCGTCGTCACCTCCTGACCGTCGCTCGGAACGACTCGCCGTGCTCGTCGGTCATCACCCCGCGCCTGCCGTTCCTCACTCTTGGAGTTTCTCGCCCCGACTGTTCCGCAGTCGGGCGTACTCACTCCCGCTTCGCGCTCGGGTTCGTCACGGCGCCGTTCGCTGCCGACCCGAACGAGGCACCGTATTTGGCGAGAACCCCCGAAGAGTACGGCGCTTCTCCGGGTTCCCAGTCGTCCAATCGCTCGGCAAGTTCCTCGTCCGAGAGCGCAACTTCCAGTCGTCGGTTCGGAATGTCAACCGTCACCTCGTCGCCGTCTTCCAGCACTGCGATTGGTCCGCCGTCGCGGGCCTCCGGCGCGACGTGGCCGACCATCGGGCCGCGGGTTGCACCCGAAAACCGTCCGTCGGTCAGAAGCGCCACGTCGTCCTCGTGACCCTGTCCGACCACTGCCGCAGTGACGCCGAGCATTTCGCGCATTCCGGGGCCGCCGCGGGGGCCTTCGTTGCGGATGGCGAGCACGTCGCCCGATTCGATGTGGCCCTCTTGGACGTACTGCATCGCGTCTTCTTCATTCTCGAAGACCCGGGCCGGGCCGGTGTGGTGGAAGGCGTCGTCGCCGGTTACCTTCAGCACTGCACCGTCCGGCGCGAGATTTCCGGTCAGAATCTTGATTGCCCCTTCCTCGTGGAACGGGTCGTCTGCGGGTCGGATGAAGTCGGCGTCCTCGTCCACCGCTCCCGTGACGCCCAGATGGTCGAGTTCCTCTTCGATGGTTCGGCTCGTCACTGTCATGGCATCGCCGTGGAGATGGCCCGAATCGAGCAGTCGGCGCAGAACGGTCGGCACGCCGCCGATTTCGTGTAAGTCTTGCATCACCCGCGACCCGCCGGGTTGGAGGTTGACGATTTTCGGCGTCCGCCGCGAAATCTCGTCGAAGTCATCGATTTCGAGGTCGATTCCGGCTTCCGCCGCGAGCGCGAGCAGGTGTAACACCGCATTGGTCGAACCGCCCATGGCAACCTGCACCGCGATTGCATTCTCGAACGACTTTCGGGAGAGGATGTCGGATGGCTTTCTGTCGTTTTCCACCGCGTCCAAAACGAGTTCGCCCGCATTCTCCGCGACGTCGTATCGTTCGTCCGACTCGGCGGGCGGACTGGCGGAACCCAGTGGAGCCAGTCCGATGGTTTCGCTGATGGATGCCATTGTGTTCGCGGTGAACATTCCGCCGCACGACCCCGCGCCGGGACAAGCGTCGTGTTCCAGTTCGACTAACTCCTCTTCGGTCATGTCGCCGTGAGCCACCGCGCCGACGCCCTCGAAGACGTTTTGCACCGTGACTTCTCGCCCCTCGTGTTCGCCGGGAAGGATTGAACCTCCATACAAAAAGACGGTCGGCAGGTCGGTTCGAACCGCCGCCATCATCATCCCGGGGAGGTTTTTGTCGCATCCTGCTACCGTCACGAGGGCGTCCATTCGCTCGCCGAACGCGACGAGTTCCACGCTGTCGGCGATGACCTCGCGCGAGATGAGGCTGGCTTTCATCCCTTCCGTGCCCATCGAAATCGCGTCGGAGATGGTGATGGTGCCGAACTCGATGGGCATCCCGCCCGCGGAATCAACGCTGTCGATAGCGGAATCGGCCACGTCGTCCAGATGGACGTTACAGGGCGTGATGTCCGCGGCGGGGTTCGCCACCCCGACCATCGGGGAGGAAAGGTCGTCGTCGTCGAACCCCATCGCCCGAAACATGGCGCGATGGGGGGCGCGCTCCGGCCCTTCCGTCACTTCACGGCTTCGTAAGCTCTCGTCCTTTTCGCCGCTATTGCTCATAACTGTGGGTAAGGGTGGCGCGGGGGGTTAAAGACTCGCCAAGCGACAGACCTTGCTGTCGAATCGCTACTCCAGTTTTGATAAAATCTCCCTCGTCAGTTCTCGCGCCCGCTCTACGTGTTCATCTGCTTCCTCGCTTCCTGTTTCATCGACGTGCGAGAGCAGTTCGTCGGCCTGCGAGACGCGCTTTTTCACGACGGATTCGGGCGCGTCTCTTGCGTCCCCGACGACTGCTTCCGCCTCTCCGAGATATTGACTCGGTCTAGTTGCTACCGGCAGGGAGGCAGTCGCTTCGAGGTGACCATGCAAGTCGCCGACGAGTTGGTGAATCTCGGTGATAGTGGCGATTCGTTGGCGACTTCCTTCGATGTGTCGCTATTCACTCCTTTTCGCTACTCCTCTTCCCCTGTCTCAATGGGTGCGCGAACCAGATTACCCCACTCCGTCCACGACCCGTCGTAGTTCCGCACGTCGTCGAAGCCGAGCAGTTCGTGCAGGGCGAACCATTCGATTGAGGAACGTTCCCCGACTCGACAGTAGGCGATAACCGATTCTTCACCGTCAACGTCGTGGTCGGCGTAGAGGTCGCGGAGTTCCTCGGCGGATTTGAATCGACCGTCGTCCGCGAGGACTTCCGCGACCGGGACGTTGCTCGCACCCGGGATGTGGCCTGCGCGCTGGGCCGTCTCGTTCAACCCTTCAGGGGCGATGATTTCGCCCGTGAACTCTTCGGGCGAGCGAACGTCAACGAGGGGGAGTCCGGATTCGAGTGCCTTGTCCACGTCGTCCTTGTAGGCTCGAATCCCCTCGAAGGGGCCGCGGGCGTGGTATTCGACTTCGGGGAAGTCCGGTTCCTCGTCGGTCAGTTCGTGGCTGTTTTCGACCCAGTAATCCTTCCCGCCGTTGAGAACGCGGGCGTCTTCGTGGCCATAGTATTTGAACTCCCAGTAGGCGAACAGCGCGAACCAGTTGGGAATCCAGCCATCGCCGTAGAAGACGACGGTCGAATCCTCGCCGATTCCGGCATCGCCCACCACCTGCTCGAAATCCTCCTTTTTGAGAATATCGCGCTCCGTTTCGTCCGAGAGGTCTTCGTCCCACTGCATCCCGATTGCGCCGGGAATGTGGCCCTCGTCGTAGCGCGACGGGAAGTCGCTGTCTGGCGACTCTGGACTGTTCACTTCTACGAGTCGGTAGTCAGGGTCGTCGCTTTGGAACGCTTCTACGTGGTCTTCCACCCAGTCCGCCGAGACGAGTACGTCGTTTGCGTAGTCTGGCATCGAGGGATGGACGACCGGGAAAGTCAAAACGTTCGCGGCCAGTTCGTCGCAGTTCGAAGGGAGTTCGGGTTCTATCTCGCACAGCCAATACGATTACTTCGATGAACCACGTCGATTCGGATATGGCTCTTGGGACGGTACGCGAGACGATGGCAGTCCTCCGCGAATCGCAGGAGGCAATTGGAGAGGGTCGAACTGCGATTCACGAAGCGAAAATGGAAGTTACGGCACGATACGAAAGACGAAAGCGACAAGTCGAGGCCATCGAGCGAGCTATCGAACTACTCCAAGCCGACGGCCCGGACACCGACCTCCAGCGTCTCGTTACCATGCTCAATCTCGACCGGAGGAGTGAGAACGATGTCACTAACGGAGAGCACGAAACCGATTCTCACCGGCTATCATCCGCGCACTCGACAGAGGCCACTTGACCGCTCCGCGATTCGTCCGAATGAACCGCAATATTTGCCGAGAGAGGCACAGTATTTTCTATCTTGAAAGAATAATTTCCCGTATTGGAAATCTAAAGTCACAATAGGGGAAGTTATGGGAGTATATGGGAAACATAACCGTCACGTTTATAAATTATACCTCATATCTTTTACGTACAGGAGATACTGTTAATGTCTGAGGATGCACGTAATCACGACTGGTGGCCAAACCAGTTGGACTTGGAGATTTTAGACCAGAACGCTCGCAACGTTGACCCGATGGGCGAGGAGTTCGACTACGCCGAGGAGTTCGAGAAACTTGACCTCGACAAGGTGAAAGCGGACATCGAGGACGTAATGACGACGTCGCAGGACTGGTGGCCAGCCGACTACGGCCACTACGGGCCGCTTTTCATTCGGATGGCGTGGCACAGCGCCGGTACCTACCGCACCACCGACGGCCGCGGCGGTGCGTCCGGTGGTACCCAACGCTTTGCGCCCCTCAACAGTTGGCCCGACAACGCGAACCTCGACAAGGCGCGCCGACTGCTCTGGCCGGTCAAGCAGAAGTACGGCCGCAAACTTTCGTGGGCCGACCTGCTGGTACTGACCGGAAACGTTGCCCTCGAATCGATGGGATTCGAGACGTTCGGCTTCGCTGGCGGGCGCGAGGACGCTTTCGAATCCAATAAGGCAGTTTACTGGGGCCCCGAAGACGAGATGGAAGCATCCGAGCGCTTCGACGACGGCGGAGAACTCGAACAGCCGTTCGGTGCCACCGTGATGGGCCTCATCTACGTGAACCCCGAAGGGCCGGACGGTGAGCCGGAACCGCTCGCGTCGGCGGAGAACATTCGAGAGGCGTTCGGCCGGATGGCCATGAACGACGAGGAAACCGCCGCACTCATCGCTGGCGGACACACGTTCGGAAAAGTCCACGGTACTGACTCCGGCGACAACCTTGGCCCCGAACCCGAAGCGGCCCCCATCGAAAATCAGGGCCTCGGTTGGGAGAGCAGCCACGGCTTCGGCAAGGGTAGCGACACAATTACCAGCGGAATCGAAGGGCCATGGACCGACGCGCCGGTTTCGTGGGACATGGGCTACCTCGACAACCTGCTCGACTACGAATGGGAACCCGAAAAGGGTCCCGGCGGTGCGTGGCAGTGGGCGCCGACGGACGAGGAACTCCACAACACCGTGCCGGACGCTCACGATTCGTCGGAAAAGCGCACGCCGATGATGCTGACGACGGACGTCGCGCTGAAAAAGGATCCGGAGTACCGGGAAATCATCGAACGCTTCCAGGAGAACCCCAACGAGTTCCGAGAGGCTTTCGCAAAGGCATGGTACAAGCTGATTCACCGTGACATGGGTCCGCCAACCCGATTCCTCGGCCCGGAAGTTCCGGACGAAGAGATGCTGTGGCAAGATCCCATCCCAGACGCCGACTACGAGATAATCGGGGAAGAAGAGGTTGCTGAACTCAAAGCGGAGATTCTCGACTCGGAGCTGTCCACCTCCCAACTGGTCAAAACCGCTTGGGCGTCGGCATCGACGTACCGCGACAGCGACAAGCGCGGTGGCGCGAACGGGGGCCGCATTCGCCTCGAACCGCAGAGAAGCTGGGACGTCAACGAGTCGGAGCAGTTGGCGACCGTGCTGGATACGCTCGAAAACATTCGGGAGGAGTTCAACAGTTCGCAGTCCGACGGGACGAAAGTCTCGCTCGCCGACCTGATAGTTCTGGGCGGCAACGCAGCCGTCGAGCAGGCGGCGGCGGACGCCGGATACGACGTGGACGTTCCGTTCGAACCGGGCCGTACCGACGCTTCGCAGGAACAAACCGACATCGAGTCCTTCGAGGCGCTCGAACCGGACGCAGACGGATTCCGTAACTACCGCGGAGACGAAGCCGACCGACCGGCGGAGGAACTGCTGGTTGACAAGGCAGAACTGCTGAACCTGACGGCACCCGAAATGACGGTGCTGGTCGGTGGCATGCGAGTGCTGAACGCGAACTACGAGCAGTCCGACCTCGGTGTTTTCACCGACCAACCGGAGACGCTGACGAACGACTTCTTCGTGAACCTGCTCGGCATGGACACCGAGTGGGAACCGGTTTCGGACGACGAAACGGTCTTCGAAGGGCGCGACCGTGAGACGGGCGAAGTCAAGCGAAAAGGTACCCGAACAGACCTCATCTTCGGTTCGAACTCCCGACTCCGGGCCGTCGCGGATGTCTACGCTTCCGACGACGCAGAGGAGAAATTCGTGCACGACTTCGTGGAGACGTGGCACAAAGTGATGACCCTCGACCGCTTCGACCTCGAATAATCTCGGCTGCGACCGACTTTAACTGCGTTTTACGTTTTGTACCCCCAACTCGATAGCGTGGAATCTGGTGGGTGGATGATTCGATGACGTTCTAACTGTAGGAAGTTTAATGTGTGGTTGTGTGTGAATATCGTGCAATGACAGGCGATTTTTCGCTCGAAGAACTCGCACGTCTTCCAGAGTTCAATCACCCCGCGGCCTCTCCAGATGGTGAACGAGTTGCACTCTACTACGACGGCACCGGCAGAAACGAACTCTACGTCATCGACGTGGAAACCGGCCAAATGGAGCAGGTGAGTGACGGAAACGTGCCACGAAACGCACGGTATCCATTCATGTGGGCTCCCGGCGGCGAGCGCATTTACTTCCATCGCGATGAGGACGGGGACGAACAGAACGACATCTGGCAAATCGACCTCGACGGGGACGTTTCGCCCGTTGTCGAGGATTCGGGCCAGTGCGTCCTCGCCGACGTTCACGGGGATGAACTGCTGTATGCGAGCAGTGTGAATGGCCAAATGAACCTGTACTGCTACGACCGCGGAACGGAGGCGAGCGAGCAGTTGACCGACTACGACTACGCTGTTCATCTCGGTTCGTTTTCCCCGGACGGCAACCGAATCGCGTACACGACGAATGAATCCAACGACCTCAGTAACGACGACGTGTACGTGGCCGACACGGACGGGTCGAACGCGCGAAACCTCGAACTCGGTACCGATGGAAGCGAGACCAGATTCGTAGACTGGTCACCTGACGGAACCAGACTGCTCTTCTCCGACAACACCGCGGACAAAACCCAGTGTGGCGTCTACGACCTCGAAGCAGACGAAACTGAGTGGTTCGGCGGAAGCGAGTACGTCGAAAATCCGGTTGCTTTTCTCGCCGACGGAAGCGGATTTCTCGCACTTCGAACGCGGGACGCCGCGGTCGTCCCGCTCGTCTATGATATCGAATCGAGGAAAGCGACCGAACTCAACTTGCCCGAAGGGGTCGCGTCCTTCCCCGACTATGGCGACTCGGCCCTGTTTGGCGACGGTCGTCTGCTCGTGGAGCAGACGACGCCGACACAGCGCCCTGCCCTGCTCGTTCACGACCTTGAATCCAGCACGACGGAAACGCTCCTCGAACCGGAGTATGGCAACATCGACTCCGAATTGTTCACCGATGCGGAGTATGTCAGGTTCGAATCGCACGATGGCTTGGAAATCGGCGGCTTGCTGTACGATTCAGGGGAGCGACCGTCTCCAGCTATCGTGGACATCCACGGCGGCCCGGCATGGTACGACCATCGTGAGTTCGACCGGCGCGTACAGTTCTTTACCAACCGAGGATATTCAGTTCTCCAAGTAAACTACCGTGGCTCGATTGGCCGCGGGCGCGAGTTCAAACACAGTCTCATCGGCGACTGGGGCGGTGCCGAACAGGGCGACATCGCCGAGGGAGTTCGCTGGCTCGGCGAGAAGGATTGGATAGACGAGGAGCGAATTGTCGCTTATGGCGGTTCCTATGGCGGCTACAGTGCCTACTGGCAGATGGTGCAGTATCCGGAACTGTACATCGCGGGCGTTGCGAAAATCGGACTTACCGACCTCCACGAGATGTACGAAACCACGATGCCGCACTTCCGAACTGAACTGATGGAGAAGTACATGGGTGACCCCGAGGAGAATTACGACCTGTACCGGGAACGAAGCCCAATCGAGTACACCGAAAACCTGAGCGCACCGCTGTTGATGGTTCACGGCGTCAACGACCGTCGGGTACCCGTCTCGCAAGCCAGACTGTTCCGCGATGCGCTCGAAGAAGACGGATTCAAAGAGGGTGAAGACGGCGACTTCGAGTACGAAGAACTCGGCGAGGAAGGCCACGGAAGCACCGACATCGAACAGACGATTCGCTCGTACGAACTCGTAGATGACTTCCTCAACCGACGGGTTCCCGTGGAGTAAGCGGTCGGACTACGGAAGCACCGCCAATCCCCGCGCCGTCTGACGCTCGAACTCGGTCGGCCACTCCAGAACCAGTTCCTCCCACGTCGTTCCGTCGTCTTCGGTTCGGAAGATGCCGCGGTTGCTGACGGCGTAAAGTTCTCCCGCCGATTCTTCGACAGCGAATACGGCCCGAGTGACGCCCTCGCCGGTCGGCAATTCGTCGAGGCGTTCCCACGATTCGCCGTCCCGTTTGCGGTAGATGTACGAATCCGCGGAATCGGCGTTGTGGGCGGTTCGCGGCCCGGTGGCGCTCGAAACGAGAACCGTGTCGGGGTCGTCCGGCGCAACCGCGACGCTCCAGCAGTAGCGATGGTCAAGTCCCGCTTGCGGGTAGTCCCACGTTTCTCCGCCGTCAACCGATTCCGCGTAGCCGTCACCCGCGGCAGACCAGACGCAGTTCGGTGCGTCCGGGTGAGTCGCAAGCGAGTGATTGTCCCGGCGAGAATCCGGGACGCGGTCTTCCCACGTTTCGCCCGCGTCGTGGGTCTGGACGAGCGCGCCCGCCTCAATGCCGACGTAGAGATGCTGTGGGTCGTTCGGGTCGGGTTCTATCCAGCGAACGTGGTGGGTGTGTGGACGTGGCGGAAACGACCAGTTCGGTTCGGAGGGAAGGTCGGTTAGGCCGTCGCGTCGCTCCCACGACTCGCCGCCGTCCTCGCTTCGATACACTCGACTCGGTTCGGTTCCGACCCACACCGTTTCGGAGTCGGTCGGGTCGATGGCGAGCGACATCACCGACTCTCGAATCGTCTCGCTCCCGACCGAGTGAAACGTTTTGCCCCCGTCGTCGCTCCGGAACAGGCCGGAGTCGAACGTTCCGCAGAAGACGTGGGCTGGCGTCGCGGCGACGCATTCCAAATCGTGGTCTTCCAACCGAATTTCACTGGTTCCGTCCTCGTCGGCGACGAGTAGTCCGCCTCGCATCGCGGCGTACAGGTGCATGTATCCAACCACGTGCCCGAGGTGCCTGAATCTAGGCCACGCCGTTTCACCGTCATTCTCCGTGAATGATTGTGAGTAATTTTACACCGATGGCTGCCCACCGATATAGCCATGGTCGCAATCGCCGAGTTTGTCATCCCGGCCGAGGATTTCGATATCGGTCGCGTCTTCGCCGACCTCCCCGGTGTGAGGTTCGAGTTCGAGCGAATCATTCCGATGCCGGATGTCGTCGTTCCGTTCGTTTGGATTCGTGGCGCGAGCGCCGAATCGGTCGAACGAGCGGCAAAGATACACGAGGCCATTCGTGCGATTCGTCTGATAGACACGGTGGGAGACGACCAACTACTGTTCCGTATCGAATGGAGTCGGTCGGTCGAAAACACGTTTGCAACTCTCGTGGATATGAATCTCAACATTTTGTCCGCCCGAGGGTCGGATGCGGAATGGCGGTTCGAATTTCGAGCAGAAACCCACGAACGCGCTCGGGAGTTCCTCGAATACTGTCGGGAACGAGAGGTTCGGACGAAACTCGTCCGGATTCATGGCGTCAATGCCCCGGCGTTTACCGACCATTTCGGGCTGTCCGAAGCCCAATACGAGGCACTCGTGTTAGCGTCCCAACTCGGTTACTTCCGCGAGCCACGTGAGTCGTCGCTCGAAGACATCGCTCCGTTGTTGGATATTTCCCGGCAGGCACTCGCCAGACGAATCCGGCGTGGACTGGACAACCTTCTCGACGAGACCATCCTGCAGGAATGAGTCGCGCGTGACGGCGCTTTGGTATCCTTTCATTGCATAGTAAACACGCACGCCAAAGTAGTCACTGCGCTAAGAGGTTGGTATCTTGATGACCAAAACAGATCGTTCAGAATCGTCCAACGGTTCCAAATTGGGAAGTATCCTCGTTGTCGAGGCGGTTGCGCGTAAAATGGATGTCGAACCGTACCAACTCCAACCGCCGCTCTACGACGTTATGGACCCCGAAATCCTCGACCGACTCCGCAGGGACGCATCCCATGGTGACGCGAACGTCACCGTCTCGTTCACCTACTGTGGTTTCGATATAGTCGTCCCGTCCGATGGCGAAATCTCGGTCGAATAATCGTCTCTCTTACTGCTCCTGTTAGCGATTCACCGGACTCCGACCACCGAGTTCGAGACGAATCGATTGGAGGACTGCCAGCAGCCCCAGCAGGGACACGAGGAGCGTCCCCGGTGTCTGCGGGTTCGACCAGTCCAGCGTTTGTGTGTCGTCGAAGTAGTGGTAGTTTTCTCCTTTTTTGACTACTTCTGGTGGGAGTTGTTCTTTCGATTCGAACGTGTACTCCTGCCCTTCTATCGTGTTCTGCACGGTTTTCTGGCTGCTCGGCGACAGTTCGGCGAAATTCTGCCACGCTCGCTCGTCCGGAGATTCCTTAGACTGTCCAATGGATTCGTAGCGGTAGTCGTAGTCGGCGAAGACGAGAAAGGGATAGACCCCGGCGACCATGATGAGTAAACCGACGAAAAAGAGGGCGAAATGTTTTCGGGATACCATATTTGACGATTCTCACTCGATGGTATATGTTTTTTGTTTTTAGAATTAATCATGCGAAAATATGAATGGCGTCGATATTATACCGAATATGCGCGTGTATGAGTTGTTTTAAACTATATTTCTACACCTCTTCTTGTTTTCTCTTCCCTTCGTTTCGTGCGATATAGCCCGCGACGCGGTTACGAACGTCCTTCGACGTGATGTTCGTGAGTTCCGAGACGCTCTTTTTGTTCTGGTCGAAATCGTCGGTGAACGCCTCCGGATAGCGTTCCAACAGCATGTCACCCACCTTCTTCACGTAGGCTGGTCGGACTGGCATCGAAAAGCTACGCAACGCTGTAAAAGAAAAGGATTTGGGTCGGGAAGGTGCGCGACTACTGCGTCACTTTCTCGCTGAACTGCTCGCGAACCTTCTCGATTTTCGGCCCGGCGTTTATCGTACAGTAGGCGTCGTTGGGATTCTTCCCGAAGTAGTCCTGATGGTACTCCTCCGCCTCGTAGAACGTCTCCAGCGGTTCGACCTCCGTCACGATTGGGTCGTCGTAGGCGTCCACGGATTCGAGTTGGTCGATGAACGTCTCCGCGATTTCTTTCTGCTCGTCGTCGTGGTAGTAGATGGCGGAGCGATACTGCGTTCCCACGTCCGGTCCCTGCTCGTTCAGCGTCGTCGGGTTGTGAATGGTGAAAAACACTTCAAGCAGGTCGTCGTAGCCGATTGTCTCGGGGTCGTATTCGACCTGAATAACTTCCGCGTGTCCCGTCTCGCCCGAACAAACCGCCTCGTAGGTCGGGTTTTCGACCGACCCCCCGGCGTACCCCGACGTGACCGATTTCACGCCGTCAAGTTCCTTGAATGCGGCCTCGGTACACCAGAAGCAACCGCCTGCGAGTGTCGCTTTTTCGGTCATGCTGATACCTTGGCGTCCGAGATGTTAAGGCTCTCCGGTGGCGGCCAGTTTTGTGTCCTCTCGACGACGACAAAACGGGACACGACGCGATTGCCTGCGATTTGAACGAAATGAACGGTTATGTCTGCTGGACGCTGTCCAGCAGACATATCGAGTCATTGGCCGTCCCTACTCGCTCAACAGATATTCTTACCCGTCCAGCAGGTCGGAAGCGGTGACGACGTTCACGTTCTTTGTTTCGACGTATTTCAGCAGAGACTCGAAATCACGCTCGCTGATGTCGTTTCCGACTTCGTGAAACAGCGGTACGACGAGTTGGCCGTAGTCGTTCGCGTAGTCGATGAACTGCTTCGTCTCCTCGACGTTCTTCCCGTTCACCCGGGAGACGATGGTGTCATCCTGTGCAAGCGGCATCGCGTTCGGCCCGCCCCCGAAACTGAACACCGTGTCGTAGTGCTCGTGCGCGAGGTCGAACGTCTCCGGCCCGAGGACGTTTTTCGGAACGAGGAGGTGGCGCGCACCGTCCTCGAAGCCGCTGTCGCGGAGGAAATCGCGCGTCTTCGTCATCAGTCGTTCCTGCTCGTCCGGCGCGTAGTCCGAGAAGTAGTTGGCTTGGACGTTCGGATGGGCGGCAATGTCCCAGCCGTCGTCGGCCATCGTCGTCAGTTGGTTTTCGGTCACTCTGTCGTCGCGCCCGATGCTTTTCGGAATGACGCCCTCGACGCCGGAAAAACCGTACTTCCCCATTAGTTCGTAGGCGCGATAGTGGCTGGAATGGCTGTCGTCGAAGGTGAACATGACCGACCCAGTTTCCGGACGGGAGACGGTTCGAAGGTCGTCCACGAGGAACTCGATTGGCTCCCCGGCGTTGGTATCGACCGGTCTGGCGACGATGTGAAGCTTTTCGACCGACGAGCGGTCAACGCCCTTTGTCACGCCCGTGACGCCGAAGTTGACCCGAACCCAGCGGTTTTTCGGCCCGAGAAGGGTTCGTTTCAGCTGAACGGTGTGGTCGCCGTCGGGTGCGTGGAGTTCGATGGCGATTTTGAAAAAATCGTGATTCAGACTTTTGACCGCCATCGAGAAGTTGGTTCTCCGGAGGTCGGCCCCGGAAACCGACCGGATGATGTGGCCTTCTTTCGTTTTCCTGCTACCGACGACGTGTGCACACTGCGACCCCTCGTAGGCGTCGGTCGATTTCGACAGAGTTCCTTGTCGTTCGACTGCCTGCCAGTAGCTCAGGTCTTCGAAATCGTCCGCGATTTTCCTCGGTGCGCTCGATTTATTTCCCCGTCGTGTTCCCTGTTCGTCGTCGCTATCTATCGGCAACGGTGCGTTCTCGGCTAACGAGGAACACCCCGCGAAGCCGAGAGTACCGACGGTGGCGACGAACGCTCGTCGCGTCTGTCGAGTCATCTCTACTTCCGCTAAAGAACGTCCGGCATATTCTTATGTACAATTTAATTTGAACACCATTTGTTGCCACGAAATACAGATTTGGATGCTATAGTTTGAGATGTGATACCATAGCTTTCTATTTCAAGCGAAGCATTTTTATGCTTGTCGGACTAACCTATTGTTAGTGAGTGCGGCGTCGGTCACGTATTTCTACCGGCGTCGGTTCCAATTCATTCCATCATGAGTACGAGCAACAAAACAACCGAACAGTCGGTCGTAGCGACAATCGAACGAGAATCGGAGCGAGAGCGGGCAGACACCAAAGAGCACGAAAACATCTGTCCCGAATGTGGCGGCACCCTCATCGCCGACGAAGAACACGCGGAAACGGTCTGTGCGGACTGTGGCCTCGTCGTAGAAACCGGGGGAATCGACCGCGGGCCGGAGTGGCGCGCCTTCGACGCGAGCGAACGCGATTCGAAATCCCGCGTCGGCGCGCCGACGACGAAGATGATGCACGACAAAGGACTGTCGAGCAACATCGGGTGGCAGGACAGGGACGCATACGGACGAACGTTGAGTTCCCGCCAGCGCGAGAAGATGCAGCGACTCCGCACGTGGGACGAGCGATTTCGCACGCGAAACAGTAAGGAACGTAACCTCAAACAGGCGCTCGGCGAAATCGACCGAATGGCGAGCGCCCTCGGTCTGCCGAAAAACGTCCGCGAGATGGCGAGCGTCATCTACCGCCGCGCGCTAAACGAAGACCTCCTGCCGGGTCGTTCCATCGAGGGCGTGGCGACCGCGAGCGTCTACGCTGCGGCGCGGCAGGCCGGAGTGCCCCGAACCATGGACGAAGTCGCAACGGTCAGCCGAATCGACGAAATGGAGTTCAAGCGAACGTACCGCTACATTGTCCGCGAACTCAGTCTCGAAGTCAGACCGGCAGACCCTGAACAGTATCTCAACCGATTCGAGAGCGAGTTCGACCTCGATTCGGTGACGAAACACCGCGCCCACGACCTTCTCAAGACGGCGAAGGATGCGGGCATCACCAGCGGCAAATCACCAGTCGGGCTCGCGGCGGCGGCGCTGTACGCCGCCGCCCTCATCGAAGGGGAGCAGTTGACGCAGGACGCTGTTGCCGAAGTCGCGGACGTGAGTACCGTCACGATTCGCAACCGCTACCACGACCTGCTGACTGCGGCGGACGAAACCGACGTGCTTCCGACCAGCGTGACGGCCGGAAGCGCGTCGGCGTAATCACGCATTTGAATCTACCTCACGCTTGAGGTGTTCGTAACTCCGGGGCGAATATCCGCCAAATCTCCCTCCGTTGGCGCGTTCACGATAGTCACGGTTCGTCCGTCGCGGACGATTCGGAAGGCGTCAGCGAACTCCCCGTTTTCGATGACCCACGCGCCGGATCCGGTTCGAGTCGCGTTCTGTCCTCGGAGCAAATCCCGATAGGCGCGTTGGAACTCGGTCGCGTCCCGATTCGTATCCCACGCGGTTCGCCAGACGTAGCCGCGCTTGTCGCCATTGCGGTACGGCCAGAGTCGGTCGTTCGCCCAGCCATCCGAGGGAACGCTGGTGTAGTTGAACGTGTCGTACTCACCCAACTCGGGGTTTTCGAACGTTTGCCACCGAATAATCGGGTTGTCGTCGGCTCGCCCCTGATACCAGAACATCGTGTAGATACCGGTTTCGCCGACGGTTTCGGAGCCGTTCTCCCCTTTTTGGCCGTAGAGTTTCCACCCGTTTTGCGCCTGTTCCCCGAGGCGAAGCGGCGTCGAAGCGTCGTTTCGCTCGATGGGGTCGATAATCTGCTCCGAGGCGTTCGGCGGATTGCGGTACTCCTGTTGAACCGACTGCCATCCATCCGAATCGACCTTCGACGCGACGTATGCTGGGCCGTCGGAGTACGGTTGAATCAGGCTAACCTGCATCGCGAGGTTGAAATCAGGAAGCGAACCGCCGCCGTAGGGCGTCTCTTCGCGTGGCGGGCCGGGCATCTCCACGCATTCCCATTCCGCTCCACAGCGCTGGACGTATCGTTGCTCGACGTAGGACGCCTCTCCCTCGGTCAGGCCGTCGTTCGCCCGTTGGCCGTCCATCGTCTCGGCTTCGAACTGGGACGAGGCCAAGCCGACTTGCTGGTCTTGCAGGGCGTGCGTGAGTTCGTGAACTAACGTCGCGTTGTCGATGACGAGGCTGTCGTCGGCGATGACGTAAATCTTGTCCCGACCTGGAAGATAGAACCCGGCAACCCGTTGTTGATACAGTTGCGTCTGTTGACGGGCCGCATCCGACTGTTCGCCCACGGCGAACAGCGCTTCCCAGATTTGGTTCTCCCACGCGCGTTGACTCTGCGTGTACTGGCTTTCTATCTGCGAACCGATGAGTTCTTGATACTGCCCCCGTCGGAGCGAATTAACTTCTACCGGGCGCTTGAACTCCTGATTTCGGATAAACTCGACCCGCGCCATCGCCCGATTGACGTAGGCTTCCCGTTCTGCCTCGCTCAGGCCGTCGCTTTGGTTAACCGCGATACTCTCGTTGTGCCAGTAGCCGTTTTCCCATCCGAGAACGTCTTCTTGCGGGTCGGGTCGCTGGGTTTGATTTTCGACGTTTGCGTCGGCGCTGGTCGCACCGTTGCTATTGCTACCGACAACGCCGCTCTTCTCGACCGACTCCGTACCCGAATCCCCATTCACGCCGCCAGCGACAGTAGTGGCTGCGAACACTGGCGCGGTACATACGAGCAAAACGACACAAACCGCCCCCACATCTCGCATAATTGCGACACGGACGCAAGGAGCATAACGGTTGGCCGTTGTGTCACGCTCTCATTGCGGTTGTATTTGTGGCTGTCCGAACGAACGCTCCGGGTGATGGACACCGTTTGCCCACGGGCTTTTCAGCGACTACGACGAATCCCAACCGATGAACATCCGCGAACTAACCCCGACTGACACGGGGCGTGTGCGAGAACTAGTCGAAAGCGCGATGACGACATCGTACGCGCTTAGTCCACAACAAATAGAGACACTCGCCGAAGAGAAATTTGGCGAAGAGCAGTTGACACAGCGAATCGAAAGTTCGGGGACGGTTATCCGAGTCGCGGACAGCGAGGAGTGGGACACGATAGTCGGCGTCGTCGTCGCCGAACAGGAGGGCGAAACGGGCGAAGTACGGTGGCTGTTCGTTGACCCGGAACATCGGGGACGAGAAATCGGTCGAAAGCTGTTCGAAACCGCCACCGAAGCACTGCGCGAGCAGGGTGCAGAGCGACTGCGAGCGACGGCGCTCGAAAGCAACACCGAGGGTCACCAGTTCTTCGAGCGATTCGGCTTCGAGGAAGTGGAACGCCGACGAGTGGAAGTCGGTGACGAATCGCTCGTCGAGTACGTGTACGAAGAATCATCGTCGGCGGGCGAACGGACGGCGGACTCGGAGGAAGGAGACGAAGGCACCGATGCTGCTGCAAACGATGGCTTTCCGAACACGGAATCGGTGGACGGTGAAACGACCGTCCCAACGGACGACGGGCGGGTGTATCTCGACCTCGACGCAGAGCACTCCGGAACCGAGGGCGCATTCTTCACGGCCTACACAGACGAAGCGCACGAAGAGCAGTTTGGCTACTACTGTCGCAACTGTGGGTCGCTAAACGTCTCGATGGACAACGTCGAACGAATCGAATGCAACGAATGTGGTAACACCCACGCATCACGGTCTACCGAGGAGTACGACGACTCGTACCTCTAGCGGACACTAACGACAAGCAGACAGAAAGCCTAAGTTTTCAATCCCGCTACTTGCTACCGTGGACTCTGACACCGCCCGAACTCTCGTAATCGCCCTCCTCTGCGTACTCGCTATCACTCTCGCCGCCGCGACGCTGAACACCGCCGTCACGAACGATGGTGGTGGTCTCGGTACAGGAACCGGTTCGAGCTTTGGCTCTGATGAGGGTGATGACCGCTCAAGTAGGGAGAGTGCAGAACGAGGGGAACTGTCATCTCCGTTCGAATTCCCGTGCTATCCAACTCTCAACTCACCGACCGCGATAGCACTTATTCTCGGACTCTTTTTCCTCGCCGTGGGAATCGGCTACTGGCGAATGGGAACACTCGGTGCTATCGCCGTCATCGGCCCTCTCGGCATCCCGTTGTTGCTTCTCCACGCCCTGCTGACCTCGTGTGAGGCGCCGACGTTCGACGGCCCCAGTTCCGCTTTGCCGAACAGTTCAAACAGCACTCTGCCGGGCGGCGGTTCCCTCGGGTCGGCTGACGGCGCGACGAGCGTGCTAACACCGTCTGTGGCCTTGTTCGTCATCCTCGGAATCGCTCTCGTGGGCGCGCTTGTCCTCCTCGTGAAGAGTTCGAGCGGAACCGAACCGGAAACCTCAACGAGTGAAGAAGTACCCGACGAAGAGGACATCGCTGCGGTCGGACGCGCGGCGGGCGACGCGGCGGACAGAATCGAATCCGACGCGAGCGTCGAAAACGAAGTGTACCGGGCGTGGCGCGAGATGACGACGCACCTCGACGTTTCCGACCCGAAATCGAGCACGCCGGGTGAGTTCGCCGCGACCGCGATGGCCGCCGGAATCGCCCGCGAGGACGTGACCGAACTGACGAACATCTTCGAGGAGGTGCGGTACGGCGGCGAGGATGCGACCGGCGAACGCGAAGAGCGGGCCGTGGCCGCTCTTCGCCGAATCGAGCGAACCTACGCGGAGGACGACGAATGAAAGACCGACCGCTGATAACTGTCGTCGGCATCCTCGCAATCGGCGGCGGACTCGCGGTCGTGTTCGCTCCGGAACTCGCAGGATTCCTTTCGACGGGTGCGATTTTCGTGAAACTCGTGGGCGTGCTGACGCTCGTCCAAGGACTGCGCGTCGTCCAGGGACGACGAAATAACGACCTCTTACAGGCTGAAACCGACGACCCGGAGACGAACGTGACGCTTCCTACCCCGGGAACCGAGTTCGACGAGCGACTCCTGCAAGTTCATTCCGGGCCGCGAAAGGAGCGGTTTCGTGCGCGAAAAAAGCTCAGGGCCACGCTCGAAACCTCGCTCGTCGAAGCAATCGTTCAGCGTGAAGGTTGTTCGAAGGACGAGGCGCGGACGCAGTTGGAAACGGGGGAATGGACGGACGACGCCGAGGCGGCGGCCTTCCTCGGCGGGCCATCCGCACCGCGCCGGTCGTGGCGCGAGTGGTTCCGCCAGTCGTTCGGCGGACAAACGAGGTTCCAGCGGCGGGCGCGTCGAACCGCCGACGCGGTGACCGAATACGTGGAGGAAACCAGATGACGCTCCGAGAAACGAACCGCTGGTACGGCGTGAGCGCAATCGCGCTGCTCGCCGCGGCGGTCGGGACGATTTTCGGCAGTCCGGAGACGCTCCTCGCGGGCGTCATCGGCGTCGCGTTCGCGGCCTACGCCCGAACCGCGACGCCATCGGAGGCGACTCTCAATTTGGCGCGAACCGTCAGCGACACCGACCCGCAACCCGGCGACGAAATCCAAATCGAAGTGGAAATCGAAAATACGGGGGAGAAAATCCTCCCCGACATCAGAGTCATCGACGGCGTGCCAGAAGGACTGCGCGTAACTGCGGGGTCGCCCCGTCTCGGCACCGCACTTCGCCCCGGCAAGAAGGCCGTGTTTTCCTACACCGTCGAATCGGTTCGCGGCGAACACGACTTTGCCCCGGCGCAGGTGTTGGCCCGCGACTTCAGCGGCGCGGTCGAACACGAGTTCGACCTCGCGGATGAAACGACAGTCACCTGTACGCCACAGTTCGAAACCACGGCGGAGGACGTGCCCCTCCGCGAGCAGACGATTCGGCATACAGGCCGGATTGCGACCCGCGAGGGCGGAACCGGCGTCGAGTTCTTTTCGACACGGGAGTATCGCCCCGGTGACCCCCTCTCGCGCATCGACTGGAAGCGAAAGGCACGAACCGGCGAACTGACGACGGTCGAATTTCGAGAGGAGCAAACCGCGACGGTCGTCCTGCTCGTGGACGTTCGCGCAGACGCCTATCTGACACACGACACAGACGACCCCGGTGCGGTCGAACATTCGGTTCGCGCCGTCGGCGACGCGTTCAGCGCCCTCCTCGACAACGGTGACCGGGTCGGAATCGCGTCCTTCGGCCCGGAAGAACTGTGGCTGTCGCCCGGAACCGGCGAGTACCATCGAGCGGAGGCGCGAGAACTGCTCTCGCACGCGGAAGCGTTTTCACGAAAACCGCCCGAGGGGGCGTTCTACTCGACACTGAAACTGCGGTGGCTGAGACGGCGACTCCCCTCGGACGCACAGGTGGTGTTTTTCTCGCCGCTCTGTGACTCCTTCGCGCCGGAGATTGCCCGGCGACTCGACGCCACTGGCCACGCCGTGACCGTCATCAGTCCTGACCCGACGAACGACGGAACGACCGGCCAGCGACTCGCGTGGGCGGAGCGCCAGCATCGACTCCAGTCCCTTCGAGCGAGCGGTATCCGAGTGGTGGACTGGAGCACGGACGACTCGCTCGGCATTACGATGGCCCGGGCAAACCGGAGGTGGCGACGATGAGCGAGATGGATTCGAAGATGGTCAAAAAGAAGAACGCAGAAACTGACTCGGCGGCGGAGCGTGAGACGGAGGCATCCAAGATTGAAACCGAATCGAAGCCCCAAACTGCGGAAATCGACCGTTCGCCCGCCCGCGTCAGCCAACTGCTCGCCATCATCGCGGCGTCGGTCGCCCTCGGAGCGAGCGCGTTCTTCGGCAACGTCGGTTTGGTCGGCGGCTCGCTCGGCCTCGTGTTGGTCGCACTCGGCGTCGTTCGCGGGTCGCGCAGGCTCGTTACGACCGGGAGTTTCGCCCTTCTCGCCGGGGTGCTTTCGGGGGGATTGGCTGCGGCACCGCCCGAACTCATGATTCCCGGCACGATGGCCACCGTGTTGGCGTGGGATTCCGGTGAACAGGCAATCAACGTCGGCGAGCAGTTAGGTCGAGAGGCGGACACCCGAACCCTCGAAATCATGCACGCCGCCGCGAGCACCGTGGTTGCGATTTCGGCGGGCGGCGTCGGCTACGGAATGTACCTGCTCGGAAGTGGCGGACAACCGATGACGGCGCTAGTGTTCCTGCTGATTGCGGCGCTGGCGCTTACGTCTGCACTGCGGGCGTAATCGTTAACTATCACCCCTGACCTGTTTTTATCTCAGAAAATATTTACCGAATCCCACATACAACGGTATCATGCCCGGAGCATCCGTCCAAAGCAGTGAGCGAATCACGCTCAGAACGGTCGAGAAAGAGGATATTCGGTTCATTCAACGTGCAATGGCGAACCCCGAACTCCGGTATCCGATTGGCAATCGTTTGATGAACCAAACGCAACTAGAAGAGCACATTGAAAACGACGATTCCGACCGATTTCTGGTTTGTCTGGAGGAAGGGGAGGCAAGTTCGGAGCAACCCGACGAGGCGGATGTGACGCGGATTGGCGAAGTGGCTGTAATGGACGCCGACTGGAAACGTCCTGAACTCGGCTATTGGCTCGTCCCTGAAGTGCACGGACAGGGGTACGGCACGGAGGCCGTCTCCATGGTCATCGACGACACTTTCCGGCAGTACGATACGCCTGCCATCGGCGCGGAGGCCTACGATTTCAACGACGCATCTCGCGGCCTGCTGGAATCGCTCGGATTCTCCGAGGAAGGCCGTCGTAGAAAATTCATGTTCATCAACGGCGCACATCGCGATATGGTACAGTACGGACTTCTCCGGGATGATTGGCGCGAAGAAAGATAAGCGACCGTTCTATTGCATTCGACCGTCGAACCCTCTCACTCCACCGTCGGCACCGGAACGCTGTCCAGCACCGACTCAACGATTTCGTCCTTTCGCACGTTGTTCACCTTCGCGTCCGGCGTGAGGACGACACGATGGGCGAGGACGGGGTACGCGACTCGCTTCACGTCGTCGGGGGTGACGAACTCCCGACCCTGCATGGCGGCGCGGGCGCGGGTCGCTTCGAACAATCGCTGGGTACCACGGGGCGAAACGCCGACTTCGACTCGGCGGTCGTCACGGGTTTCGCGGGCGATGCTGGCCATGTATTCGATGAGGTCTTCTTCCACGCGAACCGTTTCAGGCACTGACTGGAGGTCGCTGACGAGTTGGTTGTTAAGCACGGTTTCGACGCTCGGACTCTGGCTATGTCTGCTTGCACGCCTGCGGAGCAGTTCGATTTCGCCGTCCTTGTCTGGGTAGCCGAGGCTGGTTTTGACCGCGAATCGGTCAACCTGCGCCTCGGGGAGCGGGAAGGTTCCTTCCTGTTCGACGGGGTTCTGCGTGGCGATGACGAAGAACGGTTTCGGGAGTTCGCGGGTGTCGCCATCCACGGTCACCTGTCGTTCCTCCATCGCTTCGAGGAGGGCGGCCTGCGTCTTCGGCGGCGCGCGGTTGATTTCGTCCGCGAGAACGACGTTGGCGAAGATGGGGCCTTCGTTGAACTCGAACTCGCGGTTTTGCTCGTTGAAGACGTGGGTGCCGGTGACGTCCGCCGGGAGAAGGTCGGGAGTGAACTGCACGCGGCTAAAGGAGAGGCCGAGGGCGGAAGCGAAACTCCGGGCGGTGAGGGTCTTTCCGGTTCCGGGCACGTCTTCGAGGAGAACGTGACCCTGTGCCATCACGCCGAGGAGAACCGTTTCGAGGAACTCACGGTCGGCGATGACGGCGGTTCCAATCGCGTCGAGGACGGAATCGCTCTGCGCGTTCGCGTCTGTAACGTCCATGAAATATGCCGCGACGGCCAGTGATTTTAATGTGGTGGTCAGTAGCGTTTGAATTCGACAAATCGAAACCCATAAAGGCACCAGCGCGGTACTGTGAGATGAGCCGAGATAGCCTAGCCCGGCCAAGGCGGCAGATTCGAAATCTGCTGTCCTCACGGACACGGGAGTTCAAATCTCCCTCTCGGCGTCATTCTACGAGCGCAAAACGGCGAGAGGCATTTATGCCTCTCGCCACCGCGCGAGAAAATGACGGTCGGGGAATTTGAAGTAGACCAGACGCACGCCCGCGGAGCGAGCGAATGCGAGTGAGCAGGAACGTCTGGGCGTGGTTCAAATCTCCTTCCCGGCGCTTTTCCAAACACTACACGACCAGTCGAGGTTTTGCGAGCGACGGCAAGCAAACGTTGGAAACAGTCACCAAGATGTCTTTCAACACACGCATTAATGCCGACAGAAATCAGTATTCATGGGACTCGTCGCCGAATACGAAATTATCTGTGAGCAGTTGCCGTTCGTCGGCGTAGCAGCGGCCGTCCCCGAAGCGACGCTAGAAATCGATATTCAGCCGACACAAGACGGCGGTTATCCACCGTTCATCGTCCACGTCGTCCACGAAACGGTCGCATCGGTCGAGCGTGCCTTCGAATCGTCAGCGTTCGTCGCGGAGTATACGTTAGTCGGGAGAACGAATGAAACCTACCGATATCAAATCTTACCGGCTGTCGGTATGGAAGCGCAACTTGGTGAACGGATCGAGAATCTTTCGGAGCTTCACGCGCTCGCAACGACTGATTCCATCATAGACCGGATTCGAGTCACGCCAACCGGTTGGATTCAAACCGGATGGTTCGCAGACAGGGCGACGTTGGACGAATTTCGTGCGTTCTGGCGACGCAACGGTAGATTCAGACTCCGACGACTCACCCGTGACGACAATGGTGGCGAGATGGGAGACGAACTGACCGACCGCCAGCGAGAGGCGTTCTTGGCTGCCTACGAGATGGGATACTTTGAAATTCCGCGGACGACCTCGCTCGACGACGTCGCAGGCGACCTCGGGATTACTGCGTCGTCACTTTCCGAGCGCCTTCGACGCGCGCAAACGCATCTCGCCGAAGCCATGGTCAGCGCTGCGGATGATATTTAAATGGCCGCATAGATGAGAGACAGTCTTAGCCAAACTGCTCCCGAATTTGTACATCGATGCAAACGGTTACTTCTGCCGACGGAACAAGCATCGCATACGAACAATACGGAGACGGGTCGCCACTGATTCTCCTTCATGGCGGCGGCACGCGACGCTACTGGAAGCCAATCGTTCCCCAGTTCGCGCACGACTACACCGTCGTCGTTCCCGACCGGCGAGGGCGCGGGGACAGCGATGACGCCACGCAACGGGACTCTGCGTGTCTTGGTTCGAAACCGCAGCAAAGCACGGGGTACTGCCTCGAACGCGAAATCGAAGACGTGCATGCAATCATCGACGCCGTCGATGGCGATCCGATCCTGTTCGGACACTCGTTCGGCGGTCTCCAAGCGATAGAAACCGCCCGAACTGCACCGATCGAGAAACTCGTCGCCTACGAACCGTCAGTGCTCACCGGTGAATACAGAGATCAGGCTAATCTCGTCGCCCGGATGCAATCCCAACTCAATGATGGAAGACGTCGTGACGCAATGAAGATCCACCTTCGGGAGGTCATTCACGGTGGTAAGTGTGAAAATATTGACCAATGGCTCCAAGAATGGCCAGCGTGGCCTGCCTGTGTTGAACACGTGGAGAATACGGTTCGGATGGATCGTGCCGTCGAGCGGTACAGTCTTCCCGCTACCCCGGATGTCGATTCACCGGCGCTCATGCTGACCGGAACCGATGGCCCTGCTCATCTTCGAGATAGCGTCCGCGTAGTCAACGAGGCCCTCCCGAACAGTCGACTCGTCGAATTCGAGGGTGTCAGTCATTTCGGCCCGACGGAAGCACCCGACCGCGTTACGGCAGCAGTTCGTGATTTCATCGACACGGAGGAGACACGGAATCGGATGGCGTAAGAGTGCGGCTTCGCCGATACTGTGGCGACGCTTTCGCGCTTTGAAATACCTCCCTCCAAATCTTCCGTCCGCCATTCAGAACAACAACAGGAAGTTATGGACTCCGAGAAGACCGTACCACGCGCCTGCGGCGAGATAGGTCGTGGTTCGGAATGCGGCGGGATAGCCGTCGGGAGTCCAGTCGTCGGGAAGCAGTCGTTTGATGATCAAACCGCTTTCGGCGAGAATCGCCACGCCGATGACGGCGAGGATGAGCGTGATAAGCGACCCCTCGACTCGTCCGAACGTCTCCATCAGTGTCCGTGTAAGCCAGACGGATTCGAACACGTCGTCGCGGAGATGGAGGACTGTGACGGTGCTCACGGCGTCGAGCGTCTTCCCGGCGATGAGTGCCACCAGCAACCACGCTCGTTTCGGGGCGTGGGTTGCCCACCCATCGGTGGTCCCGTATCCTCCCACGGAGCGGTTTGACATGGGTTTACTAACGATAGAATCCGACTTTGTTATGGCACGGTTAAGCGCGAAATAGGGAACGACTGCCGATTGCAGCCCGAATTAACAGATGATTAGGTGGGAAAAGCTCCCCAGTCAGGTGAGAAACTACTTGTTTGTGTTTCACAAATGTGTCACAAATGAACGGTTTCACCGTCCCACCGGCGCTCGAACCGGGTGACGATATCGCCATCGTCGCGCCCGGAACCAGCCTTGCAGAGCCGTTTCCGCACGTGTACGAACTCGGTTTGGAACGTCTGAAATCGGAGTTCGGGCTGAATCCGGTCGAATTTCCGACCGCGACGAAGTCGCCAGAGTGGCTGTACGACCACCCTGAAGCGCGGGCGGAAGACGTGATGGATGCGTTTTCTGACTCGAACATCAAAGGTGTGGTTACGGTCATCGGCGGGGCCGACCAAGTGCGAATCCTGCCGCATCTCGACACCGATGTCCTCCGCGAGAATCCGACACGATTCTACGGAATCAGTGACAATACCAACCTCCAGACCGTCCTCTGGAACGAGGGCATCGTTTCCTTCTACGGCGGCACCCTGTTCACGGACTTCGCCATGCAGGGGTCGATGCACGACTACACCGTCGAACATTTAAAACGGGCGATGTTCGAAGATTCGTTCGGGGAACTTCGCCCCGCCGAGGAGTTTACCGACGAGGATTTGGACTGGGCCGACCCGAAGAATCTCGACAAGCGACGCGAGATGGAACCCAACCCGGGTTGGCAATGGCGCGGGGGTGAGGAGTCAGTGACGGGGCGAACGTGGGGCGGCAGTCTGGAAATCGTGGACATGCAGTTGTCGGTGAGTCGCTATCTGCCCGACCCCGAGGAACTGGATGGAACCGTGCTCCTGCTCGAAACGTCCGAGGAACTGCCGAGCGAGTTTGACGTGCGCTGGGTGCTGATGGGAATGGGTGAACGCGGCCTCCTGTCCCGTTTTTCGGCGGTACTCGTCGGGCGGGCGAAAGCGCGGTCACACGAGGTTCCCAGGCCACCCGAGGAACGCGAAGCGTACCGCGAACGCCAGCGCGATGCAATCGCCGACCTCGTCGCGGAGTACAATCCGGATGCGCCGGTCGTCTTCGACCTCGATTTCGGCCACACCGCCCCTGTCGCGCCGATTCCCGTCGGCGGAGAAGTTACGATTGACCCCGGTCGCGAGCGAATCCAGTTCGAATACTGATAACAAGATTCTAATAGCGAATGGGGACTGAGTTAATACATGACCGTCGTCAGCGTCTCCATGCCGGACGAACTGCTCAAACGAATCGACCAGTTCGCGGACGAACACGGCTACACCGGGCGAAGTGAAGTCGTCCGTGAGGCCAGTCGAAACCTCCTCGGCGAGTTCGAAGACCGCAGACTCGAAGACCGCAAACTGATGGGTGTCGTCACGGTGATGTTCGACTACGAGACGACGAACGTGGAGGAACGAATGATGCACCTCCGGCACGAACACGAAGGCCTCGTGGCGTCGAACTTCCACAATCACGTCGGCGACCACTACTGCATGGAACTGTTCGTCCTCGAAGGAATGCTCGAAGAGATTTCGGCCTTCGTCGGAAAGATTCGCGCGACACAGGACACCCTCACCGTCGATTACTCCGTTACGCCAGTAGATGGATTCACGCCGTTCCCCGATGCGGACTGATTTTTTCTATTCGGCCAACCGAACCGAATCGCCGATTTTCACGTCCGACGCGCTTCCTGCCGGAAGTTCGAACAGAGTGTCCGCCCGTGCTTTCGCCAATCCAGTCCACGCTGAAAGCCGTTCGACCTGCTGAACTTCTCCGCCTTGCGTCCAAATTACGTCAAGTGAAAACGGGACAAACACCATGTGGACGTCCCGCGAGGCGACATCGTCGAACCGAAAGGCAAGAGCGTAATCGTCTGGAATCGACCGGCGGAACATCAGCCCGCGGGCTTGGGTGAGAAACGAGTCCGCCGTCTCAACGTTTTCTGCGAGCGGTTGCGACTGACCATCGGATTCGTGTACGACGCGCACGACCCACACTGCTCAGGAAGGAAACAAAACGTTTGTGCGACGGCGACGCCACGACTCACTCATGGAGAAAACCCCGTCGGGAACCGCCGTGGGCGTGGACGACCCCTACGACCACGCCGGACTCTGTGACCATCTGACCGACGAGGGGCGGTGTCGATACGCCTTCGAATACCCACAGCACGACCCCGAATTTGCGGAAGAGCGCCGGGAAGAGGAGTTTGCGTGTCCGGTCGCAAACCCTGACGGGGATTGGAACTGGGGTGACTGCCCGCATTTTCGCTGTCGAAATCGGGAGCGCCAATGCATTCGCTGCGGACTCAAAGAGCGCCGGATGGCCCACTCCGACGAGCGACCGCTGTTGGAAGAACACCACCTTTCCTACGCGAGCGACGGCGAAACCCTGAGCCACGAGATTACGGTCTACCTCTGTCGCTGGTGCCACGCGAAAGTCCACAAATCGTGGGCGCGAATCGACGACGACGTGAACCCCGATCCGGAAGCCATGGCGGAAGCGGAAGGCCGCCGAAGCAAAGAGCAGATGGAAACGGGATTCGAGTCCGCCGCGAATCGCTACGACGTATCGGACTCGGACGGCGGGAGTTCGTCGGAGTGAAATCGCTACATGTTTGACTAACTCGATTGCCCCGACTGCCCCGATTGCGTCCCGTTTTTCGCCTCCGCGCGGTTGACCGCCCGTTTCAACAGCGAGGGCGTCAGAAGCACGGAAATCACGAAGACGACCAGATAGGCGACGAAAATCCGGTTGCCGACGATTTCCTGCGAAACGCCGAGTGCGACGATTGCGATTCCGGATTCGGAGCGCGGAAGCAGTGCGAAGCCGAAAATCAGCGAATGCTCGCGGGGGCCGCCAGCGAGGAGATTGCCGACATAGCCTGCGATGAAGTTCGAAAGGAGGCCGAGAACGGCGAAGACGATGATGAACGAGTTGAGCGTCAAATCGGCGAGATTCATTCGCGCGCCGATGGCGACGAAATAGAGCGGGATGAACACGCCGTAGGCGATGCCGTAGATGTTCGACTGGAGGCTTTTGCCTTCGAGTCGCTTGTTCGTGGAGACGATGAGGCCGACCGAGAGAGCACCGATAAAGTAGGAGAGGTTCACCGCGTCGGAAGCGTAGCCGAACACGAAGAGAAGGCCTAAAATGCCGATGAAATCTGCCTGATCTACCTTGGATTTTGCGAGCAGGTTCGCAATCGGGTCAAGGAGGAACTTGTAGAACACGCCGAGGGCGACGAAAAAGAGGGCAGCGAGGCCGAGCGCCGAAACGGTCGCGCTCGCTCCCCCGCCGACGAAAAACAGCGGGAGAATCGAGATACCGAGAAGACCGATAACGTCGTCCACGGCGGACGCGCCGAGAATCCATCTGCCGTACTGGGTGTCGAGTTTATCGAGCGAGAGGAGGGTTCTGACGACGATAGAGACGGAAGTTACGGAGAGAATGAGGCCAAGGTAGAGACTCGATTCGAGTCCGAAGCCGTATCCGGTTCCGATAGCGAACCCGACGACGAAGGGAATGATGACACCCGATAGACCGATTATCAGCACTGGTCGAAACGCAGCGAGCAGTTGGTCTAAACTGATTTGCTGATAACCTGCGTCGAAAAACAGCAGGAGGCCACCAATGGTTGCGATGAGGATAAACGGGTTGTTCTGATTGGTGTTGCTGATGAGCATCAGTACGGATGGGCCGAGCAGGATTCCCGCGACGATTTCGCCGAGGAATCCGGGTTCGCCGAGTCGTTCGAACGCCTCGCTCAGAACTAGCGAGAACAGGAGACTCGCCCCGATGACGAGGAACAGTTCGAGCGAGGACATCTACGACACCCTCACGGTCGGTCTTTTGTCACGCTCGAATCTCATGTGGCGCAGAGTGTCGGCAACTGTCGTGATAAGTATGCGGCGCGTATATTCGGAAACGCTGGATTGACTGCACGATAAATGGAAAACGAGATGCACGAGACGAATCGACGTCGGGACGGAGCGTCGTCGAATATTCACCGAGTTCAGGAACCAGCACGATTTTGAGTTCGTAGTCGGATACCTGCTTCGTCACCTCGTTTTTGTCGTTCGTCATGTGCCCCTGTGTCATATTACACCGAGCCACGCACAGCTTTAATCTTAATTCATTTACAAGGTTTCTCGAATTCACTAGAATATCTCCCCTTTCTCGACCTTGCATTTCCCGCCAAAGCGTACATGGGAATCGGCGGTGTTCATCGACTATGGAAAGTCTCAATCCGGCAACTGAAGAGGTAATCGAGACGTTCGATGCGGACGACGAGCAGTCGGTTGACGAAAAACTCAAACAGGCACACGAAACCTACGAAGAGTGGAGAGAACGACCTATCGAGGAACGCCAGCGACTCATCTCGAAAGCCGGTGATGTTCTCCGCGAAAACAAGCAGGAATACGCCGAGATGATGACGAAGGAGATGGGCAAACCCGTCAGCAGTGCGGTTTCCGAGGTGGAAAAATGTGCGTGGGTCTGTGACTACTACGCCGAACACGCGGGCGAATTTCTCCAAGACGAACGTATCGGCACTGAACCGGGCGTGGAAAGCTACATTTCTTACGAACCGCTCGGCCCGGTGCTCGCGGTGATGCCGTGGAACTTCCCGTTCTGGCAAGTGTTCCGGTTCGCCGCGCCAAACCTCACCGCGGGCAACGTCGGCCTGTTGAAACACGCCTCGAACGTTCCCCAGTGCGCCCTCGCAATCCAAGACGTGTTCGAGAAGGCGGGCTACCCGGACGGTGCGTTCACCACGCTCCTCGTCGGTTCCGACACCGTAGAGGACGTTATTTCGGACGATCGAATCGCGGCGACGACGCTCACGGGAAGCACGGGAGCAGGGCGGTCTATCGGCGAAAATGCGGGCAAGAACCTGAAAAATTCCGTC
Organism: Haladaptatus cibarius D43; assembly: GCF_000710615.1. NCBI lineage: Archaea > Methanobacteriati > Methanobacteriota > Halobacteria > Halobacteriales > Haladaptataceae > Haladaptatus > Haladaptatus cibarius. The sequence goes on along the minus strand of NZ_JDTH01000002.1, from coordinate 1,222,100 downwards.
CTCGAACTGGGCGGAAGCGACCCGTTCGTCGTGCTCCCCGATGCGGACATCGAGGACGCCGCACAGACCGGCGCGCAGGCCCGGTGTATCAACAATGGGCAGTCCTGTATCGCAGCGAAGCGGTTCGTCGTCCACGAGGACGTGTACGACGAGTTCATGGAGAAATTCACCGAAGCGATGGAGTCGATGACTATCGGCGACCCGATGGACGAGGACACCGACATCGGCCCGCAGGCCCGCGAGGATTTGATGAAAGGACTTCACGAGCAGGTCGAAGACAGCATCGAGGCGGGCGCGACCCTCGAACTCGGTGGGAAACCCCTCGACAGGGAGGGGGCGTACTACCCGCCGACGATTCTGACTGGCGTGCCGGACGAAAGCCCTGCGGGCGAAGACGAGATGTTCGGCCCGGTTGCGTCCGTATTCGAAGTCTCGGACACAGAGGAGGCAATCGACCGCGCCAACAAAACCCGATTCGGACTCGGTGCGAGCATCTGGACGCAGGACAAAACGCAGGCGAAGGAGGTCGCCCGCGAAATCGAGTCCGGAATGGTGTTCGTCAACGAACTGGTCAAATCCGACCCGCGACTGCCCTTCGGCGGCGTCAAGGACTCGGGCTACGGGCGCGAACTGGCCCATCACGGGATTCACGAGTTCGTCAACGAGAAAACGATGTGGGTGACGGACGTTTCGGACACCGACGAGATGGTGGAGTAATCAGTCGGCCTCCGCCGGGTCAACCACGTCTTTGCTCTCGGAATCCACACCGACTTGCTCGCACAAATCCGACATCGGACAGGCTTCAGGGCCATCCAAACACGCAGGCTTGCGGGCGGAGCAATACTCACGCCCGAACTGAATACTGGCGGTGTGCCCGAAGCCGCATTTTTCAGCGGGAACCTCGCGCTCCAACACTTCTCGCACTTCCTCGTGGTCTGCGTCCGCGGGCGCGATGCCGAGTCGGCGATAGATTCGATGGACGTGCGTATCGACCGGGAAGACGCCCGCTTGACCGCCCGAAAACAGCAGGACGCAGTCCGCCGTTTTCGGCCCGACGCCGTTCATGTCGAGGAGCGCCTGCCGCACTTCGCTCGATTCTTCTTCCGTCACGAATCGGTCGAAGTCAGTCGCACTACCGTAGTTCGCCAGAACCTCCTCGCCCGCTTCGATAAGTACGTCGGCTTTCTGATTGTAGAGGCCCGCCGAGCGAATCGTGTCCGCGAGTTCGGCGTGTTCAGCGTGCGCGAGCGATTCGGCGAGGTCGGCGTCGTCCTCGTCGTATTTTCCAAGCAGGTCGTCGTGGGCCGGTTGACTGGCCACGTCGCTCGTGTTCTGGCTGAGAACGGTTCTAACGAGACAGATGAAGGCGTCCTGTCCGCCGTAGGTTTTCTGCCAGTACAGTTCGCCGAGTCGGTCTACGACCTCCTCGACGCGGTTGTCTGCCTCGCCGGGGTCGAAGACATCGGCGATGCCGCCGCCCTCGGAACCCCCGCTGATGTTTTCTGTCGGCTCCGGACCGTCGCTCATGAGATTGGGTTAGTACCCGATTTGCAATTAGGTTCCGGCGAACACTACCAGACAGTGATTTCGAATTGTAGCTTCGTTGGACTTCAAACAGCAGTGCCGAACTGCTAGCTGTTTCCGACTCCAATCAGACCACCATCGCTTGCTCGCGGTTTCACCGTCGTCTCGCGGCTTTGCCGCTCGACTGTCCGCGGAACGAAGTTCCGCGCTACTCACTTTCGAGATTTTTCCGAAACCTCGTATGCCTCGTCCTCCCCAGCCTCTTCGTTCACTGCGCTCACTCGTCCCTCGCGCGAGTCGCTTCACTCCCGCGCGCCACCGACCAAGCACAGTCGAGAGCGCACCGACACTGACACAGTCTTCTTACGAATCGACGGTCACCGTCACCGTAACGTCCGCACCCTCCGCCAAGACCGACACCAGTTCTCTGTCGAAGCCCTCGGCGGCAAACTCGCAGCCGACGACGAACGTTCGCTCGTCGATGTAGTCGCTGGTTCGACCGACCATGCTTCGGTCGCTGTCGAGTTCGAAATCTGGATGGCCTCGTCCGGAAACCGTTTGTTCGTAGCCGTCCGCTTCGATGGTCATGGTAATCGCGGCGTCCGCGCTTCCGCAGGCCTCGACAAATTCGGGGTCGAAATCGGCGGGGGTGCGGTCGGCCTCGATGGCGAGGATGCAGTCCCCGGCGGGCGTGAGAAAATCGTCCGTCGTGATTTCGAAGGTACTCGCGTGTTCGGCGCTCACGTTCTCGTGCCCGCGTGCGTGAATAACTTCTTCCATGCAGTCCGCTTTCCGTGGGGACTACTTCAGGCTCATCCTTTCGTGACGGTGACGGTCACCGCGCCACAGTCGCATTCGTAAGCGTGGCGGGTTCCTGCGCTCGTCTCCATCGTGAGCATCAACTGGTGCTCGGCGAGGTCGCGGTCACATCCGGCCGCTTCGCAGGCACACCGCAGGGTTTCAATCATACATCGTCCTTGGCGCGCTACCCACGTTAAATCGACCCGTGTCCGGAGTGAAAGTGAAAGTGTAAGGAAGAACCCGCCCATCGGTGGTTTTCGGCAACTATTGCGCTGAACTTTCTCGTAGTATGTGAATAATCACTTGCGTATGCCACCTGTTATTTATATATCGTCGTTTCGGCGTGTGTCAACCGTTTCCACGGGATACGGGGCGTGTGCTATGCGTTTACACATATTTTGAGGGCACAAACTTTAAATAGCTATACCGAATATCTGGTAGTACCTGAACGCTTCCGGCGTCACGGCAGCACCGCGCGTCAACCAATGATACGGGAATATTGTACTGGACTGGTTGGTTATCACAGAACAGTAGCGATGCTACCGTACACCGGAGCGGAAGGAACCGAGGTTTAACTAAGAATGGTAAGCGTAACAGAAGAGGATCTTCAGAACAAGTCGAAAGGTGAACTCATTAAACTCGCAGGACAGCTCCGTGACCGGCGGAACGAGCTGAATCAGAAGGCGAGCAAACGTGCGTCCAAGCGTGACGATCTCAACGCAAAGACGCGAGAAAAGGTGGACGAAGCGCAGGAACACCGCGAAAAGCGTGATGAACTGAACGAGCAGGTTCAGGAACACAAGAAACTGCGCAACGAACTCAACGCGGAAGCAAACGAACTGTTCGAGCAGGTCGAAGACCGCAAGTCCGACCTCGAACTCGACGAGGGAAAAGACCTCGAACAGCTCAAAAAAGAAATCGAAGAGCTTGAGTTCAAACAGCAGACCGAAGTGCTGTCCACCGAGGACGAGCGCGAACTCATCGAGAAAATCGAGGCCAAACGCGACGAATACCAGAGCCGCAAGGGAAAGCTCGAACAGAGTGACGACCTTGAGGAACTGGTCGAAGAGGCAGAAGAGGTTCGCGCAGAAGCGAGCACCCACCACGAGAAGGTGACGGAACTCGCAGACAGCGCCCAGCAGCACCACAACAAGATGATCGAGGCCTACCGAGAGGCCGACGACATCCGCGACGACGCCGACGAGATGCACGAAAGCTTCGTGGAGGCCCAAGAGGCCGCCGACCAGCACCACGAGGATTTCGTCCGCGTCCAGAAGCGTCTGCGCGAACTCGACAAGAAAGAAGAAAAGGAGCGCAAGTCCGAGAAGGCCAAGGAGCGAGAAGAAGCCAAGGCCGAGGCCGAGGAAATCTACCAGCAGTTCAAGGAAGGCGAAACCCTCGACACCGAGGACTTGATGAAGCTCCAGAAGACCGGTCTGCTCTAAGTTCTGTGGATTCTCTCTCGGCGAACGTTTAACGCGGTCGAACACGCATTTTCTCGCATGGCAGATAACTCGAAGGGACGACGCCGTCTCGTCGTTCTCGTTGGGATAGTGCTCACAGTCGCGGTCGCGTGGTGGCTGTTTTACGCGGTACCGAACTCGCTCGTTGACCTGTTCGGCGTCCTGCTCGTAATCGTTTCCGCCGTCCTCGGCGCGCGGTTCGTGGGACGACTCGCGGCGCACCGATTTCCGGACTACGACGTGGCGGAAGTCGCCGTCTCCGGCCCAATCAGTCGGGACGGGCGCGGAAGGACTCCCTCGGCGGGCGGCACGCCCGCGGACGCAATCGTGGAGCAAATCGAGAAGGCAGACGAAGATTCGAACGCACAGGCACTCTTGCTCCGGTTGAACACACCGGGCGGCGAAGTCGTCCCGAGCGAGGACATTCGTCTCGCGGCGGAACGGTTCGACGGGCCGACCATCGCCTACGCGACCGACGTGTGCGCGAGCGGCGGCTACTGGATTGCCAGCGGATGCGACGAACTGTTCGCCCGAAATGCCAGTCTCGTCGGAAGTATCGGCGTCATCGGGTCGCGGGTGAACGCCGCGGATTTGGCGGACAGGTTCGGCCTCTCCTACGAGCGATTCGCGGCGGGTAAATACAAGGACGCGGGCATCCCCTTGAAAGAAATCGGCGAAGACGAACGCGAATACCTCCAAGGGCTCATCGACGGCCTGTACGACGATTTCGTCCAGCGTGTAACTGCAGGGCGGGATTTAGACCCCGAAACCGTGCGCGAGACGGAAGCCCGGGTCTATCTCGGCGACGAAGCCCACGACCTCGGCCTCGTGGACGAACTCGGCACGCGCGAGGACGTAGAGGAGCGAATCGCGGAACGACTGGACGTTCCCGAAGTTTCGGTACAGGAGTTCGAACCGCGCCAACCACTGCGCGAGCGACTGAACGTCGGCGCACAGGGTGTTGCCTACTCGTTCGGCGCTGGCGTGGCGAGCGCGTTCGGCGGCGACGACGGCAAGCGAGTGGAGGGCTTCGAATTTCGCGTTCGATAGGGACGAAAACAGCGATTTAGAGACTAGTTGCGCAATTGGGTTTGGCCGTGTTGGTTATGTAACTGGGGTCGGTCGTCTGGCGACTACTGTCGATGTTTTTCCGTGACGACTACTGATGCCGCCACTGTAACCGCCACCGCAACCGCAGGGTGGGCAGATCGTGGCCTGCCCGCCCAACCCAAACTCGACCAGCCGATTTCTGGGTGAAAATTCGTCCTTCTGAAATCGACTGCAAGACCGACTGGTCACTTGGGGGGGGGCGAGTGCGGCGCACTCCCCGCCTGCGATTTCGATTTCGGTTTCGGTTTCGATTGCGATTGCGATTGCGATTGCGGTGGCGGAGGTGGGTGCGGAGATGGAGGCGGGTGTGGAGGCGGTCATTTGTTGTCGGCAGTAGATACCGACAAATCAAAACCCCCAACCTCAATCCGTCATCTCGGAACGAACCTCGCCAATCAAAACCGACAGTCACGAACCACGGACAGTCCATCAACCCCGTGTTTTTACCGTACAATCGACTACCACGAAGCATGGCCACTGAATCGGGAACCCACGCCTACCGGAACGAACACGGCGATGAGTTCGGACGAACGTACTTCCGCCAACTCGGCGATTTCGCGGTGTCGAGCGTCGGGGTGGGAACCTACCTCGGCGACCCGACCGACGAGGTAGACGAGGCGTACCACGACGCGATTACGACGGCGCTGGCTGGCGGTAGCAACGTCATCGACACTGCTATCAACTACCGCTGTCAGCGAAGCGAGCGCGTGGTGGGACAGGCCCTCGTCGACAGCGACGTTGACCGCGAATCGGTGTTCGTGGCGACGAAAGGTGGGTTCGTCCCCTTCGACGGCGAACGACCGGACAATCCGGGGGAGTTCGTCAAAGCGGAGTACGTCGATTCCGGACTCATCGACCGCGACGACCTCGTTCGCGGGAGTCACTGTATTGCTCCCGACTACATCGACGACCAACTGAATCGGTCGCTGGACAATTTGGGGGTGGACACCATCGACTGTTACTACGTCCACAATCCGGAGACGCAACTGCTCGAAAAATCCGAGGAGGAACTGTACGACCAACTCGAAGCCACGTTCACTCGACTCGAAGAGCGTGCAGACGCGGGCGATATTCGCCACTACGGCATCGCAACGTGGACTGGGTTGCGAGTTCCGCGGGGACACGACGACTATCTCTCGCTTCCGGAAATCGTCTCGCGGGCGAGGAACGCGGCGAAAACAGCGGAAAACACGACGACGCATTTCCGGGTCGTCCAACTTCCGTTCAACGTCGTCATGGCCGACGCGTTCACCGTCGAATCCCAAGACGGCCCGGAGGGCGACCAGAGCGCGCTCTGGTTCGCCCACGAAGCGGGATTGAACGTGATGACCAGCGCGAGCATCGCACAAGGTGACCTCGCTGAAGAACTTCCGGAGGACGTGGCGGAACGACTGGACGGCGACACGACCGCTCAACGGGCCATCAACTTCGCTCGAAGTGCCCCCGGTGTGACCTGTTCGCTCGTCGGTGCGAGCGACGTGACGCACGTCGAGGAGAATCTGGATGCCGGTCGCTTCGACCCGATGGGCGCGAACGCGTTCGACGCCGTCTTCGAATGATTTGAAACGTTTATTTTAGATTACCTTCCACGATTTTTCACATTCTGGACACGACCGAACCGAGAAAATCTCGTCAGGGTCGTTTTGCGTTGTGAGTGATTCTCGGCATACAGAGCACGACAACCGCCCGTATGTGTCCTTCTCAACTTTCCCTTTTCGTAGACCACTTCGGACTGATTGCATCAATCTGTCATACATTGTTATGTGGTAAATAGATATTGGCAAATCGAAACGGGATGTAATTGTATACACGGTGGTCTTTCAATTAATAATTCTATTATATTTTGAATATAACTGACGAGAAGATTTTTCAATATTCCTGTAGTAATCGCTCATATGGACAACAAGCCTGTAAAAACTCCTCGCCGACGGTTTCTCTCTTTAGCTGGTGCTACTGCCCTTCTCGCCGGATGCACCAGCGAAACCCCTCGTTCGGTGACCGAAACAACCACAGAGGAGACATCAACAGGCGGAACAACGTCGGAGACAACCATCAATCCGAAACCGACACTCCGAACGAAATACAATAGCAGGAAACGGTACGGTTCCCCCGGAACGAGTTTCGATACGTTCGAAAACCCCGACCTGTGGGAAGCACAGAGCGGGGAAAAGACGCCCGATACGGAGATAAAACGAACCGGGTCACAGAGTCTCAGATTGACCTCCGGTGACAACCGTCACGTCATTCTCCAACGGCGATTGGATGAACCGATGGATTTTACCAACCGTGACATCTCGGCGATGATTCGGACGACGACGCCGTCAAAAATCGGATTTTACATCTATTTGTACGATACTGCTGGTAATCATGCTGTACTCGAACTTCGCGACTTGACGTATCGGGAACCGGATATCGGGTGGTTCCGAACCTGTCCCGGCGTCTTCAAAACGAGCGAAACCGAACCGGATTTGACCAATATCGACCGGATGAAACTGCAGGTCACCAATGCGACGAGCGACGACGTTGAGGCATGGGTAGACGATCTCCGCCTCCACCTAAAACCCGAGAAGGGATATATCATCCTGAGTTGGGATGACGGTGCTCGGAGTTACTACGCGCACGGTGCGCAGGTTCACGACGAGTACGGTTTTCCCGCCGTTCTGACTCACCCACCACGCCCAGCAGCCGTGGAAGAAGACTATTTCATGTCCCTCGACGAACTACATGAGCGCCAATCGAAAGGTGACGAAATCGCCGCACACGGGAGCGTTGACGAACCGTTCGGCGAAATTTCGGCGTCGAAACTGGATGGCATCCTTCGACGGAATAAACGATGGCTCCTCGACAACGAGTTCGGCGGTGCGAATTTCATCGTTTATCCCGGCAACAATTTCGACAAAACTGCACTCAACGTGATTTCGAAGTACCACTACATGGGTGGGATGAATCAATCCGGAAACGTCAACACGACCGGTGTCTACGGCTTCGACCCACTCGTTCTCCCTCGAACTGTCGCTCACGATTTGGAAATCTCGAAACGCGTCGTCGATAACGTCGCCAAGTATCGAAACTGTGGAATCTTGAACTTCCATCACTTCGAAAGGGAGAACACGATGTCCGCCGCTGACTACAAAAAACTCCTCGCGCATATCGATAGCACGTCAGGTGTGGAGGTCGTCACCTTCTCCGACCTCTGGCGAATGCGAACAGACACCACTGCCTAACGCCCTCTCTTGCCCGTTTCGGAAGGTTTGACTGTCCGCTCTCGAAATCCCTTCACGTGTCCCGTGGTCGCCTCTTTGCGTCGCTTAGCTCGATGGTTTTTTTAGTCAATTTTGCACGAGTGGTGTTTGCCCCGCTTCTCGAACCGCTCAAAGATGCGTTCACCGTCGGTGATGCGACTGTCGGAATCATCGCCACACTCGTCTGGCTCGGAAGCGCCCTCCCACGAATCCCGACGGGGTACTTGCTCACGCGCATTCCCCGACATTACGTCATCCTCGGCACCGGAATCCTGCTAACTGGGTCAGCAGGATTCACCGCAATTTCCGATTCGATTCCCATGCTCGGCGCGGGTGCGTTTCTGATGGGCGTCTCCAGCGGCGCGTACTTCATCGCCGCAAATCCGTTGGTGAGCGAACTGTATCCCGAACGCGTCGGGCGAGCAATCGGCATCCACGGCACGGCGAGTCAACTTGCGGCGGTTGCCGCCCCGCTGTTCGTCGGGGCTATGTTGGCTCCAATTGGGTGGCGCGGCGTCGTTGGCTTCGTCGGGGTCATGGCGGCAGTCACGACGGCTGTCTTCTTCGTCATCGCGCGCCGAACCGAACTGCCCGATGCGGGGTCGGCCGACCGCGACCTCTGGGCGGCGTTCCGCCGACAGTGGCCCATCATCCTCAGCGGGGTCGCCATCATCGGCGCGACGGGGTTCGTCTGGAACGGCCTGTTCAACTTCTATCCGACGTATCTGCAAGCCAAAGGGCTGGAACCGAGCACGGCCAGAACGATGCTCACCGTCGTCTTCGCGGCGGGCGTTCCCGCGTTTTGGTTCACCGGACGACTGGCAGACCGACTGCCCCACGTTCCGCTCATGCTTAGCATTCTGGGCGCGTTCGCGGCCTGCCTGCTGGCGATGACCGCGGTACAGAGTCTCGCCGCAATCATCCTCGTCACCATCGCGCTCGGCTACGTCATTCACTGCCTCTTTCCGGCGCTCGACACCTACATGCTGGACTCGCTCCCGGACGAAAATCGTGCCAGTGCGTACGCACTCTACAGCGGAATCATGATGGTCGTACAGGCGTCCGGAAGTTCGGTCGTCGGAGCACTTCGGGATGCAGGGTTCGCGTTCAACGACGTGTTTCGGGCGTTTTCGGTCGCTCTGTTCGTCATCCTCGCCGTCCTCCTCGTTCTGCACCGGTCGAATCGATTGCCGACCGGGGCGGTGACGAGCTAATCGAACACGGGTCGACAGGCTTGCATCGTCGGAATCAACGTTTCGTCGAGGTCGAGTCCGATGAACATCCCTTCCCCTTCCTGCCGACTTCACTCCCTTTTTCATTCCCCTCTCCTAAGCCCCCAGCAATGGAGTACGTGCAGGAGCAGGTGACGACGCTCCACGACCTGACGGGCCGCGTTCCCGACGCACCCACAGACCGCACCGCCGTGGTCGTCCCGATGACCGACCACGAGTATCGGTCGGCAACTGCGAGTCGGATGCTTGCGGAACTCGAATCCGTCGGGCCGGGTCACGTCGTCGTTCCGCTCCGTGCACCATCCGAGCGCGTCGGCGCGGTTCGGGATTGGCTCGCGGAGTTCGACCTGTCCGTCACCTTGCTCTGGTGCAACAGTCCCCGAGTGACCGACCTGTTGGCGACTCACGGTTTGGACGGCACAGTCGGCAAAGGCCGGGACGTGTGGCTCGCACTCGGAGTCGCGGCGAGCGACTCCGAGTTCGTCGTCTGTCACGACGCCGACGCAAAAACCTACAGTTCGGAAATCGTCCCGCGACTGCTCGTTCCGCTCGATTCTGGCTTTTCGTTCACCAAAGGCTACTACGCCCGCGTCGAGGACGGAAAACTGTACGGACGACTGTTTCGGCTGTTTTACGCGCCGCTCGTCCGGGCACTGCGCGAAGCCAACGACGCACCGATTCTCTCCTATCTCGATTCGTTTCGATACGCGCTTTCGGGCGAGTTCGGCGTGACCGCCGAACTCGCGTCGAACCTCCGTATCGAGCGCGACTGGGGGTTGGAGGTCGGCACCCTCGGTGAAGCGTTCGAGCAGGTCGGCTTCGACGGCACCGCACAGGTAGACCTCGGGCGGTACGAACACGACCACCGCGGCGTTTCCGGGGCTGGCGGCCTCTCCGCGATGAGCGACGGCGTCGGACGCGCCCTGTTCCGCGTCTGCGAAGCCAACGGCGTTTCACCCGACTACGATACGCTCCCGGCGCGCTATCGAAAAACCGCAAATCGGCTCGTCCGGCAGTACGCCGCTGACGCCGCGTTCAACGGCTTGCGATACGACGCAACCGCAGAGCGTGAGCAGGTCGAAACGTATGCCGATGCGATTCGGTCGCCGAGGGAAATCAATTCGTTTGGAGAAATCGGTTCGCCTACGGATACTAGTTCGCCTATGGATACCGATTCGATGACCGAATCGGTCGGCGAACCGGTTGATGACCCGGCCAGCAACCTGCTCCCGGCGTGGTCGGACGCGCCCATCGACCCCGCCGACGTTCGGGAGGCGGCGCGGCCGCGCCTGCCCGAACGCCAACACTAATATCGGTGGGCCGACCCTTCCCGATAATGGACGAGACGAAGGACGAACTCGCTGGGGTGGTCGATTTGTTCGGCGCGCTCACGCGCGCCGAACTGGCCGAAGCCCTCGCGGAATTGGCGTTCAAGCAGGGTAAAGAGGTAGACGAATCGGCGTTCGAATCGGTCATCGAGGACGCCGTGACGGACTACTATCTGGTGGACGCGACGCTCGAAGGAGGTGAAAGGACGGTGAACCGAGCCGAAACCGTGCTGGTTCCCGGCCCCGTCGCCTTCCCCGCGCTCCCCGAAAACGGCGAGGATTTGCCGCACATCATGGACGTACCGGAGCGTTCGGTCAACCACGAACGAATCGGCGAGCGGGTCAAAAACCGTCTTCTATCGGAGGCCGAAACCGCGGACGAAAAGCGCGCTGACTACTTGCTGGACGTGAGCTACGACCTCGAAGCGTGGGCACCCGTCTCGGCTGACGAGGTGCGCGGCCGATTGGACGAATCGCTCGATGATTTATCGGGCCAATCGTCCGACGAATCGCCTCGTGAATCGTCCCCTGAATCGCCCGGCGACCGGGCAAATTAAGGTCGGACGGGGCAACGAATGGACATGGACTTGGGTTGCGTGGCCGACTACGAACCGCGGTTGGTCACGGACGAGAAGCGCGACGCCGCCGTCCTCGTTCCCATCGTCGAGCGGGCGGACGGCCCGCATCTCCTGTTTACCAAGCGGGCCGACCACCTCGGGGAACATCCCGGCCAAATGAGTTTCCCCGGCGGCGGGCGGGAACCGCAGGACGATGACCTCTGGGACACTGCCCTGCGCGAGGCCAACGAGGAAATCGGCCTTCGGCGCGAGGAGGCCGAACGCGTCGGTCGGTTGGACGACATTCGAACCATCACGAACTACGCCGTCACGCCGTTCGTCGCCAGAGTTGCCGACCGAACTTACGAACCCGACGAGCGCGAAGTCGCGGAAATCGCCATCCTTCCGATTTCCGGGCTGATTGATTCTGCGAACTACGAAAACGAACACCGCGACCACCCGCATTACGGCGACATCGTCATCCACTTTTTCCACGTCGATGGCTACACCGTCTGGGGTGCGACCGGGCGAATGGTGGTGCAGTTTTTGGAATTAGTTACCGATTGGCGCGCGCCCGAGACGATTGATAGGTACGTCGATACCGACCCGGATTTGGGGTAGCGAATCGGTTCTATGTTTTGTGTTACTTTCCGCGGTGATTTCTGTGCTTTCTTGTTAGTTCCGCTGACCTGATTTCAGAGTGGCGAGCAAGTCGCGTCTCCAATCAAACCGTCCCGCAACCGCAGGCCATTCCCTCCCCAACCGACTTCCTCACTCGCTCGCGCTCATTTCGGTCGTCCACTGTCGGAGCAAACTCCGACAAGCCGTTCACTCGCTCCTGCGTCGCTCATGAAGACCTCGCACGCTGTCAGCACAGCCCTTCGGAGGCGAACTCCTCAGGGCTGTGCCAGCGCGCGCCAGATGGAAAATCCGTGACTCCGGAATTGACCGTTTCCTCGTGGCGCGTGCGTCGGCAGGGCTGAGGAACATTCCTCAGCCCTGCCGATTACTGCGCGAGGGACGAGTGTGCGAACGAACGTGAGCGCACGAGTCGGTTGGGGAGGTGTGTGGGCGGTTGCGGTATTTGAAGTCGTGATTTGCTAGCAAAATAGAGACGAAAGCCGCTGAAACACCAGCCGACCAAACAGAAAAACAAGCTTCCAGAACAAAAGTTTATACAACAAATCGACCGCGAACACAAAGCCATTCATCACATAGTTGCCGTTGCCGACAGGCTTTTGAATACCACCGAACAACGGAAAGTCACATGGTCGCACAGACGATGGATCGCGTTCCGCGTATGCAGTAGCCTAGTTCTGACCATGGGGAGCACTCAATGTTAACCAGTAGCCACGCCGTCACACGAACCGGCCTCGATGCAGTCGCACTGAAACCGACCGAATGCGACGTGCGGAGGGCGCTGGAACTGCCTTTCGAGACGATTACAATCGACTACGAAGGGCGCGAGCAACTCCCCGACAGAGAAACACTCGCTGAACTCGCCGCGAAAAAGGATCTCCGTATGACGATTCCGGTTCGAGCCGACGGCTTCGACCCCCTCGGCGACGATTCGCTTTTCGACCACATTCCCGAAAATGCAGGGCAGGTGCTCGTCGCGGGCCACCCCGCCTATCTCTCGGAGAAAGAGAAAACTCGCGCAATCGCGCCCCGACTCGGAAACGCACTCGATAGTGCACCGAATGCGTGGGTCGGGACGGAAGGCGTGAAGCGAATTGCAACCGCGACGGGGGCGACGCAGTTTGAACTCCTCTCGCGTTCGACCGACCGCGAACTCCGAGCGCTCCGGGCCGCCGGATTCGAGGGAACGATTGCGGTGTACGCTCCGACGGTTCTCACGGGCGACGAGAACGTCATCCTCGACGCTGTCGGGGAGTACGTCGCGCGCCGAAAGCCGGTCGCTCGGGCGCTTCCTGAGGATGGAAAGACGGACGCCCGTGCTGTTGGACGCACCCGTGAAGTGCTGTTGAAAGCGAGCCGCGACTTCGCGCTGGTCGGGACGGAGACGGAAGTCGGCGAGCGCATCGCCGAACTGAAAGACGCCGGGGCGGATTTGGTGGTCGGCTATCCGGCGCGAGGAGTTGAGTCGTTCCTCGGCTAACCGACCTATCGTATCCCTCTTTCCCATGTTCGCCGCGATACCCAGTTTGAAATAGTCCGAATACAATCTCCCGCCCATGAGTTTGCTTCACGAACACACGACGACGACGGCGAGGGACGACCTCGCCGACGCTGATGTCGCGCTCCTCCCGACCGGGAGCGTCGAACAACACGGTCCTGCTCTCCCGCTGGGAACCGATTTCATGGCGGCACAAGCGGTCGCCCACACCGTCTCCGACCGCGAGGACGTTATCTGTCTGCCGACGGTTCCGGTCGGCGTGAGCGAACATCATCGCCAGTTCGACGGGACGCTCTGGACGGCCCCCGAGACGTTCGAGAACTACATCGCAGACATCGTCGCCAGCATCGCCAGCCACGGCGTACGGAAAATCGTTATCGTGAACGGTCACGGCGGCAACAGCGGCGCGCTCCAGCGCGTCGCGCGCCGCCTCCGACGCGAGGAAATCGCCTTCGCGGTGCCGTGGAACTGGTGGAGCGGAATCGGCGAGATACTGGACGACGAGTTCGGCGTCGGTATCACCCACGCCGACGAAATCGAGACGAGCATGCTCCTCACCGTCGCGGAAGACCTCGTGCGCGAGGCCGCACTCGAAGACGCAGAGGCAGGCGCGGGCGAAACGTGGGGTAAGGACGTTCACGGTGCGAACGTCGGCTTCGACACCACCGATTTCTCCGAGAGCGGCGTCGTCGGGCATCCGACTGAAGGCTCGAAGGAGGCAGGAGAGCGACTGCTTTCTGCGTCCAGCGATGAACTCGACGCGCTCATCGACTGGCTCTGCGAGCGAAAAATGGCCGACCTCTGGCCGGAGGAACACCGATGAAAATCGCAGTCGTCGGCGGCGGTGCGGTCGGCATCACCGCGGCGCACGACTTCGCGGTTCGCGGCGAAGATGTGGTGCTGTTCGAAAAGGGCGAGATTCCGAACGAGGATGCAAGCACGAATCGCGCGGCAGGCGTGCTGTACGACGCATTTGCCGCGCCCGAGGACGCGAGAATCGGCGACCGGGCAATCGAACGATTTCGGGAGTTTTCCGGAACCAACGGCTTCGAGTTCGTGGAAACGCCCTACGTCTGGCTCGCCCGAACTGGCGACGAGAAACGAGCGGCGGCACTCCGCGAGCAGGTGCCCAGAATGCAAGAACAAGGGCGCGACGTGTCGTTCATCGACGCGGACGAACTCGCGGAACGCTATCCCACGCTGAATACCGAAGATGTTGCTGTCGCCGCAATCGCCCGGAATACGGGTCGAACCAACCCCGGAAGCTACGCCAGCGCCGTTGCCGAGGAGGCGAAAGAAGCGGGTGCTGAGATTCGAACCGGCGACGAAGTCGCGGTTCGAATCAATCCGCCGCGAATCGTCTCCGAGAACGGAACTGAAACGGACGAACGGGAGTTCGACGCAATCGTCGTCGCCGCTGGCGTTCACACCAAACGTCTCCTCGCGGACGCCGACATCGCGGTTTCGCTGAAACCCTATCGGGTGCAGGCGCTTACCTGCGAGTTCGATGCCGATGCGGACGTGCCGATGGTGTACGATGCAACCGAGGGCTACTACCTGCGGCCACATCCCGAGGGATTGCTCGCCGGAGATGGCACCGAGGAGGTCGAAAGCGACCCCGACGAGTGGAAACGCGAAGGAGACGAGGAGTTCGTTTCGGCGATGGAAGACCGCCTCTCGCATCGGGTTGGAGCGAACACTCCCGAGTTCGCTCCAACCGTCAAACGCGCGTGGGCCGGACTCTGCAATGCGACGCCCGATTACGACCCGCTTCTCGGTGAACTCCGGCCGGGACTCTACGTCGCTGCAGGCTGGCAAGGCCACGGTTTCATGCGTGCGCCAGCGCTCGGCGAGGCGATTGCGAAGGACGTACTTGGAGAGAGAAGCATCCCCGAATTCGACCCGACACGGTTCACCGGCGACGAGGAGTTCGAAATCGTGGAAGGGATGGCCGTCGAATAGCGACCGATTGAAAAATCGAGGACTGTGGCGCGGTTCGGAATCGTCCACCGATTTCGATTCGTTACTCGGATTCCAGCGTAGATTTCGGTACGCGAACTTCGAGGGTTCCCGAGTCGGTCAGCGTCGCCGAGGCGCTCTGTGCGTCCACGTCGGCGTCGGCCGGGAGTTCGACCTTCCCGTCGAGGGACATTCCTCGTCCGGGGTACACCATGTCGTAGCCGTCGTGGAAATCGCGGAATCGGTCGATTCGAACGAGGACGGCGTCCTCGGCGAACCGAACCTGCACGTCGCTTCCCGTCGCGCCCGCCGCGTCGAAGACAATGAGATAGGCGTCCTCGCTCTCCAGTAGGTCGGAGGGGATTTTGCGTTTTTCCTGTACTTTGCTCGCGGCGCGGCCGACGCGCGAGGCGATGGCCGTCGCGGTCGAGCGACCGATGTCCTGTAGGGTCATAGTTCGATTTCGTCCAAGCTATCGGTTTCGCCACAGTACGGGCAACTGAAATCCGACATACCGACGTCGTCGGGCATGTCGTAGGTGTAGTGCATCTCGAACATGTCTAACTCGCAGTCGTCCTCGGTACATTTGACCTCAAGCGTGGCTGGCATGTGTGGTGGTATGGTCTGAATGAAAATAAACGCGCTGACTCCGGTCGTTTTTCCGACTGCGAGTTGTGCTCTGTGAAACTCCGTGTTTTGTTGCCGTGATTTGCTTCGACACAATCGGAACAAACGGAACAAACGGACGTACGCAAATCACGACAACAAATTACAGCCACCGCGACCGCCCACATCCTCCCCAACCGATTCACTCGCTCGCTATCGCTCGTTCGTTCATCCCTCGCGCGTTTCTCGCGCGCCTATATTGTTTATCGTATTTCTATGCGAAACCTGTGTAGTCACCGTTTTACCCGTCCGGTCGCAAACACGGGTATGATTGACCCCACGACCCTCGACGTGACGCTCGTGGACGGCTACGTCGATGAACCGGCCCACTTCGGCGTGCCGCCGTACATCTCGACGTACCCGCGCTACACCGCCGGGGCGCTCGTGGACGCGGGTGTGCCAGCGGAGCAGATTACGTATCACACAATCGACGAACTCCGCGAAGAGAACCCGAAGTGGGCCGACGTGGCCGACGCCGACCTCTTCATCTACATCGGCGGAATGACCGTCCCCGGAAAATACGTCGGCGGGACGCCCGCCGAACCGGACGAAGTGCGCAAAATGGCGTGGACGGCCGACGGAACCAGTTTGATGGGCGGCCCCGTAAAATTCGGTGTCGGCGACGAAAACGCGGGTGGAACGGAAACCCAACGTGACGACCTCGATTTCGACTTCGTGGCGAAAGGCGACGTGGAGGCCGCGGCCTTCGACCTCGTGGAAAGCGGGTTAGAGGGCTTCAGCAACCGGATGCGGGACAACGAGGAAATCGACCGCTGGGCCGAGTCGGGCGCGTTCGTCATCGAACAGCATCCGAACCACCCGGAGTATCTCATCTGCGAGATGGAAACCTCGCGGGGGTGTCCCTACCGATGCTCGTTCTGCACGGAACCGCTGTATGGGAATCCGTCGTTCCGGGAACCCGATTCGGTAATCACGGAGGTCGAAGGGCTGTACCAGCGAGGTGCCCGACACTTCCGCCTCGGGCGACAGGCCGACATTCTGGCCTACGGGGGGAACGGCGAGAAACCGAACCCCGACGCGCTGAGAAAACTGTACGGCGGGATTCGGGAGGTCGCGCCAGACCTCGGGACGCTCCATCTCGACAACATGAACCCGATTACCGTCGTTGAGTGGCCGGAACTGTCGCGGGAGGGGATTCGCGTGATTGCAGAGCATAACACGGCAGGCGACACCGCTGCGTTCGGCCTCGAATCCGCCGACCCGAAAGTGCAGGAACAGAACAACCTGAACGTCACCGCCGAGGAGTGTTTCGAGGCGGTGAAAATCGTCAACGAGGAGGCTGGCTGGCGACCCGGGGAGGACGGCGAAAATGCGCCGACGTTCGGCTCCGACGCGGAAAACCGACTGCCGAAACTCCTGCCGGGAATTAACCTGCTCCACGGCCTCAAAGGCGAGCGCCGGGAAACCTTCGACCACAACCGGGAGTTCCTCCAGCGGGTGTACGATGAGGGCCTGATGCTTCGCCGGGTGAACATCCGGCAGGTCATGGCGTTTTCCGGAACCGAGATGAACGAGGTCGGTGCGGACATCGCAAACGACCACAAAAAGCTGTTTAAGCAGTACAAACGCGAGGTTCGGGAGGAAATCGACAACCCGATGTTGAATCGGGTGGCCCCGCCGGGAACCGTCCTGCCGAACGTGCATCTGGAGTACCACAAGGACGGGCGAACCTTCGGCCGACAACTCGGCACCTACCCCCTGCTCGTCGGGATTCCGGGCGAGCGCGAACTGGGCCGAACCATCGACGTGGCCGTGGTTGACCACGGATTCCGCTCCGTGACGGGCGTTCCGTACCCGCTGGACGTGAACAGCGCGACGATGGACGAACTCACCGCGATTCCCGGACTGGGAAAACAGCGCGCCGGAAACGTCATCGTCAACCGCCCCTACGAAACGCCGGACGAACTCGCGGAAACGGTGGATGTGGATTTGAGCAAGTTTGCACAAGCAGAAAAGCCGGGAAGCGCGGACTGAAGCCGACAACTGATTCTCATTTCTCGACAGCGACCGAGCGCCGACACCGAGCGAAGCGAGAGGTCGGCGCGAGGGAGCGATAAGCAAGTGACACAACCGCCGAGAATCTGCGACTGACCTAACCATCAGGAGTCGGCAGGCGACACAACCACTATAAATCAGCAATCGCCACAACCGCCAGCGGGCTAGCAGCTCTTCCGCGAGTGAGGAGTGGAACGACGAACGAGCGGGCCAAGCGACGACCGAAGGGAGGAGTGCTGTGCTTTTGGTCGACCTTTTACAGGGAGACGGGCAGGGCCAGCGCGAATCGTGCTGGCCCTGCCGCTCGACCGTCGTAAAAGGTCGTTCCCGATAATTCTTTAATGGTTGACTACTTGGTTTCAACTGGAGGTCTACGACCTTGGAAATCTCTGACAAACTCCTGTGTCTGTTCAGCGCTGATGTTACTCTCAAAGGCGACGAATACGTCGTCTCAGTTCCACGCCGCGAAATCGACACGGGTTCGGTCGAACCGGGAGAAACCTACCGTGTTGCGCTTATCTCGCGCGAAACGGAGACTGAATCGAGCGACGACCAAACCGAGGCGGCGGCGACGACGAAATCCACAAACGACAGCGGTGGCCCGACTCCTGTTTCGTCGGAGCCACAACCACCCGTCGAAGGGGGAGAAATCCGCTACGTCGAAGTCGAAGATATCGGCAAGCAGGGCGACGGTATCGCGCGTGTCGAACGCGGCTACGTCATTATCGTCCCCGGCGCGGAAATCGGCGAGCGCGTGAAGGTCGAAATCACGGAAGTGAAATCGAACTTTGCCGTCGGCGAAATCATCGACGAAGAGTTCTAAACCGACCTTTTACGACGGTCGAGCGGCCGGGCCAGCGCGATTCGCGCTGGCCTGACCCGTCTTCCTGTAAAAGGTCGACCAAAAGCACTCCTCTTTCATTTCGCAGGAAAGAGCTTCGCTCTTCGCTGCTCCATTCAGTCGTCTGCCCGCTCGGTCGTCGCTATCGCTCCTCACTCGCGGAAAATTGCTCCCCGCTAGTGGTTGTGTCGAATGTCGAAATCCAGCGGTTGTATCATCGGGCTATTGCACCGACCGCTCGCTATCCTACCCCTCGTACTCGGTTCCATCCGTGTTTTTCGCACCCTCGGAATCATGGACGACGACTTCGCCGGAATCGGGATTCGCGGGTTCGTAGTTGTCGCGTACGCCGATTGCCTCTTCGAGTTCGCGGACTGCACGCTCTTTGAGAGCGTCCGCCAGTTCCTCGGCGTGTTCTCGGTCGATGTCGGTTCCGAGTCCTTCGCATTCGTGTGCTCGGACGATTCCGGATTCATCTACCGCTTCGCCCATCG
Organism: Haladaptatus cibarius D43; assembly: GCF_000710615.1. Classification (NCBI taxonomy): domain Archaea; kingdom Methanobacteriati; phylum Methanobacteriota; class Halobacteria; order Halobacteriales; family Haladaptataceae; genus Haladaptatus; species Haladaptatus cibarius. The sequence continues at coordinate 1,202,730 of NZ_JDTH01000002.1, read as the reverse complement.
GCTGACTCGTGCCACCCAGTTCGACGCTGAAGGGGTACGTCTGGCAGATGAGCGGTCGGTCGGGATGCACGGAACACGCGCCCAGTCCATCATCGTCTTCCTCGTAAAATCGGCAGTCGCCGCAGTCGTCAGTCTGAAGCGCCCACTCGAACGTTTCACCCTCCGGTTCATCGTCGCCGTCGGAGAGGCCGTAGGGCATGGGTCGCGCTACGTCCCGGAAGTCGTACTCCGTCGCGTCCTGTAGCTCGCGCACTTCGTCGGGAAACATCGTCGCGGTGTGGGGGTCGTCCGCCTCGCTCGTACAGCAGGATCCACAGCGCGTACATTCGAATCCGATGTCCTCGATTGCGTCCGCGAGGTCGCTCACGTCGAGTGCGTTCGCGCGCTCCAGTTCGGCTTCGAGACTCTGCACGGTTTCCAGTTCGGGCGAGCGCGCAAAATCATTGCGGCACGGCGCGCTCGTCGTCCCATCGCAGGTCGCCTTCGACGGCCAACTTTTCGAGATGGGCGGCCACAGTCTGCTCGGCGAACTCCCGAACCCCGGAGATGTCCTTGTTGTATGCCGAGTCGGTGATTTCGTCGAGCGTTTTCGCACCCGACAGCACCGCAGACCGAACGCGCTTTTCGCGGGCGAGTCGATGGTCGATAAGTCGCCGAATCGTCTCCCGTGGCTGGTCGATAACCGGCCCGTGTCCTGGATACAGCACAGCAGGATTCCGAGCGTACAGTCGGCGGAGCGAGGTGAGATACGCTCGCAGGTCGCCCTCTCCGGCGGCGACCATCACGCTCCCCTCCGCGACGACGAGGTCGCCCGCGAGGATTTCGGCTCCGTCGTCATCTGCAAGTGCGACATGGTCGGGGGCGTGACCCGGCGTTTCGATAGCGGTCAGGGAACCGATTTTCGTCCCCTCGCGGAACGTTTCGTCGGGCGCGATTCCCGTCGCGTGCTCGAATCGCGTTTCGCGGCCCTGTCGCGCCCAGACGGTCGCACCGCAGGTTTCGGCGTAGTGGGCGACTGCCCCGACGTGGTCGGGATGGGCGTGGGTTACGAGAACGTGTTCGACATCGTTTTCGGCGACTGTTCGGTCGAGTTCGTCGGTTCTGCCTGGCGGGTCAACGAGTACGTCTCCGACCACGTAGGCGTTCGTCGCGCCATGTGGAGCGACTGTTTCCGTCGGGACGGGGATGGGATTCACACGCGGAAAGACACAGGTAACCCGAAAAAATCCCTCGTTCGTGCCGGACGATGATGAATGACTGCGGAACGAAGATGGAGAACGAAGCGAAAAGAAAACGAAAAATTGGGAGGCCGAGGTTCGAACGACTGATTCGCAGAATCAGTCGTTCAGGAGGTAGACCTGTTTTCGCGCGTCGCGGAAACTGTGGCGCGAGACGACGAGGTCTTGCTCTTCGAGGCGGGTCAGGGCGTAGCGGACAGTTCGGTCGGGGAGGAGCGATTCGTCGGCGAGTTCGCCTTGCGTCAGCGGTTCGTCGGTTTCCAACACCTTGGCGATGAGTTTCGCGCTGGGTGGAAGTTCGCGCAGTTTTTCGCGGAAATCGCCTGCCGGTTTGGTCGCGGTCGTGCTCATGTTATGATACCGCCTGACAGAGGTGGTAAAAGTTGGCTATATGGGTGTTCATACAATATTCACACCTTAGTCGTCATTATATCACATTTTAATAACTCGATAGGTCGGGCAGAAGCTACTCCATGCACCCCGTCGTGTCTCGCCTATGGAACCGATTCCAGACGAGTATCACGACCTCTTCGAAAAGAAGACGTTCGCAAACTTCGCAACCGTCATGCCGGACGGGACGCCGCAGGTGACGCCCGTCTGGGTCGGCTACGACGGCGACTACGTTCTCATCAACACGGCGAAAGGGCGACAAAAAGAGAAAAACGTCCAGCGAAATCCGAAGGTCGGACTGGATATGCTCGACCCGGACGACCCCTACCGATTCGTTTCGATTCGCGGAGAAGTCGAGGAAGTGACCGAGGACGGTGCCGTCGAACACATCAACGAACTCACCCAGCGATATATGGAACAGGACGAGTACCCGAACCTCGGCGAGGAACAAGGGCCGCGCGTCATCATTCGCATTCGACCCGACCGCGTCGTGGCGGGCGGATAATTCCGAATTTTCCTCAGCGGTCGGCGTTCGATTTGTGGTCGGTTTTCGGTGCATCGCCGTGGCGGTTGTACTGACCGAGTACGCACCCGCAGTCGGGGCAGTGGACGACAATTACCCGCACGTACTCGTGCCGGACGAGTTCTTCCGCCGTAAATTCGCCGTTGCAGTGCTTACACGTCGGCATACTACTCTTCTATTCTCTACGCGAGCGAACTCCAAAGTCGTTCGCGTAACTGATTTTCCAGTTCGTTTGCCTATCCGCTTTCAGTACCGTTTTATCCCCCCGGTGAGGTACACCCGTGTAGAAGAAAGTGTGAAGGGACAGGAATGGTATCAGGCGACAGAGGTGGCCGAGGAGTACGACGAGAAGCGATTCTCCCGTGGCGGACGGCTTATCGACCGCCGTGAGAAACGGGCAGTTCTCGACGCGATTGGGCCAGTCGAAGGAAAACGAGTCCTCGAAATCGCCTGTGGCACCGGCCGATTTACCGTCATGCTGGCGGAGCGTGGGGCCGACATCGTCGGACTCGATATTTCGTCGGCGATGCTTCAGCAGGGGCGCCACAAAGCCCACAATGCTGGCGTCGACGACCATCTGGAATTTATGCGCGGTGATGCGGCCCGCCTTCCGTTTCCCGACGACTATTTCGACACCGTGTTTGCGATGCGATTTTTCCACCTCGCTGACACTCCCGCATCCTTCCTGAGTGAGATGCGGAGGGTAGCGAAAGAACAGGTCTTTTTCGATACGTTCGCCGGGCCGAGTACGCGAAGCCTCTACAACTGGCTTCTGCCGATGGGGTCGCGGCTCTACTCGCTTTCCGACGTGGAGAAACTGCTGTCCGAAACCGGTCTTCGACTCGTCGGCGCAGAACACGATTGGGTGCTTCCATACGGCTTCTACCGCAAGATTCCCGACGCCGTTGCGGAGCGAATCCGTGAGATAGATACGAGCCTCATCAATTCAGCTGTCGGCGACCAACTCGCGTCGGTTTCCTACTGGAATACGCGGGTCAAGTAGGCGCGTGCCGAATTACTTTTACGCATCCGGTATCTGAAAAGCGGATATGAACCTGTCCGTGGTGGTTCCGACGCTCAACGGGCGTGACCCTCTGAGCACAAGCCTCGACACGCTCTCCCGGCACGCGCCGGAGGCCGAGGTCATCGTCGTCAACGGGCCATCCGCGGACGGAACGACCGGGATGGTGTGTGACCGCGACGACGTGAGTGCCTTGGTCGAAATCTCCGACCGAAACCTGAACGTCGCGCGGAACGCCGGAATCGCCGAAGCCAGTGGCGACGCGATAGCGCTCATCGGGCAAAACGTCACTATCGAAGAGTCGTGGTGCGACGGCGTTACGCAAGCAATAACGAACGGCGCGGATGTCGTAACCGGTCCCGTCCACCGAATGGTCAAAGCGGGGATGACGACCGAAACGGTCGAAACGCGGACGATTGCCGGACGGGACGTGACCTACTTTTCGGGCCGGAACGCCGCCTTCAGTCGGGACGCAATCGAGGCTGTGGATGGCTTCGACGAGAATCTGCAAACCGGCGGCGCGCGCGACTGCGCACACCGCCTCGCAACCCTCGACCGGTCGGTCACGTGGTCGCCCACGGTGAGCGTGCGCCGGAGTGAGGGAGACGACGGCGACGACCGCGATTGGGGAATCAAATATCGCTCGCTCGCCTATCGAATGACGAAAAACTACGGGCCGCGTTTCACGGTTTTCAGACGAACGGTACAGGATGCAGTGGGTGACGCCCGCGAAGAAGGCCGAGATGTGGCGTCGGGCGAGACGAAACCGACCTTCTGGGTGGGGTGCGGAAAACACGTCTGTAAGGGAATCGCCGTCGGAACGAAAGACGGCGTTCTCGCCCGCCTGCGCGACCGAAGCGACGCCCGAAATCCTGCGGGGGTTTCGTCGCGGGCAGACCGCGCGGTCGAACGCTACGACTGGCGATAGCGCGTAGAGTAGAATCGGAAGATAGCTCGAAAACTGTCGTGTAGGTTCGCGGTAGAACTAACTTTGATACCGCGACGACTGCTGATGCAGGCAATAAACCACGCCCGACTCACTCGCTCTGCTCGCAGACGCTTCGCGTCTGCTCGATTCGCTCGTTCGTTCGCCCGTTCTCAGCCAAAACCGCAGGGCGGGCGCGCCGAGGCGCGCCCGCCCAATCCAACTTCGACTGACCGTTTTCTTCGGCAATTCGTCTTCTGACACACTATCGCAACGCCAATCAGTCACTTGGCGGGCGAGTGCAACGCACTCGTCCGCCTGCGGTTGCGGAGGCGGTGCAGTTGCGGAGGTGGTACGGTTGCGGAGGCGGTGCAGTTGCGGTGGCGGTTCGATTGGAGTCGTGAATAGCTAGCGGGATGAATAACACATCCACTCAAAACCATTCAAAATAGACCGTATCCGGAGTAAAACACGCTAACCGCCCGAAATCGATTCCCTCCTCGCGACCGACGTTCCCAAACGCTATTCGACGGAGAGTCCGGCAACGACGCGCGACGGGTTTTTGGTGAACACTTTTCGCATGGCGTCTTCCGGAACGTCCAAGGTCAAAATTTCCATCACGGCGACGTTCGGATGGGAGTTCGGCGCACCACTGCCGAACAGGACGCGGTCGGGGTGTTCCATGATGGCGCGCTCTAACTGGTCGCGGTAGCGAACGAAACTCGTGTCCAGATAGCAGTCGTCGGAGGAGTCGAGCAGGTCGATTGCGTCGTCCATCAAATTCCGATTGAGAGGATAGCCGCCGAAATGCGAGAGGATGACGGGAAACGACCGGTCGAGAAGGGCATCTGTGGCGTCGGTCGGTGAAAATCCGTCGCCCGCATGGACGAGCAGGGGAAGGCCAACATCTTCCAGTTGGTCGAGGACAGCCTCGTCCGGAAGGCCGTCCTGCACCGGGTCGAGTTTGAACCCGTGGAATCGGTCGTCGTAAGCGTACTGCTCTACGTCCTCCGGAGAGGTGTGCCATTCTTTCCGTCGCGCGCCGAAGTTCCGCAGTCGCGCCGTCGTGCTTCCGGTCGGGTCGCGCGGGCCGTTGATTCGCGCGAAACTGACGAACGGGCGTTCGACGCTCCGCCGAGCGACTGCGTTGTTCGCGCGAAGATAGCTTTGGCCTTCCTGCGGTCCGGGAAAGACAACGGTCGAGATGACGCCCGCTTGGTGCATCTCGCGCTCCAATTTCTCCGGCGAGATTGCCCGCCCGCGCGCGGTGACCGTTTCTTCGACGGGGAGACGGGAATGAACGTCCACGACGCGAAAACGGTGTTCCAGTTCCAGCATCTGAAAATTCCTCCCCCGTAATGTTATTTGAATCTATCGGTCACGGGATTCGGATTCCGGATATGTGTTTGCCTGTCACGCCCCGAACGCAGTGAAAAAGCTTATATAGAATATCAATCATTCGTTGTACTGATGTCAGAATCAGGCTTCGGACAGCGACGCATGGGCGGACGACCGATGTTCATCCTCAACGAGGATTCCCAACGAACGCACGGTCGGGACGCTCAGTCCTCCAACATCGCCGCGGGCAAAGCGGTAAGCGAGGCAGTACGAACGACGCTCGGCCCGCGAGGAATGGACAAGATGCTCGTCTCCGACGACGGTGACGTGGTTATCACCAACGACGGGGCGACCATCCTCAACTCGATGGACATCGAACACCCCGCCGCACAGATGATCGTCGAGGTTTCCCAGACACAGGAAGACGAAGTCGGCGACGGCACGACGACGGCCTCCGTTCTCGCCGGGGAACTCCTCGCCAAAGCGGAAGACCTCCTCGAACAGGACGTTCACGCGACGACCATCGTGGAAGGCTACGCACGCGCACGAGACATCGCACTGGAAGCTATCGACGACCTTTCGCTCGATGCCGACATCGACGACGAGATTCTCAAACAGGTCGCAGAATCTAGCATGACCGGTAAAGGCACCGGCGACATCACGACCGAACGACTCGCCGAAGTCGTCGTGAACGCCGTGCGCCACGTCGAAGGCGAAGAGAAGGTCGAACGAGACGACATTCGCGTTCACACCCAAGTCGGTTCGAGTTCCAGCGCGACGGAACTCATCGAGGGAATCGTCACCGACACGGAACCGGCGCACAAGAACATGCCGCGCTCGGTCGAGGACGCAACCGTTCTCTGCACTGACGGCACGTTCAGCGTCCGCGAGACGGAAATCGACGCGGAGTACTCCGTCGATAACGTCGACCAACTCACGGCCGCGATGGACGCCGAAGAGAGCCAACTCAAAGAACTCGCCGACGCAATCGCCGACGCTGGCGTCGATGTCGTCTTCTCGCATTCCTCCATCGACGACCGCACTGCGTCGTACCTCGCCAAACACGGCATCCTCGCCTTCGAGGACGTTGACGACGGCCTCACTACCTCCATTGCGCAGGCCACGGGCGGCAAGCGCACGGGCAAACCGGACGATGTAGACGAGGACGAACTCGGTCACGCAGACAGCATCCGCGTCGAAAAGTACGGCGGCGAAGACCTCACCTTCATAGAGGGCGGCGCGGCCGCAAAGTCCGTCAGCCTCTTCGTCCGCGGCGGGACCGAACACGTCGTTGACGAACTGGAGCGCGCACTGAACGACGCGCTGGACGTCGTTTCGACCGCCACAGATTCCGGAAACGTCGTCCCCGGCGCAGGCGCAACCGAAATCAACATCGCGGGCCGCGTCCGCGACGAAGCCGCAGGCGTCGAAGGTCGCCAGCAACTCGCCATCGAAGCGTTCGCCGACGCCGTCGAAGTGCTTCCGCGCACGCTCGCCGAGAACACGGGTATGGATCCAATCGACGCCCTCGTCGACCTCCGCGCCGCGAACGACGACGAAGCGGGCCGCGCAGGAATCATCTCCTCCGGCGAAACCGGCGAAATCGCAGACCCAGTCGAGGAAGGCGTCATCGACCCCGCCGCGGTCAAGCGCGAAGCAGTCGAGAGCGCGACCGAAGCCGCGACGATGATCGCCCGCATCGACGACGTTATCGCGGCGAAGTAAGCAGGAACCGACTGAATTCGGTTTTATTTTTCGTCGGCAAGGTACGGCAGCGGACTCACCGGACAGAACATCGGCGATTCATCGAGCAGGTGCTGAGACGTGAGGGTGTGCCCGGAACTGGCAGGCTTTCATCGGATTGTTGGCGGTCTTTCATACCATCAATAATTCCTCACAGAAAGCCCCGCTACGTGTTTAAAATCATCATCACGAGTAACGATTGTACCACCCGCTTCACGGACAGTACCTGCAATAAGCACGTCTTTGAGGTTCACTGGCATGCCATTCGCCTTCAACTCTCGTTTGATTTTGATTGCCTCTCGGGAACTTGCTACCGTGAACGGCATCGGAGTTATCCAGTCCAAAGCAGCATCGAACTCGTCGAGCGAACGGTCAGTGTGTTCGTCCAACCCGTCGTATAACTCGAATAGCACGAGCGAAGGGGAGTAGAACGACGAAGTTGGATTGGTTTCCATATATTCCTGTGCGTCGGGTTGTCCGTTGAGGTAGTCAATGAGAAAACTACTGTCCAAACAGTTCATCTCGCCCCTCCGTGAAATCCTCGTTAAACTGTTCTCGAACGTCCTCAACGTGTTCTCGGAGGTCATCTGCTTCTTCATCGCTTAGCATACCGAAGCCTTTCATCACGTCTTTGTTTGCACCCGACAGGCGAAGGACTACGTCACTAAAGCTCTCGTCGTCACGTTTGTGAGACTTCAACGACTCGTATGCTTCTTCTTTGAGCGTGATGTTTTTCGAACTCATTGTACATGTACAAGTACACGGCTTTCGACGATAAGGATTGTGCTGTTTCTATCGTCCCTTACCACCATGGATCGAAAGAAATGAGAGGTATTAGCATACATTCTGCTGGCTGCTGGACTCGAAGTAGCAAGCCCTATCCGCCGAGGGTGCCAACTTCCCGGTGATGAGCGAGCGCATCGTTTCGAGTCGTCCCATCTTCCTCACCACTGCCACAGTCGTCGTTCTCCTCGCGGGTGCGATCGGGTTCGTCGTCGGTACGACCGGTCAGAGTCGCGGCACGGCGATGGCGATTTTCGGCGTTTCGCTGTTCGAAATGACCCCCTTCACGATGGCGCTGTTCGGCATGATTCTCACGACCTGCGTGTTGGCGTTGGTGTTCGGTCTCGTCACCTACGTCTCTCGATATGATACCGAACGGACGACGTGAACAAAACTGTTATTTTGCTTGAATGACTTCGGGCGAGTATGGCAACGAAATCCTCCACTCGAACCAGTCGGAGTCGAAATCCGACGCAGGACACACTGGCGATTGCGCTCACGATTCTGCTGGCGAACATGCCGACGCTCTTTGCCTTTTACGTCGCAATTGACACCTACAGTGCAGACCTTGGAATAGGCTTTTTCAGGTATCTGACGACGACGATGAGCGGCGCGCTCATCTTCGCCGTTCTCTGGACTGGTATCGTCTTCTTCGCGTTCGGCCCTGCGTTGGTCGATACGAGGAATCGGCGGTAGCTCGTTATAATATATAAAATAGCGATATACTTATCCATGATTAAACGACGCCAGATAACCCTCGCAATCGTCCTCGTCATCGCCCTCTCGCTCGGGGGATGCGTTACTGACAGTACACAGTCGCCCGCAGAAACGACGACTGAAACGACAGTCGGTACGACGACAACCGACAAATCAACCGAACCGGGAACCCAAACCGGAACCACTGCAGTCGGTGGTGGGAAGGTGATGGCAGACGTAGTGTCTGACCCTCCCGAGAACGCAACCGTGGTGGGTTTCACGGACGACAGAATCGGCAACTCGTCCCTGCTCGAAGACGTGCTGAAGGAGGCTCATGGAATGGGTGATGGGTCGATAAACGTGGACGGAAAGGGAATGGAACAGGTGTCGAAGGCGCTGGCGGATGCACCGATATACCGAGGCGACGAGTTCGGATACTACATCGAGTACGAAGGCGAGACGATTCAGGTTGTATTGGCGCGATACGCGTAGCCAGAACTACACCGTCGGCAGTTCCCAGTCGTATCGAATCGCCAGCAGACGGAGACTCAACACGATTCCCGCGCACGCAATCGCGCTTTTCTGCGACCCAACTCCGCCTTCCACCAACAGCCAGAACGACAGTCCGCCGAGCAGAGCGCAGGTCGCGTAAAAATCCTCCACGAGAACGGACGGAACGTTCTGGAGGAGCAAATCGCTGATGAGGCCGCCGCCGACTCCCGTCACGGTTGCGAGCAGTACCACGCCGAACGCGGTAAGTCCGGCGTCGTGAGCCACGAGCGCGCCGGTCGTGGCGAACGCCGAAAGGCCGATTGCATCCGGAATTCGGACGACCGTGCGTTCGGTCAAATCGTCGCCGAATCGTGCGAGAACGACGGCGAGGCCAACCCCGACCAGTGCGACGCTCACGTCACCTGTCGAACGGAGCGCGACTGGTGTCGTATTTACGAGCAGGTCGCGGGTGACGCCGCCGCCGAGGGCCGTCATCACGCCGAGGACGCCCACGCCGAGCAGGTCGAGGTCGGCCTCGCTTCCGCGGAGCGAACCGACGACTGCGAACGCAAGCAGGCCGACGATGTTCATGATTCCGAAAGCGTCCATCGTTATTGTCCCGTTTGCACTCCCATCGCTATTTTTCTATTTCCAGTCGGATTTCGTCGCCGACGGAGACGCCGAACGCGTCGTCACCGCGGCCTCGATTCACTGCGAGTTCGACGTTGCCGTGGCTTCCGACCGTCACGAGTCGCTGGTCGGATTCGACGTGAGCGTAGGAGGGTTCGACTGGCGCGAGTCCTCCGTTACCTGCTTCGCCAACACTCACTTCGATTTCGTCCGCGTCGGCGAGGAAGTCGCCGGGAACGTTCGTGATGGCGTTGCCGAAGTCGTCCACGACGAGGAGTTCGCCCGTCGCCTGCGATTCCCCGACCTCCGATTCGGGGAATCGCAAGTCCTCGAACTCGTCGGTGGGCCCGATGTCGGGTAGTTCTTCGAGCGAATCGACTCCTCGCTCGTGGATGCGGGCGGCGGCCGGTGCGAACACGTCCCGTCCGTGGAACGTCGAACTGTCGGCGTCCTCGTGTTCTATTTCGAACATTTCTACGCCGTCGGGGTCGCCGAGCTCGCGCGCGACGGGAAGTAAAACGCCGTTGTCCGGCCCGACGAGCGCGTGATTGCCTGCCCGGACCGCAATTGCGGCGCGGTCGGTGCCGACACCGGGGTCAACGACGACGAGGTGGACTGCTGGCGGAAAGTACGGAAGCACTTCGCGGAGCCAGAACGCCGTGGCGCGAACGTCCTGCCGTGGGAAGTCATGAGCCACGTCTACGAGGCGGGCGTCGCTGTGCTGGCAGAGGACACCTTTCATCGCCGCTGGATACGGCGTACCGAAATCTGACGAGAGCGTAATCATACGCCGTTCGAGTCGGTCTGGCTGACGCGCTGGATGCGCTGGATGCCGCCGCTTTCCTCAATGACTTCGGTGACAGGCTCGGGGACGAGTTTCTCCCAATCGCCGCCTTCTACCATTCGGTCGCGGACTTCTGTCCCTTCGAGCACGTCCCGATTGAACATCGGTGATTGGCGAACTTCGACGCCAGCCTCTTTGAACAGTTGGATGACGAGGGGATTGTTCGAGTAGGCCACGTCGAACTCCGGACTCATGCTTTGGACGTGACTCACCCAGACCGAGTTTCTGTCCAAGTCCTCGATTGGAACCGCGTAGGTAACGAGGTCGGAGTCCACGAGGGATTTGGTAATCATCATGATTCGTTCGCCAGCCGTAAACGGGTCGTGCCGGGTGTGTGAGTCCCCGGCGCTTCCGATGCCGAGGACGAGTTCGTCCACTTCTTCGGAAATCGTCTCGACCACGCTGTGATGGCCGTTGTGGTAGGGTTGAAAGCGCCCGATGTAGAACCCGCGGGTCATGATGGATTCGTCGGGCAGCGTTTTTATAAGAGTGACGAGTTGCGTCCGGGACGAACGGCCGTATTTCGTGCGTTTCCGCGGGTTCGTGAGAGACAGGAACACACAGACGAAGGGAGAAAGTATATCAGTTCGCCAGCCTTCGTTTGAATCACACTGAACGAATTCTATGAGTAACGACACCGAAGCTCCACCGCCGGAGCAGGAAACAGAGCAGGAGATCGATAGCCTCGGGAGCGATGTGGATGCCGAGGTTGCCGACGATGTTTCGGAAGACAACTTGCTTGGTGGGTTGGAGATAGAAAGCACGGAAGAAGTCGAAATTCCCGACCGATTGGTTGACCAAGTCATTGGGCAAGACCACGCCCGCGACGTGGTGATGAAAGCGGCCAAACAGCGCCGCCACGTCATGATGATTGGGACGCCGGGTACCGGGAAGTCGATGTTGGCGAAGGCGATGAGCCAACTCCTCCCTAAAGAGGATTTGCAGGACGTTCTCGTCTACCACAACCCGGACGATGGGAACGAACCGAAGGTCAGAACAGTTCCCGCCGGAAAAGGCGACCAGATAATCGACGCCCACAAAGAAGAGGCCAGAAAGCGCAACCAGATGCGCTCGTTTTTGATGTGGGTCATCATCGCCATCGTGGTCGGCTATGCGCTCCTCATCGCCGGACGACCACTACTGGGTATCCTCGCGGCAGGTGTCATTTACCTCGCGTTCCGCTACGGTTCGCGCGGAACCGACGCGATGATTCCGAACCTGCTGGTGAACAACAGCGACGTGACCAGCGCGCCGTTCGAGGACGCGACGGGCGCACACGCAGGTGCCCTGCTCGGCGACGTTCGTCACGACCCGTTCCAGTCAGGTGGAATGGAAACGCCGAGCCACGACCGTGTTGAGCCGGGTGCAATCCACAAGGCCAACAAGGGCGTGCTGTTCGTGGACGAAATCAACACGCTCGACATTCGCAGTCAGCAGAAGCTCATGACGGCGATTCAGGAAGGCGAGTTCTCCATCACCGGCCAGTCCGAACGCAGTTCGGGCGCGATGGTGCAGACCGAACCCGTCCCGACCGACTTCGTCATGGTCGCGGCAGGCAACCTCGACGCGATGGAAAACATGCACCCCGCGCTCCGTTCTCGTATCAAGGGGTACGGATACGAGGTGTACATGGACGACACCATCGACGACACGCCCGAGATGCGCCGCAAGTACGCGCGGTTCATCGCGCAGGAAGTCGAGAAGGACGGTCGCCTCCCGCACTTCGACGAGCAGGCAGTCGAGGAAGTCATCCTCGAAGCCCAGCGCCGCGCCGGACGCAAAGACCACCTCACGCTCAAACTGCGCGACCTCGGTGGGTTGGTTCGTGTCGCAGGTGACATCGCTCGTGCGGAGGATGCGGATTACACCACGCGCGACCACGTGTTGCAGGCGAAGCGCCGCTCGCGCTCCATCGAGCAACAGATTGCCGACGACTTCATTGAGCGCCGCAAGGACTACGAACTCACCGTCTCCGACGGCGATGTGGTCGGCCGTGTCAACGGCCTTGCTGTCATGGGCGAGGACAGCGGTATCATGCTCCCCGTGATGGCCGAAGTGACGCCGTCGCAGGGGCCCGGCCAAGTCATCGCCACCGGTCAACTGAAAGAGATGGCAGAGGAGTCCGTGAAGAACGTCTCCGCCATCATCAAGAAGTTCAGCGACGAGGACATCAGCGAGAAGGACGTTCACATCCAGTTCGTCCAAGCAGGCCAGCAGGGTGTTGACGGCGACTCGGCGTCCATCACGGTCGCCACGGCCGTCATCAGCGCGCTGGAAGACGCACCGGTCGAGCAGGACGTTGCTATGACCGGTTCGCTGTCGGTGCGTGGCGACGTGCTCCCCGTCGGTGGTGTGACCCACAAAATCGAGGCCGCCGCGAAGGCAGGCATCAAGACGGTCATCATCCCGAAGGCGAACGAACAGGACGTGATGATAGAAGAAGAGTACGAGGAGATGGTCGAAATCATCCCCGTCTCGCACATTAGCGAAGTGCTCGAAGTCGCCCTCTCGGGCGAACCGGAAAAGGACGGTCTCATCGACCGCCTGAAGAACATCACCGGCAGCGCGCTGGAGCGCGAAATCGGCGGCAATACGGGCCGCCCCAGCCCGCAATAGCCGAATCCGCAGAATTCGTTTTTCTATGTTTTTGCAGTCGTGAGTTGCGACGACGAATGGTTTGTCTCTGAAGGTTTCGCGTCAGGGATGACAGATTTGTATCTCACGTTTGCTGTGCGATAGTTGATTCAAATGGGATACTACAACTCACGACTCTACGCCACGCCCTCGTTCACGCGGTCACTCGTAGCTCCGCCACTCGTTCCCGCGTTTGCTTGCCCGTTGCCGCGGGAAGAGACATGCTTTTTCCTGCCGTTGAAAACGCCCTGCGTTTTCAAGACACAAGGACAGCAGAACGGGCGGGCCGCTGGCCCGCCCGTTCAATCCAAATTTGGTCAGCCGTCGCTTTTCGAAGATATAGCTTCCGACACACAGTGGCAGTTCAACCAATCGTTTGAGGGTCGAGCGCGGCGCGCTCGGCCCTCTGGCGGCCTGACGGCAACGGGCGAACGAAAGAAAGAGCGAGTGGCCCTGCCACGAGCGATTGACGAGAGAGGGCGTGGCTTATTGTCGTGATTTGAAGTCATGATAATCGTTCAAATGCCACTTCGACCATCGAAAAACAATTCCACGACAGTTCCCCGCTAACGTCGTGAGTAGATAGCTTTTCCCCACCGAAAGCCCTACACGGAATCGAATGCCCGCGCCGAACTGGAACGCCTTCACTGCTGTCACACTGTTCGTCCTCGTCATCCTCATCGCGCTGGCGCGGGCCTCCCAAGCGATGCTGGCCGGAGAAGACGACCAGTCCGCGGTGTCCGAAATCGACTCGAAGCCCGATTTGGACACATCTTCGGAGTCCGAATCACACCTCAATTTCGAACCACAACCGGAGTCCGAATCGTACCTCGATTTTGAATCACACCCCGTTTCCGAACCACAGTCGGATTTCGAGTCGAATCCCGACGAACAGTCGAATCCCGACGAACAGTCGAATCCCGAGGACGAACAGTCGAATCAGGAGTACGAGATGACGACGAAGATGCTTCTGTTGAACGTTGCGTTGAGCCAAGGGCTGTTCGGCGTGATACTCGTCGTTGCGGCGGTGCTGGCCGGAATTCCGGCCATCGCGTTGGGTGTCGAATCCGCGACCCTGCTGCAGTTCGGGGTGGGAATCATCCTCGGCATCGCGTTGTTCGTGGCGAACGAACTCGGCCAGCGCGGGGCGGACGCGCTGGACATCGACTACGAAGATGGGTTGCGTGAGCTGCTGACGCCGGATTCGATTCGCGGGTGGGTGCTCCTGCTCGGCGGTGCCTTACCCATCATCGCGGGCTTCGAAGAACTGCTGTTTCGCTCGGCGCTCATTGGCGTGCTGGCCAGCGGTTACGGACTGTCGCCGTGGCTTCTGGCCGTGCTGTCGTCAGTCGCGTTCGCGGTGGGACACGGCGCGCAAGGCCCGGCCGGAATCATCGTGACGGGCGCGCTGGGCGGCGTGCTCGCCGCCGCCTTCATCATCACGGGAAGCCTGCTGGTCGTAGTCGTCGCTCACTACCTCGTGAACGCGCTGGAGTTCGTGGTTCACGCACGGGACGTGGCGTGACGATTTTTCGCTTACCGTTCCTCGGAGTTCTCGTGAGCGACGGCGGAGCGAACGAGAGTAAGAAGAACTATCGTTCTTCACTATCCAGCACGCGAATCTGGTCGCCCCGCACCGTCACCGGAATCGGAACGGTCGCCTCGTAGAGTTCGACCGTCACTTGGTCTTTCCCTTCGTCGATGCGCTGAACCTGCGCCTTTTCGCCCTTGAACGGGCCAGCGATGAGTTCCACGATGTCCCCCTCCGCGATACCCTCCACGTCGGGCGTCGGCGAGAGGAAGTGTTCGACTTCGGAGATACTGCTCACGCCGGGCACCATGCTCCGGGCGTGGGGAATCTCCTCCAGCACGCGGCTGATGACCGCGTCGCCTTCCGCCTCGACCATGACGTAACTCGTCAGTGAGTCGGGGGCGAGAACGGCGTGAATATCCGGTTCCTCGCGGTTGACAATCATATCCGCGACGGTGCGTTCCTGACTTGCCGTGGTCTTTACTGCGTAAATTGACATGGTATTCGGGTTAGGCCGGGAGGAAGCTCATCACGACGAAGATGGTGAAGCCGAGCAGTCCGACGAGGAGGATACCCGCGCCAGCAATCTTCGAAATCTGTGAAAACTCGTCCCACGAGGGCGTACTCGCCAGTTTGAGCACGCGAACGTACGACGCCACGTCGAGTTTGACATCCATAGTTAGTTGTGCTTAGCCATCGGGCTTTTTCTATCTTTCCAAGGTCAGCCGAGAGCGTCGTTCGTGTGGACGGGGGGAACCCCCACTTATTGGCAACCGCTTGCCATCGAATCGAGCGGAAATTCCAGTCGGTCGGCGTTGCGAACGCGAATCACGACCGCATAGCACTCCCCCGAACGATTTTTCGCAGGAATTTGGTGGCGTTTCCACTCCCTGTCGTCCATGCGAGCCTCGATGGTGAACTGCCCTTTTTCGTGCATCCACGGTTCGTCGATTACCGGCGCGGGATTCGATTTCGTTCCCGATTCGGACGACCGGGCGAGCGAATAAGTTTGCTCGTGAACCGCCTCTCCGTTGCGCTCGATACGGACGTGAATATCGTGAGGCGAATCATCGAGGTTGATGAACGAGATGTTCGACAGTTCGACCGACTGCGAACCGAACGCGGAACAGCCCGCAAGCGCCACCGCTGGCGGGATACTGAAAAGCAGTTGCCGTCGGTGTAGGTTCATTTTTATTTTCACTGAAATATAATCATTAGACTATATAATAGCAATCGGCTCTGTTGATGAATTTTTGCGGAAAATTCGCTATTGAATCCGCTATCCAATCCTATCTTCGCAGATATTTTCCCGTGCAGTGTCCAATAGGGACTAATGACCGAGAGTGGCCGTTCTGACTTCGGCGGGTTGTGGGACGGCCTCTCGTACATCGCTGTTGGACTGGTAGCGATGACGATATTCGTATTCCACGGGGATTCGGTCAACACTGGTGGCGTCGTGTCGAGTATCGCACTGATTGCAATTGGTGTTGTGAGTCTACTCGCGCCGCGACTATCTCCATGGTTTACCGACTTGAATCGCTACTGGAGAGGGCTGTTCTGGGCGCTCTGTGGGCTTTGCATCCTCGGTATTGGCGTCGTGAGTTCGAACACCGCAAACAGATGGATTAGTGGTGCTGTCCTCGGTGATGGATTTGTACTCTACGGCATTTTGATTGCAGTCAATAGATAAGCTGATTATCCCTTTACCGGTCACGGTCAAAATGCTGAAAACTCTCGCAAAAATCGCTCTGATTTATCAGCCAGCGAACTACTCGACGTAGTCGATGTCTTCGGTTCGACTTGTGGCCTGCGCCTGCTCTTCGTCGCTGCGACCGTAGATTTGCGGCGACTGGACGCCGGTGACGACAATCATGGTGCGCATAGTGCCCTCCAGACTCTCGTCGATGGAGGTTCCCCAGATGATGCGGGCGTCGGGGTCGATGCGGTCGTAAATCTGTTCGACCACGCCTTCTGCCTCTTCAATGGACATGTCGTTGCCACCCGTGACGTTGACCAGCGCGGATTTCGCGCCGCTGATGTCCACGTCGAGGAGCGGCGAGCGCAGGGCACTTTTGACCGAATCCTGTGCCTTCGAATCCGAATCGCTCTCGCCCAGTCCAATCATTGCCACGCCGCCTTTTTCCATGACGGTACGAACGTCGGCGAAGTCCAGATTGACCAGTCCGGGTTTGGTGATGAGTTCCGTGATTCCCTTCACCGAGCGCATGAGCACTTCGTCGGCGACCTTAAACGCCTGCTTGACGGGCAGTTTGCCCACGGAGTCGAGCAGTCGGTCGTTCGGGACGACGATGACCGTGTCGCTCACGTCGCGCAGTCGTTCCAGTCCGGCCTCGGCGTTCGTGCGTCGGACTTCGCCCTCCGCCGTGAACGGCGTCGTGACGATGGCGATGGTGAGCGCGCCAGCCTCGCGCGCGGCCTTTGCGACGACCGGGGCGCTACCGGTTCCCGTCCCGCCGCCGAGTCCGGCGGTGACGAACACCATGTCCGACCCCTGAATCGCGTCGTAAATATCCTCCTGACTTTCGAGCGCGGCTTCCTCGCCGACCTGCGGAAGCGACCCCGCGCCGCGTCCGCTGGTCTTTTGCTCGCCCATCAGGATTTTGGTATCCGCTTCGATTTCCACGAGATGCTGAACGTCGGTGTTCGCGGCGACCAGCGACGCGCCGTGGATTCCTTCTTCGGCCATTCGGTTGACCGTGTTTCCTCCGCCGCCGCCACAGCCGACGACGGTAATGTTCGTCTGGAGGTCTTTGAGTACGTCTTCTAGTTGGTCGTCGGTCATCGTGCCCGATGGGGTCGTACCCGACGGGGCGGCCTCGTTTCTGGCACCACCGATTTGCGTCTGGGAGGCGTTTTGTTGCTCCCCTTCTGCCTCCTCAATGGCGTCTTCGACAATGGAGTCCATCCTTGAGGTTTGGTTTACCAACGCAGATTAATTATCTTTCCCCTCTGGATGACGCACGTCTGACGCACGTTCGCACACCACCTATAGAATAATACTTATGTGAACCACCGATTTACCACGCGAAACGTTCAAAAATTATATGGAAAAGCGATGTGTGCGTTCGGTTCGCACGGCCTCCGGCGGAATCGTCCTTTCTGCGACCGTTACCGCGGTTCCCGCCGAGAGTTTTCCGAACTTCGGTCCCTCCGAAACACCCAGTTTCCGGGCTTTTTCGGGGTCGAAGCCGGTTTCTCGTACCACGATTTCGTCCGGCGTTCGTTCGACTTCGTCGTACTTTCGGTCGAGAAGCGCCGCCAGCGCGTCGATAATGGCGTCGTAATCGTCCGGCCCGCGAACTGCCGCCCGCCCCGAAACTCGCGTCCCCCCTTGTTCGGTTTCGAACGCGATTGCGTGCTTCGCAACCGCATCCCGCGTCTCCTCGCGGTCGATTCCCGTCGCACTGTCGAGCAAATCGTCGGGGAGCGGGACGATTTCGAACTCGTTCGGGTCGTCTGCATCGTTCGGGTCGTCTGCATCGTCCGTGTCGTCTGTATCGTCCGTGTCGGCCGCAGTGCCCATGCTGCCCGCCACTTCTCCAAATCGCAGTCCGGATTCGACCGACGACAGTTCGGTTTCCAGCTTTTCCGCGAGCGAGAGGGAAACGCCGGACACCTCCCGAACCCACGTTTCGCTCACGAGTCGATAGCCGAGGTCGGCGACGACCGATTCCAGTTCCGGGTACTCACCCTCACAAACCGCGTACTCCGCGCCGCTTCGCTCGAACGCCTGCCGAATCGTTTCCCGCGCCTGTGACTCGTCTGGCGACCCGAGTTCCTCCAGATTCCAGTCCGAGGCGATGTGGCCGACGGCCCAGTCCGTCTCGCGGACGATTCGCTCGAATCGCGGGACGTAGTGACCGCCACCGAAGCCAACCAGTTGTCGTTCGCGCGTCGGTTCGACGCCGTGAAGGTCAAGGATGGCCTGCGCGACTGCGCGCGCCGCATCGGAATCGTTCCACTGTTCGTCGCCGCTTCCGAGTTCCACGAACATCGACGGAACGCGGACTTCGCTCGGCCCGTGATGGGTACACTCCATGCCAACTTCGTAGGATTCCGGCGCGTGCTCGTCGAACGAATCGAGCAGTTTTTTCTGCGCGTTCGGAGACGTTTCCGCGAGTTTCCCGTCCGCCCCGCCGTACTCCGCCGGGCCGAAGTTGCCCGTGAAGTGTGCCGTCAGCAGTGGGCCGGTGTCGCCCGAGTGGCGGGAGGCGAAGACGAGCATTTCGGGATTCGAGAACGCCTCTGCAACGTTTTCGATGTCGAGGTGGAGGGATTCGAACTCGCGAAGTTCGAATCCCTCGCGCTGGTAGTACGTTCCGCCACCGTCGGCGTCGGGGCGAGAATCGTCTTCGTTTTCCATCCACTCCGCTTTCGAATGCAACTGCTCGCCGATGTGTTCCGAGGCGTAATCGGCGCGGCTGACGACGACGGCAATCATGGTCAGGACTCCGCGCTAAAATCGAAAAAGGGCGTCGAATGTGGACTGACTTCTACGGGCGCTGTTGGAGTGCCGAAACGGTCAGACCTGTTCTACCGGTGCCGGTTCGCCGCCGGAAATACGCTTGTAGACGCGACCGACGAGGAATTGAAGCGCCTCCCGGCGAGTCGCCAACAGCGCGATTCCGAGGACGATGTAAACGGCGCTGAACGCGATGAGAGCGTCGTAGTGGTGGAAATCCGGATACAACTGCACGAGGAACAACACGAGCAGTGCGAGGGCTTCGCGGATGCTGATTGTGAAGTTGACCAGAATCGCCAGCGCGAAGAAGCTCTGTGCGGCGGTGAGCCAGATTTCACCAGCTTGTTTCTGGCCGAGCGGAAGGGTTTCGAGACTGCCGAGCGAGATGCTGTAAACGAGGACGAGGGTTCCAATGAGGAGCGTCCACTGGTTGAGTTTCGAGGAGATGAGCGCGTTGAACGCCGCCGTCGAGCGCGCCTTGTTGACCAGATACGCGACGACGATGAGTTCCGGACTCTCGCTAGCGAGCGGCGCAACCCACTGAATCATCAAGAACGAGGGAACGCCGATTTGCTCCCCGTATGCCTCCAATCCGTGCGCGAACGGTTCGACGGCGGTGAAAATAACGACAGCCGAGAACGCAAACATCCCGAGATAGATGGGAACACGAATGCTCTTTTTGAACGACTGGAAGTAGGCCGGGACGCCGACCTGCTCTTCGTCGGTGTGCGGCGCGTTCAGCGTGAAGATGATGTATGTGAAGTACAGGCCGACGAGGAACACCATGTCTGGCCAGCCGATGCCGTCGCCGAGCGGCACGAAGAAGGCGTAGATGGTTGCGATGAAGAGGAAGAGAATTTCGGTCGAAATGTCCGGGTCGAGTTTCACTCGGTCGGCGAGGAAGCCGCTCCGACTTTCGACCGCAGGGTCGTTCGTCGTCTTCGCTTTGTAAATGGCGAACACGGCGATAGCCGACCAGCCGAGTCCGATGAGGATGCGGTTCGCGCCGGTCATGTTCGCAACGGCGAGGCTCGCGTTTTCCGCCCCGCGAGGGGTTCCGGCGAACGCGCCCGCGTTCCACGCGTACAGTGCGTCAACCGCGTATTCGGGGGCGACGGCGAGAACGGCGAGGATGGCGAGCGCGAATGCACGCGGAACGTCCTCCTCCGCCGTCTCCGCCCCCCATGCAAGCAAAAACGATGCGCCGAGTACTGAAATTCCGGTGATGGCAATCGTCTGCAGCGTCGAAAGGGAATGGGCGTTTCCGGTCGCCCACAGCCCCATCCACGGTGCTGTTAGAAGCACCGAGAGAAAAACTGCTGTAAGTGGATGTCGTAATCGTTCCTTCATCGAACATCAGTTGCTGGTCGCCGAAGGTAATCCTTGCGTTCCGGAATCAGGGAAACAAGAGGAAGACGAACGCGCCGTATCCGGCGACTAACAGTAGACCGTTAAACCGAGAGACGTGATGTCGGTGTGCCATCAGTGCCATCGCGCCGACCGTGAAGGCGATGAGGAACGGGAACTCGAAGTTCTGCGTGGCCACCGGAACGTTCACCGGAACGACGAGCGCCAGCACGCCGATAACCGCGAGGATGTTGTAGATGTTGCTTCCGATAACGTTGCTGATGCTCAAATCCGCTTCGTCGCGGGCGGAACTGACCATCGAGGTGGCGAGTTCGGGAAGCGAGGTACCGAACGCGACGACGGTGAGGCCGATGAAGAGGTCGGAAAAGCCGAATCCACGGAGTAGTTCGACGCTCCCCATGATGAGCAGACGCGACCCCGCCAGCAGGACGGCAACCGAGAGGACGAACATGCCGACGGTGCGCGTGTTGATTGCTCCTTCGTCGCCGACTTCGTCGGTGACGGCAGCCTCGTCGCCGCCGCGGCGCGTGTGCCGAAGGATGTAGGCCGTGAAGACGGCGAGGACGGCGAGCAGAAGTGCGCCGTCAGCCGCACTGAGCACGCCGTCGCTTCCCAGAACGACGAGGAGGACGACGGCGGCGAGCATGAACGACCCATGTCGCCACAGCAGGTCGCGGTTGACTGCCATCGGTTGGACGAGTGCGGACGCACCCAACACGAGGCCGATATTGGCGATGTTCGACCCGACGATGTTGCCGAGGCCGATGTCGCCGGAGACGGAGACGGCACCGATGAGGCTGACAAACAGTTCCGGCGCGGTCGTTGCAAAGGCGATGATTGTCACGCCGATAGTCACCGGAGCGATGCCGACGCCGAGCGCGAGCGACGACGCGCTATCCACGAGCAGTTCTGCACCGATATAGAGGAGTACGATACCACCGAGCAGTAACAGCAGGTCGGCGGACATTCCCATCGTGAATTGCGGCGCGTACATTGTCTTCCTGATTCATTTCACCACCAATATATATTACTTCCGACGAATAGGTTATTCGTTAGCAGACCACAGATGACGTATGGACGTTTACGGACTGCTCGGCAATCCAGTCGGCCACTCTCTGTCGTCGCCGATGCACGAGTCTGCATACGACGAACTCGGGTTGAACGCGCGATATGTAACTTTTGAACCAGAAAGAATCGGGGCAGCAATCGAGGGCGCACAGACGCTCGGTATCCGAGGATTGAACGTCACGATTCCGTTCAAAGAAGACGTTCTTTCCCACGTCGAAGCCGATTCGCTCGCGGAGCGAATCGGCGCGGTGAACACGGTCGATTTCTCCGGCTCCGGTACTCCAACCGGCCACAACACGGACACAGAGGGCGCTCGCCGCGCGTTTTCCCGCCACGACGTGGCACTCGACGGAACATCCGCGGTCGTCGTCGGTGCTGGCGGGGCGGCGCGCGCAGTCGCATTCATGCTGGCGGACGAGGGCGCGACGGTTCGGATTGCAAACCGAACCGGCACGCGCGCCGAATCGCTGGCCGAGAACGTGCCGGGCGCGAGCGCGCACGGATTGGACGAATTGAGCGACATCGTTCCCGAGGCGGATGTGCTGGTCAACGCGACGAGCGTCGGAATGGAGGAGGACGTTTCCCCGGTTCCGCGGGAGACTCTTCACCCCGACCTCGCGGTGATGGACGCGGTGTACCGACCGCTCGAAACCACACTTCTGCGCGAGGCGGCCGACTGCGGGGCCACGACCATCGACGGCGCGTGGATGCTCCTGTTTCAAGGCGTCGCGGCGTTTGAAATATGGACTGACGAACCGGCTCCCGTCGAACGGATGGACGCCGCCTTGCGAAGACGCCTTTAAGTGATGGGGCTTTGTACAATCATGTAATGGGGCTTATCACACGGCTGAAATCGCTGCTCGGTCTTGGCGATGAGCGTTCGCAAACGCGCCAGCGCGACTCCGGCGTGACGATAGAACGCGAACCGACCGAGACGCGAGAGCAACCGGATGCGACGAACGAGAAAGCGGTGAAAAAGACAGAACCCGACGAGTCCCCGGAATCGGAGGCGACCCCGGAATCGGACACGAGCGTCTCGACCGAAGACCTCGTGGACGAACCGACCGACCACATCGAGGAGGCAGAAGCCGAATCGGAAGCCGAGTCGGAGGTGGACACCGCCGCGGAACCGGCCGAGGCCACTGGGCCGTCCGCGGAAGCGGGACAGCCCGCACAAACCGAGGGGACGGAACCCGAACCCGGCCCGGAGGAAATCGAGGACGCGGAACCCGAGGACGCGGAACCCGTCGATGAAACCGAACCGGCGGCGGAACCCGAACCGGAGACTGAGGCTGGCAGACCGCTCAAAGACGTGAAAGGTATCGGCCCGGCGTATGCCGAGCGACTTCGCAATGTGGGCGTGGCCGACACGGCGGAGTTGGCGGTCGCGGACTCCAAGGAACTCGCGGAAGAAACCGACCTCTCGGCGAAGCGAATCGAAGGCTGGATAGAACGTGCGAAATCGATGTGAGAAACTGACGGTCATCACCTCGCGGTTTGCGTACCGCGAGGTGGCCCGCGACGCATCGCGCGGCGCGAGGATTCCCGTCGAAGTTCGTATCGACGTGGACGACCCGTTTCTCGCCTACCGACGCGCGCGGAACGGTTCCGGTGGCTTTTATCTGGCGACGACGGGTGGACAGTCCGGCTGGGGCTACTTCGGCGTCGAACCGACAGAGCGACTGCAAGCGAGACAGGATGCGGACTCGCTATTCGGCGGAGCGGACAGCGAGTTCGCCAATGAGTCGGGAACGAGCCTCGCCGCGCTTTCGGGCGTGCTGGACGACGAAACACTGCTTCGCGGGGACTGCGACGTTCCGTACCCCTGCGGCCTGTTCGGCTGGCTTTCATACGACCTCGTGCGCGAGTTGGAGACGCTTCCGGGACTGGCGACGGACGACCGAACCCTGCCGCAACTCCAGTTCGGACTGTACGACTGCGTTGCGGCGTGGGAAACGCACGGCGAAGCGGACGAGAGTCCGGAAACGACCCTCCGAGTGACGGCCTGTCCACGACTCGGGAACCCTGATAATCCAGATTCGACCTACGAAAAAGCTCGGGAAATGGCGTGTGTCCTCGCCCAATCTGCAATCGAGGGCGACGAAGCGGTTGGCGACCCGCCCACCGACGAACAGGGGTCGTTCGTCAGCAGTTGTGGCAAGGACGCCTTCGCGGAGCGCGTGCAGGCCGTCAAGCGGTACATCCGCGACGGCGAGACGTTTCAGGCGAACATCTCCCAGCGACTCGAAGCGCCCGCGAGCGTGCATCCCGTCGAAGCCTTCGACGCGCTTCGGCGCGTGAATCCAGCGCCCTACTCCGCGCTCATCGAATTTCCGGGCGTCGATTTGGTCAGCGCCAGTCCGGAACTCCTGCTCTCCGTTGAGGACGAACGAATCGTCACGGAACCCATCGCAGGAACTCGAACGCGGGGAGACACTGCGGCGGAGGACGCGGAACTCGAAGCCGACCTCCTCGGCGACGAGAAAGAACGCGCAGAACACGCGATGCTCGTGGATTTGGAGCGAAACGACTGCGGGAAAATCGCCGAGTACGGAACTGTCGAGGTGACGGATTACCGCCGGGTCGATAAGTACTCCGAGGTGATGCACCTCGTTTCGGAGGTCGCCGGGCGGCGGCGGTCGGGGGTGAGTCTGACGGACGCAATCGCGGCGCTGTTCCCCGGCGGGACGATTACTGGCGCGCCAAAACCCCGGACGATGGAAATCATCGACGAACTGGAATCGACTCGAAGAGGGCCATATACGGGAAGTATCGGCATGCTCGGCTTCGACGACCGGGCGACCTTGAACATCGTCATCCGGACGCTGGTTCGGTATCGGGACGAGTATCACCTGCGCGTCGGGGCCGGAATCGTCCACGACTCCGTGCCAGAACTGGAGTACGAGGAAACGCTAGCGAAGGGGAAGGCGCTCGTGAAGGCGATTGACGAGGCTTTAGGTCGTGACGATGGGTTTTCCGTGGAGTAGTCGCTTCAGTACGTGATAGTGGTCAAATCTGGTACCGTCTTTTTTCGGTGTTGCTAGCTGTTGCCGACTCCAATGAAAACCGCACCGCCACCGCAGGCCACATCCTCCCCAACCGACTCGTGCGCTTACGTTCGTTCACGCACTCGTCCACTGTCGGAGCAAGCTTCGACAAGCCGTTCGCTCGCTCCTTTGTCGCTCACGAAGACCTCGCGTGATAATCTGCAAAC
Source organism: Haladaptatus cibarius D43 (assembly GCF_000710615.1). Classification (NCBI taxonomy): domain Archaea; kingdom Methanobacteriati; phylum Methanobacteriota; class Halobacteria; order Halobacteriales; family Haladaptataceae; genus Haladaptatus; species Haladaptatus cibarius. Next base: position 1,177,809 of record NZ_JDTH01000002.1, on the reverse strand, counting down.
CCTCGGCGGTGGCTCGCGGCTCCGCCGCTCGCAGTCGCGGTTTCGGAGAAACCGCGTTTTCCTCGGGTCTGCTGACGCACGCGCCATGAAGGTGGTGAATATCCACGAACTCCAAACGTACTATACGGCGCGCGACGGCGGACCTGTGGTTCGCCCGCGCGAGGGAGGACTGAGCGACGGTAGGAGCGAAGGACTCGGTTGGGGAGGGTGTAGTTGTTGCGGTGCGGTTTCAGTGGAGTCGTGATTTGCTACCAGAAATCGAAGACAAAACCGGAAAAGAGTTCGAAATCCCGTCGCCACTGCACCTTCTCAAAATTCAATCGAACCAACAAAGTTTACCCGAAACCCGCGAAACTCACGACCAAGACGCGAAACCCACCAAATCCCAGAAAATGATTCTCGTCATCGACAACTACGACTCGTTCGTCTACAACCTCGTCCAATACGTTGGGGAGTTCGCCGACGAGGTAGTCGTCCGGCGAAACGACGCCATCGACATCGCGGGCATCCGCGAACTCGACCCGGACGGCATCGTCGTCTCGCCCGGCCCCGGAACGCCGGACGACGCGGGGGTTTCGGTTCCTATCTTCGCGGAAACGACCTATCCCGCGCTCGGGGTCTGTCTGGGCCATCAGGCGCTCTGTGCCGCCAACGGGGCGCCCGTGGTTCACGCTCCGGAGGTCGTCCACGGCAAGCCCTCGACGGTGAGCCACGACGGGCAAGGCATTTTCACCGGACTCCCCGAAACGTTCGAAGTCGGGCGCTATCACTCGCTGGCGGTCGAGCGCGGCGACTTGCCGAACGCGCTGGTCGAAACGGCCCAGACCGCGGACGACCGCCGAACCGTGATGGGGGTTCAGCACGCCGAACGCCCGCACGTCGGGGTGCAGTTCCATCCCGAGAGCATCCTCACCGACGAGGGAAAACGGATGATTCGGAACTTCTGCGAGTTGTGTGATGCCGTGGAGTAGTAAATAAAGACCATGCAGTACCACGTCAACGGCCGTCTCGTTCCCGCGGAGGAAGCGACGGTCAGCGTCCGCGATAGGGGTTTCATGTACGGCGACGCCGGGTTCGAAACCCTGCGCGCCTACGGCGGCACGATTTTCGAGTGGGAGGCCCACGTAAATCGCCTCCGGAGAACCTGCGAGGCGCTTTCCATCGACCACGGAATCGGCGACGACGAACTCCAAGCGCGAATCCACGAGACGCTGGACGCGAACGACGTGCGGGACGCCTACGTCAAATGCTCGATTACGCGGGGTGTTCAACCCGGGAAACTGACGCCCGCCCCGGCGGACAATCCGACAGTCGTCATCATCGTCTCCGAACTTCCGCGTGGGGGAAAACGCGGAACCTCAGTCTGGGACGGTTCGGCCACCGCCGAAATCGTGGAAACCCGGCGCGTTCCCGACCAAGCACTGCCCGCGCACGCGAAGACGCACAACTACCTGAACGGGGTTCTGGCCCGCCTCGAAACCGAGGCTGACGAGGCGCTCATGCTCGATTCGGATGGGAACCTCACCGAGGGCGCGACGAGCAACCTGTTTTTCGTCCGCGAGGGCGTGCTCCACACGCCCTCGCTTTCCGGGCCGGTTCTGCCCGGAATCACCCGAAAGGTCGTCCTCGAACTGGCCGAGGAGGTGGGGATTCCGACCCGAACCGGTTGCTATCGCCCGGACGACCTCCGGCGCGCCGACGAGGCGTTTCTGACGAACACGACGTGGGAAGTTCGCCCAGTCGGTTCTCTCGGTGGGGAGGAATTTGCAGTCGGTTCCGTTACCCGCGAACTCGCGGCGGCCTTCGACGCGCTGGTGGAATCGCGCCACTACTGATGCACTCCCATTGAAAAGCCTCAAGCGTCTTCGCAAGCAATCCCTCGCCGATGGACGAGAACCGCCGCATCGCCGCGCTTTCGGAACTCCCCGACGACAGCACCTTCCTATTCACGATTCGGAACGGCTTCGACGAGGAGGAAGCCGTGTTGGTCACGCAGAACGACGACGTGCTTGCATGGAAAAACTACTGCCAACACTGGACGGACGTGCGCCTCGACAAAGGAAACGGGGCGACCATGCGCGACGGCGAACTCGTCTGCGGCAAGCACGGCGCGCTGTTCGAAGCCGATTCCGGCGTCTGTTCTTACGGCCCGTGTGAAGACGCCGTCCTCGATTCGGTTGACGTGACCGTCGAAGATGGTGCAGTGTATCTGACCGACTCCGATTATGATTTCGTTCAGCAGGGGTCTTCTATCGAGTACGATTTGTCCTCGAATCGCTCTCTTGGATTCGAATAGCTATTTTGTGTACATTCGCGCGACCTTTTTATCAATGCTCAATAAGTGGTTTCAATATTAAATAGTTATAAAAAGATATAAAAATTTAAATTTATGGTGTGAATTGAATTATCTTCAAAGTTATGTGGGTACGGACGGTGGTGGTCAACTACCTGCAGAACATGAATTTACTTTTGCGGGAAAGGGCGTTTCTACACATAGCAATGCGGGAGAATCAACCGCGAATAAAATTTCAGAGTTATTTGGCCAAAAGATGGAGGTTACCGAGCATTCAGGCCCATCAAACATAATATTGGCTGATGACCCATTTAACCAAGCGCCTCCATTTGGAGTTCGTCCATCTTCTGGGGGGTTCATCGTTAAATTATGGTGATGCAGCACTTTATGCATTAGATGCTGCTATCGGACTTTGCGCAGGTCAGTTAAAACAGGGCGCAGATATTGCATACGACGCCGCGAGAGTACTCTATGAACTAGTTGATTCGGGCAACCGAAGTGCAACAGGAACAAACTTAGAGTACCACTCATCTCATTCCGGTGCTGCAGAAAACGAGTCATATGCTCGGTTCAGAACCCATCATGATTATTATTACGATTCTGAAATCAAAGTTCGTGGTGTATTAGATGGAGCGAACGTTGGTTCTAATGCGGTTCCGGTTTCATTTTACGTATATTTTCCGAACGGAGTTGACGCGGAGAAAAACGGCACCTCTGCTTATTCAACCCAATCTGACGAATTGCCAGTATCGTATGCATCGCATAGTCCTCAGGAACTTCAACAAAATGGATACCAATTATTGTCAAATAGTACTCAAATAAAGGTACTTGAAACGATTCCTGCTCACGCAGCAAACCAAATCCCACGATTGGAAAGAATTGGAGGAGGCGGAGCGGTTCACCGAGTTCAGTATCCAAATTGGGCAAAAGTAGAAGCGAATCCGACGTCCATCAAAAAGCAATAAATTTAACCACTTAATAATCTATTTTTGATTGTATGAAACGCCGTAAGTTCTTAACATCTGCTAGTATAGTTACTGTAGTCGGCATTTCTAGCGGTTGTATAGAAAACATAATGAGTAAAAATGGAGCAGATATTGCTTCCTTAGATGCCTCTAATTTTAGTGAAAATCAAAAGAATTTAATATTTTCTTACATAGCAAGGATGGAAAAATCGCATACGAACGGAAAATTACCGTCTCTGGAGCACCCGGTAATAAATTCTCCACTGAATATATAGAAGACTACCCAGAAATTCCTATCACGGAGATTCGTGCTACTGTTGGAAATCAAGAAGTTACGGAGAATACTACCGGGTATGAGAACCCACTTCACGTAAGCGTGAGGTGCAGTACGGATGGCAAACTAGACGTCGGAATATTCGTTTGATTCGACTTTTTTCGATTCCTCACTCCACGTTCCGAATCGTAAACGTCGGTTCGTCGATTGCTTCGCTCTTGCACTCCGGGCACCGGGAGGGGCGGTTCGCCGGGTCGTCGAATCTGTCGAATCCGCAGTCCCGGCATTCGGGCGGCGCGACGAGCAGTTGTTCGTCGCCGGATTCGACCGACCGGGCGATGTGTTTGGCGTGTCGGAGCGCCGACCCGGGCGTGATGTCGAACTCCACCGCGAGGGTGCTCGGCGCGGCGGGCGTCTCCCTGAGGAAGTCCGCAATCTGCTCCCGCGTCGTTTCGTCCTCGGTCATATTTCGAGGTTCGCGTCGCTCGTTCAAATTTCTACCGCGACGAAGATGACGGCGTAAAGTATTTTCCTCCGGTCGCACATGGCTAATCTGCGATACGGGGAGCACACCGAGATGCCCGACGAAATCATGCTAAACAATCAAACCGTCCTTTTTGTTGAACACGAAACGGACATCGCGCGGACGTTTGCCCGCGCACGTGACGACCTGACCGTCCACGTCGAATCGTCGGCGTCGGAGTGCCTCGTCCGCCTCGAACGACGCGCCGTGGACTGCATCGTCAGTAACTATGACCTCCCGGAGAGCGACGGTCTTTCCCTCCTCGAATCGGTACGCGACGACTATCCGAACCTCCCGTTCGTCATGCTCACTGGCGCGGGCGGTGAACACGTCGCAAGCGAAGCGATTTCGGCGGGCGTGAGTGACTACCTCCCCGAAACGACCGTAGACGGGATGGACGACCTCTGGACGAGCATCGAGAACGTCATCGAAACCCATCTCGGCGGGCGTGGCGAAAGCCGAATCAAGGCGCTCACGACCACTTTTCCGGACGTTGCCTTCCTTCTCGACGACAAAGGATATTACTGCGAACTGCTCGTCGGCCCGAACACCGAGAATCTGGCCGCCAGCTCTCCGACGAATTTGGTTGGAAGGCAACTTCACGACGTGTTTCCGGAGGACGAAGCCGATCGGTTTTTGACACACATCCATCGGACGCTCGACACCGGACGTATCGAGACGATGGAATACCCACTGGAGGTCGAACGAGGGGAACGTTGGTTCGAAGCGCGAACGACGCCGCTCGGGGCAAAAATCAACGGTCGCGAGGCCGTCGTCTGGGTCGCTCGGGACATCACAGACCGCCGTAAACGAGAACACAAACTGACCAGACAGCACGAGGAGTTGGAGACGCTGAACCAGATTCATCGGGTGATTCAGGAGGTCATCCACGAACTCGTTCACGCCGCAACCCGGGACGACATCGAGCAGTTGATCTGCGAGCGACTGGTCGATTCCGGGCTGTACGAACTCGCGTGGACTGACGAAAGCGAAGTGAGTCGAGAAGGGGTCACACCCCGAACTCGCGCCGGAGGAATCGACGGCTATCTCGACACCCTCATCGACTTCGGAACGGCAATCGACGACGACCCGGCGGACATGGCGATGCGAACCGACGAGTTACAGGTCATCAGAGACGTTCGAGACACGGACAAACTCCCACCTGCCGTCTGTCAGGAGGCACTCGACTGCGGCGTCGAATCCGGTATCTCGATTCCAATTTCGTATGGCAACACCGTGTACGGCACGCTATCGCTCGTTTCGACACAGTCCGGCGTACTGGGAAAGCGGGCACAAGCCGCGCTCGAAACGCTCGGCGACACGATTGGCTTCGCTATCAACGCCGCGAAAAACAAGAAAATACTGCTGTCGGACAGCGCCGTCGAACTCGAGTTTCAGGTGAACGACCCGCGAGAGGTGTTTTTGATCATCTCCCGCGAGTTGGACTGTCGGTGTTATCTTCACGGGTTGGTTCCGGCCTCGGACGGAAAACTGCTCCACTACGTCCGAATCGACGGCACATCGCCGAAGCGCGTCAAAGAGATGGTTTCCGACGCGAAACAAATCGAGGAGTGCAGACTCATCGAAAGCGACGATGCCGGGTTCGTCCTCGAAACCGTCATGGCCGAATCGACGGTGAAAAAACTCATCGAGGCGGGCGCGGCCGTCCAGTCCGCAACCGTTGATTCGGGCGAAGTGACCCTCGTCGCGGAAGTGCCACACGACACCGACGTTCGGCAAGTCGTGGACACCTTTCAGTCAGCCTACCCGGACTCGCAGTTGGTCGGCAAGCGCACAGTTAGGCGAGGAACACAAACGGCCCGCGAGTTCCGACAGTCGTTGACCGAACGGCTTACCGACCGACAGGAGACGGCGCTCCGAACGGCGTACTTCGCGGGATATTACGACTGGCCACGCGGGAGCACCGCCGAGGAAGTCGCGGGGTCGCTCGATATTACGTCGCCGACGCTCCACTATCATCTTCGGAAGGCACAGAACGAACTCCTTTCGGCGTTCATCGACGGCTAGTCGGTTTTACGCGGGAATTTTCGCGTAAGTGCATAGATTTTTTGTGCGAATGTTCGCACAGAGTCGGTACGGAGGCCGCACAGCATTCGTCGGCACTGCAATGAAAAAGGACTTAGGGGGCGGGAGTGACGGTCAACGCATGAAAGCCGTCGTCCTCGCGGGCGGATACGCGACGCGCCTGTGGCCCATCACGAAACACCGGCCAAAGATGTTTCTCCCGATTGGTGAGACAACGGTCATCGACCGCATTTTCGCCGACCTCGAAGCCGACGACCGTATCGATACGGTGTACGTCAGTACGAACGAGCGATTCGCGGACGAGTTCCGCACGCACCTCCAAGAAAGCGAGTTCGAAAAGCCGACACTGAGCGTCGAAGACACCGCCGAAGAAGACGAGAAGTTCGGCGTCGTCGGCGCACTGGCCCAACTGGTCGAACGCGAAGAAGTCGATGACGACATGATCGTCATCGCCGGAGACAACCTCATCAGTTTCGACGTCGGCGAGTTCGTCGATTTCTTCGAGGAGAAAGAATCGCCGATTCTGGCCGCCTACGACGTTGGGACCAAGGAGCGCGCGAAATCCTACGGCCTCGTAGAACTGGACAACGACCGCGTCGTCGATTTCCAAGAGAAACCCGACGACCCCAACTCGACGCTGGTTTCCATCGCCTGCTACGCATTCACGCAGGACAACTTGCCGCTCCTGCAGGAGTACCTCCAAGATGGCAACAACCCGGACGAACCCGGGTGGTTCCTCCAGTGGTTGCAGGCCCAAGAACCGGTGTACGCCTTCTCCTTCGAAGAAGCGTGGTTCGACATCGGCACGCCGGAAAGTTATCTCGATGCGGTGTCGTGGTATCTCGATGGCGATTCTTACGTCGCCGACAGCGCGACGCTCGACAACGCCGAAGTCGGCGAGAACGTCCACGTGATGGATGGTGCGACGCTCGAAAACGCCAGCGTCGATAACGCCATCATCTTCTCGAACGCAATGGTTCGGGACTGTGACGTGCGAGATTCCATCATCGACGAGAAGACGCACATCGAGAATATGGACCTCGCGGGTGCCCTCATCGGTGCGCACACCCAGATTACGAACGGTGCGCGCGACGAGTAACGCAAAGCCTCGAATCCGACTAGTTTGACTTTTGACGAAGACATGACTTCCCAGAGTCATGTCTTCGTACTGATTCTACAAACAACAGAAGTCCGCTCACTCACGCTGTTCGTTCGTGGAACGCTACTCACCCTAGTTTCGCATCCGAAATTCGAACCCGTCCCCGGTCTCCATCCCATTCAGTCTCGTACTCCAATTCGATTGGTCGTTCCATATGCGGCGCATCGGTTACTAACGTCTCAAACTCTCCGCCCTCCCCCAAAATGTGAACGCCGTACTCGTCGTTGAGTGTCTCCAGTTCGTCCAATGCCTGCTTGTCCAGCGTTCGGCCAAGCCACGATTCGTCCAAGCCGTAGGCCGCGACTTGAATGATTTTGATTTCGAATCCGGCGTCAATCATCGCATCCCCAAGTTCGCGGGGGTCTTCCTGCCAGAGGGGAGCAAACAGGTCGATGCCGAGGCGGTCGCACAAATCCTGAATCCGATGCGTTTGGAACTCGCTTTCGACTGCGCCCGCCGTGACGCCCGCCAAATCGAGGTCAAGGTCGCGAAGCGCGGCTTCCAGCGTTTCGGTTTCCTTGTCGCCCTGCTCTCCGGCATCTTCGGCGTTTTTGGCGTCGAAGTCGCCATCGACGTTGACGAGTTGGATGCCGATGCTTTCGGCGGCGAGCGTGGACAACGTGGTCGCCGGGACGTGATACATGTACGAATCTCCCGCTGGATGGACGGTGAGCAGTCGCTCCACGTTCAGACCGTCTTCGAGTGCGCGGTAAAGCGCCCACGAAGAATCTTTCCCGCCGGAAAAGAGACTGACCCACGCCTGCTGGTTCATGGTTTGCTTTGAAAATGCGGGAATAAATGGCCCTCGGTTACTCCGCAACTTCCTCTTCGATGGTCGTTCCGCTCACGTAGGAGGCTACGCGCACGCCCAGCAAACTGACGAAGACGCCGAGGAAGACGTACACCGCCAGTCGCGCCCCGGGGTCGAGGGTGAACTGGTTGATGGTCGTCTGGCCGACCGAGATTTCGGGAACGACGACGGGCGCGATTTTGCCGTCGCGCTGGAGGAAGTAGGCGGAAAACCCGCGGACGACCAGACCGACTGCGAGGACGCCGAACGGAAGGTTGAGGTAGGAGTTCCGAAGTCGGTCGTTGCGAATCGCCTCGTCCAGCAGTCGGCCCACGCTCGCGGTCAGCGCGGCGACCGCGAGCCACGGCACGCTCTCGAACGTGAACGCCATCGCGGTGATGAGGATGCTCTCCGTGGGTTCCAGCGGCGCGGCGCGGAGTGCACCTGCGAAGACGCCGATGAGCGACAACCCCAACGCGACGACGTAGGTGACGATTGAAACGCGCCCAGAGTACAGCGCATCGCGTGCTTCGCCGGGCAAATCGCGGAAGTAGTCCCCGATTGCGAGGCCCTTGTACAGGACGAACAGACCGATAACCGCGGTGATTGCCGAGGTCGCGATAGCCAGTCCCAGTTCGAGCAACAGTACCGGGAATGCGATGAGCGCGATACCGGTCGGGACGAGGACGGTCTGGCGCAGTTCCTCGTCTGCGAGGAACTGCTTCAGCAGGTAGTAGGTGGATTCGATGTCGCGGGCTTGTCGGACGACCACGCGGTCAACGGCATCGACGCGAATGCGACTTTCCACGATGGGAACCAACCGCTCGTCTTCCGCACTGTCGATGACGATGATGGCGGAATCGGGGTCGTGTTCAGCCACGAGTTCGTCCATTTGTGCGGCGACGGCGCGGTCTGCGCCCACCCGTGTTTCGGCGGTGCCGGAGATGACCGCGACTATCGGTTCCTCGTTGCCGTCGCGGAGGTCGCGGGCCACACGGAGCGTTTCGAGCAGACAGTTGACACTCGAATCCTCCGGGTCGGCGAGTCCGACATCGGTGACGAGCGAGCGAACTGCTTCCCACCCCGCGACGGGCATGTCAAGTCCGGTCTTGCGCCCGATGTCGTTGTTTCTATCGACGCACACCACCAGCGTACTCATTCGGTATCTGACTTCAGACGGGCAGGGGATAAAAAGGTCTTCTTTATGCCAACTGGCTGTCGTTCGTCAGACGTTTCCGTTGAGCGCGTCGAAAATACCGTCGGTGAACTCCCGATTCGTCCACAGGCTGACTTCCATCCCGCCCGCGACGACCGCCGATTCGACGGGTACCTGCCCGCCACCCATGCGAGCGTGCCCGCCTGCACCCGCACCCGGAATCTCGGACACTGCGGATTGCAGTGCTTTTCCCATGTGGACGCGGTCGTCGCGCGAACGACCCGAGACGTGAAACGTGTCTTCTTTCTGACCGTAAATGACGACCGCCGTCACGCCTTCGAGGTGCATGAGTTCGTCCGCGGCCTGCGGAATCGCATCCACGTTCGACAGTTCGCCGACGTTACAGACCGCGAACGAGCCACGAACTTCGCGTTCCGTGATGGCCCGCGATTTGATTTCGAGCACCTCCGCACTGACCTGCGGATTTGCGATTCTGTCGAGGCGGTGTTCGTCCACACCCTGATACAGATACGCGCAGGCCGAAAATTCCGCCTCGGAACAGCCGTTCGTGAGGTGTTTCGTGTCGGACTGAATCCCGTACAGCAGTCCGGTTGCGACGTCCGAGGGGAGAACGAATTCGTCTTCTGGCGGAATCTCGTCCGGCCCGACGGGAGTCGCACCGAGTTCCTCGAAATACTCCGATACGATGGTCGAACACGCGCCGTAGTTCGTTCGCTTGTCGGTGAACACTTCGCCGGTTCCGTTGCCGGGATGGTGGTCGATGACGGCGTAGGGTTCGATTCGTTCGGCCTCGTCGAATCCGCGAGGAGTGTTGTGGTCAACGAGGACGATGGTCGAAGAAGCGAGGTCGGTTACGTGTTTGACGCGAGTGAGTTCGAGGTCGAGAATCGTTCGGAACGCGCGATTTTCCTGATGTCGTATTTGGCCGGAATACTGTAATGTTACGTCCGTTTCGACCGTTTCGGCGAGATACGCGACGGCGATTGCACAGGCCATCGCGTCCGGGTCGGGGTTCGGATGCATGAGGACGACGATTTCGTCCCGTTTCGCCAGCGCCCGTTTGAGTCTGGCACCCATCGGTCGCCGAATCCACCGAACGACCAGCCACAACGACACCGCGAGCACGACTGTGCCCAGTGCCGCACCGACGACGAGCATCGTATTCTCGGAGCTATAAACCTGCGCCGTCCGAAATAGCCCCTGAACCGACTGGTCGGCCGGAAACTCCATACTCCGAATTGTCGATATGTGACAACAAGAACTTTTCCCAACGGTAACAGATGTCAGACGTTTCCGGGCTATCGGTATGCGGAAATCGCATCTTGGTACCCTTCCCGATACGTCGGATACCGAAGTTCGTAGCCCAACTCCCGCAATTTCTCGTTCGAACAACGTTTACTCGACCGCGCGCGTTCGGAGGTTGCGTCCCCCACCGTCGGCCCCTCGACACCGCACTGCTCCGCAAGCCACTCCGCGAGCGTCGGTTTCCAAATCGGTTCGTCGTCACACACAAGCACGGTTTCGTTCCGCGCCGAGTCGGTTTCCAACAGGAACCGAATCGCGCCCGCCGCATCGTCGCGGTGAATCAGGTTCAGGTATCGTTCTGCCACGGTTCCGTCCAAATAACGTTCCAGTCGGTATCGGTCAGGGCCGTACAATCCCGCGAATTGGGCAACCGTCCATTCCATATCGTGTTCCTCCCGAACGATTCGTTCGGCTCCGACCAGAATCTCCTGTCGCTCGGTTTCCGGTTCCAATGGCGTCGATTCGTCAACCCAATCCCCATTCCGGTCGCCGTACACGCCGGTGCTGGAGGTGTAGACGACTCGTTCCGGCGGCGAGTTACGTTCCGAAAAATGGGACAGCGTCGTTCGAAGGCCGTTCACGTAGGCGTTTCGTGCTGAATCCGAATCGCGGACGCCTGCACTGACTGCATAAACCAGCGCCTCCACGTCAGGAATCGCGGACAAGGATTTCTCGTCGGTTGCATCCGCTTGCACGCTATCGAACCCCGCGTCTTCGATGGTCTGTACGCCATCAGCAGACCGCCTGACGCCGACCACGTCGTGTCCGTTCTCGTCCAACTGTCGACCCAGTTCGAGGCCGACGTAGCCACAGCCGAGAATTGCGACGTTCATACGAAACCTTCGGATGCAATGCAGAAAACCCCGCCGTCTCGCTGTCCCGCTGTCTCGTCGTCTCATCGTCTTGTCGTTTCGCCATCTCGCCGAATCTCAGTCGCGGTCGTTTCGGGTTGCAATGAAATGGTGGACGAGCGCGTACTCTTCGAGCGTCATCGGCGCTCGCCCCTCGATTTTCTGCTGGAGTGCGCGCGCACCGAGGTCGCTGTCGATGCTGGACGCGAGCGTGTCGATGTCGAGAACGCCGGTCGTCATTCCCATCAGGAGGTGGTCGCGCACTTCGAGCAGGATGGTGTCTTTCGGCGGGGCGTCACCCGTCGCAAGGATGGCGGCGGCATCTTCGAGCGTGAGTTCCAGTTTCTCGCCATTTGCGACGGACTCGACCGCTTCTCGGTCAAGTTCCGTTTCTGCAACCACGTCGTCAACGCCGACTGATTCGGTTGTTCCCGCGAGTTCGGCGACGTACTGCGCGTGAACCTCCGCTGGCGTCAACTCGCCGGGGTTTTCTATTTCATCGTAGAGCATGCTCGCCACGAAGGGCGCGCGAGTCAAATGGGTTGTTACTCCGATTCGACCATCCCGGCGACCGTTCGTCCGCATCGCCGTTTACGTCGCCGACGCCACGCTTCCCCGGTGGAACCGCGATGAGAACCGTCGTCCACGTGTCGAACGAAACGGGCGTCGTTCGACCGAACAGTTCTTTTCTGCCGTCGCCGTCGAAATCCATCCGAACCGCTTGTGACTTCCGAGTGTACGCGACTGACGCGCCCGGAGAGACGGGCGACCCGTGTCGCGCCCGAACGGTAAACCGGGCGTAGGTTCCCGACACATCGACCTGCCAGACGTTGACCGTCGCGTACCAGTATCCCGGGACGGGGGCAACCGGCAATCCTGCTGTGAGACTCGCCATCGTCTCGTTGACCCATTTTTTCTGTGCACCCTCGACTCCCTTCTCTATCGTCTGTTTCGCCAGTCGCTTCGTTTCGTCCTCGACGATTGTTCGAACCGTTTTCCTCGCCGGTTCGACCGCCGACCCCTTCACGCCCTTCGTCTCCGAGCGCGCGGTTTCGAGTCCGATCTGAACCTGAATCGTCAGTCGGTCGCGCTGTATCTGGGTTCTCTGTGCTGTTCCTTGCTTTTCGAGTTCCGCCGCGATGGGTTTCGCCGCGGAACCGTTCGAGAGCGCGAGCGACCGGTCTGCCGTCGTCTCCCATCGGGCAAGTCCGCGGCGGATGGCGACCCAGCGTTCTCCCCAACTCAAATCGGTCGTTTCGAGGGAATCAGCGAGATTTTTCCTAACGCCGGTATTCGTCCGCCGAAGTGACCGCTGGAGGCCGGTTCGCTGTCTCCGCAGGCTTTCGTTGTCACCGCCCGAAAGCGTCCTGTTCGCGGCTTTTAAGGTGAGTGCGCCGTCTCGGAGACTCACCCGCTTTTCATCCCGCGCATCCGGCAATAACGAGACGATACCGTCCGTCACGTCTGCGGTGGGAACCGCGAACAGGTTGACGTTTCGTGCGGACATCGGATGGGCGTTCTCTCCCCGCGGAACTGCCGACACGTGGTCGTGTTCGACTGCCGAAAGCGTGAGATACGCGGGTGCGCCATCGACGGAAAGGGGCGTCGGCGTACCCGGACCACTCGTCGGAAGTGGATTCCGCGTCGGCGATTCGACCCGCGTTCTGGAATCGAGTATCTTCTGCACGCGGTCGAGCGGAATGCCAGTCGCGTCCCGAACCGCCGAAGTGAATCCTTTTTGCGTGCGTTCAGTTCGTTCCGCTCTGCTATCGAGGCGAGACGAAACCGCGTCGATGTACGCAGCGCGAACCGCGTAGCGCGCTCGCTCGGCCGTGCTGTCGTAGGTCGATGGTGCAGCCACCAACTCATCTCTGTTCGTTCGGATTTCCGCCGCCAGCGTCGCGGCCGGATTCGTTTTCCCACCGGCAACTGCGCCGCGGGAAACCGTCATCGTGCGGTTTTCGATTCGATTTCGGAGTTCACGAACGTCCCGATACGCCCACTCCCGCAGTTCGGTCGGAAGCCGACCCTGCACCGTTTTCGGACGCGTGTCGAGCGTGCCATCGACGGCCCGTTTCGAAAGGCTGTCCGGGCCGCCACGCGCTGAAACGAGCACGTCGACCGCTTTTCGCTCGACGTCCGCGAGATTCGCCCCGGAGAACGGCCCACCGGGTTCGTGCGCCGTCGGCAGCGGTCGTTCCGGTGCGAACTCGGTCGTCGTGTGGTCGCCCGCAACGCCGAGCGAAACGACGAACTCGTCCGTCCATCGCCGTGTCGTCGTTCGGTTCGTCCCGTCTTCGTTCTCCCAGCGGTCGATTGTTACGTGCGTTTGGGTGACACGTCGGTCAGCAGTCCACAACAGATGCCATCCGGGAGGTGTTCCGGGGCGCTCTTCGTCGGCCTTTTCGGCGGACACTCGCGTTTTGGATTTCTGTTCTACGAGCGTCCAGTTTTTCCCCGGCGACCGCGGTTTGGGACGAGATTCGTCTCGAACCGTTCGGACGGTTGCAACCGTCCGAACGGGAACTTCGGAGGCGGATTCGAGTGCAGTGTCGAACTGGTTTTTTTCGCCACCTGCGGATGCTTCGTTCTCTCCGATGAGGTCGAACAGTGCCCTGTCCGCCGATTCATTCACGCCGACGACCATTCCATCTTCGGGCGAGTACGTCGTATTCGTCGGGCCGGAGATGGTCTGCGGTTCGTCGGCGAGGGTGTCGGTCGTTTCCAACACGATGTCCGTCCAGAACGTCCCTCGTTTCGTAGTCGGAATCAGGACGTCTGACAGTCCGACGCGAGCAGTCGCCCGCCGGAGTCCGTTCCGTCCGGCAGGGTCGCTTCGACCGAAGGCGTTTCGTTGTTCTTCCAGCATCGCCCCGTTCGCCATCAGTTCGACGTGGCGATTCGTCAACACGTTTCCGATGGGCGCACCGCCGTACTGGGCGTAGCCGCGCGCCCACGTCGTCGCATACAGTCGTGCAGTCAGTCGTCGCCCGAGGCCGGGGTCGAACGGGTCGCGGTTCAGCCGCGTTTCGTACCGCTGAACTCGCTCGTGAAGCGCGAGAACAGGCGTTTCGACGACCATGGTGATGTTTCGAGCGGTTTCCGCGACGATAGATTCGTCGCGGTACGCTCGCAGTGTGACGTTTTCGATTCTGACTCGAAGCCCCGATTCGGTCGCATTTCCGACCGGTTCGACGTGGACTCGCTCCGTCGCACGCCGGAGCGAACTGGCGTTTGCTGTCGGGGAAAGCGACGGCGTCGCGCGAACGTCGCCGACGCGGACAGAGGTGGATTCGAGTCGCTCCCGCGCAGTGAGATAGATCCGGAGTCGGAGATACTCCCGAAACGCCGCAGAATCGTTGATGATCTCACCGGTAGTCGTGTTTGCGGGTTCGATGAGCGGTTGTGCGGATGCGTCGTTTCCGGCCCGCTGAACCGCGCCTCGAAGGGCAGTCTGCGTACTCGCCGTGGCGTGTTCCATCGCTCGCTCGACGCTTCGGTCTACCGTCGGCGACGTTCGAGTCGCAAGCGTCCCCGCGAACGTCGCACTGCCGACCAGTAGCAAGACGCCGACGAGAGCGAACGGAACCCGTCCCCGAGTATCCGCTGCCAATTTCATGCAGACCACGTCCTGACGACGAGTTCCGCCCGTCCGACGGAGACGGATTGGGCCGCTTCCACTGGCGATTCGAACGTTTTCCGGAGTTCGGTTTCGATTGTCGTAGTCATCGCCCGAACGAGTGTTTGTCTGGTTCCTATTCCACCACCGTCGTTCGCACCGCTCGGCAATTTGGCATCGTACCGTTTGTTCAGTCGTTGGAATCGACCGGCCGCGGAATCCGCCACCGCGGGTCGGTCGTGGAGCGCAAGATTCGTCGAATGCTTCGGAACCAACCCGGAGACGATTCCGGTCGCAACGACGTGTGCAACGCCGCGATAGCCATCCTGCCGTGCCGCGTCGAGTGCACCGTCTCGAACTCCCGGTAGTCCGCTCGCAACAGACAGGGAGGTGGCGTGGACAGTTGCGTCTCGCGGTGGCAAGTTTCCGACAGCGGTGTCTCCCCGAATGTGGGCGTCTCGGTACGGTCGCCAGCGAACGACGACGTGTGTATTCGTCCCGTTCGTGATACCGATTTGATTCCGTACTCTCCGTGCGACGGCGGTTTCGAAATTCTCGCTCTCCGGCAGTAGCTCGGTTCCGTGAACCGTCGTATTGGCAATCGCGGCCTCGGTGAGCAGTCCCGCGACTGTGCCGTGATGTTTCCGCGGCAGCGGTTTTTGTTTGGTTCGGATGGTGTAGTTCACCGCCGCAGTGCTGGTGGTGAGAACGTTTGCCGTCGATTCGGCGGCCGGTTCCTTGCCGGTCGGTTCCTCGTCGGTTGTGGTCTGACGGGGCGACTGCGCCCCGACGAGGACGAACGCGCTGGCGCTCACCAACAGCAAACAGAGCGTCACGTCGAAGACGGTGCTGATGGCCCGTCGCCGGGTTTTGCCCATCACCACACCTCCACGCGCAGGCGGGCCGGGCGGATGTTTCCTGGAGAGATTCGAACGCTCACGACGGTTTCGGCGATTTCAGCAGAATTCGCGGTTTCCGCAGAATTCGCAGTCTTCGGGACTGGCGGGCCTGCGTGCCACAGTTGGGTCTGGTTTCCGTTCCCCGAATCCGTCGCAAGCGTGATGTTGAGGCGGCGACCCGCCGGTTTCGTTCGGAGCGCGTCCGCGAGTCGAGTCGGTTCCACGATGCCGTTCGAACTGATGACCTGCTCGACTTCCGATAGCGTCGCTGGCGCTGGATTCCGATTCGGTTCCGGCATCGCGTCGCCCAAGACTCCTGTGTAGGTCACGAGTCCGACGCACACGGCGAACACCGCGACGAGTGCGGGGAGCGGTTCGGCTTGCGCCCGTTCACGCGACCAGTGTGGCATCCACTCCCTCCCACGAAACACAGCGAATCCGAAGGGTGTTGTCCGCACCCTGCCACGTTGCTTTCCGATTTCCGGCGACGCGTACCGCCGACGCGAAATCGGTCGGGGAATCAAACACGGAATCCGGTGGCTCTCCGTTCAATACTCGCCGCAGATTCGTGTCTCGTTTCGAGCCGTCCACGCTCCCGACCGGAACGACGGAATCCGAGACGAACGCGGCGTGGGCAGAACCGCCCACACCGCGTAATCCGATTCCACGAGCATCGAGTTTGACTTCCCGCGCCGAAATCGGATGCTCCGCGGTCGCAGTGTACTCACATCCCGCAACGGAATCGACCGTGTTGACCGCACGGACGGCGTCCGGCGGCGGTGTCGTCGGCAGTTCGGCGGCGACGCCGAACACCGCCAGACTCGCCACCGCCACGCCGAGCCAGACGTACCACGCATCGACAGGTGCATCGAACATGGCCCGGAGTGGGTTCGTTTTCCGACTTAAACCTACGCTCAGGCTACAGTTCCCGCGAGTACGAACGCGGCAAGGTAGATTCCGGTTGCAGAGAGCAAGGCGTGGCCGACTCGGTACCCGACGAGCGTTCTGTCGAGTCCGTGTTCCAATCCGACCGCCAGCGTCGTGAGTATCGCCGAAAGTAACAGGACGTAGACGCCGACTGCGAGTCCGAGAACGTCCGCTGGAAACGTTCCGGCGAGAGCCGCGTTCGTTCCTGTTGCTCCAACGTCCCCCATTCCACCGGCGAGAGCAACTGTCGCCCCCGAAACGAGCGGGCCGAACAGCGACCCCGTGTGGCGAAGCGTTCCGGTCACTTGCGCCAATTCACGTCGTGCCTCTCGTTCGACCTGCTGAAGGTCGTCCAGATGGTCTGCCATCGACAGCACCGCACCGCCAGCGGGCCGTCCTTCCCGTGCTGAAAGCGCGAGGAGTGCCGCGGCACTCCTCGCGCGTGGGCTTGGCACGTCCGCGAGCGCGCCGTGGTTACCGAGGAAGGATTCTCGAACGCCGACTCGAAGCCGTCGCTGGATACTGTCTGCCCGCACGAACAGTTTTCCTGTCTCGCCGGGAATTTCGTCGCTGGCGACCGAAATCGCGCGCTCGACGGCGATTCCGTCGTTCACCCGCCGACCGACGAGATACAGCGCGTCGGTCAAATTCTCCTCGGCGGCGTGAACCCGGCTTCTGACCCGAACTGTCGGTTGTGTCACCCCGACGAGCGAGCATCCCAGCGTGCATCCGACACCGGCAATCCAGCGCGTCCAGTCCGGAAGCAGGAATCCGGTGACGAAAAACGCAACCCCGCCAGCGATGGAACTCAGAATCAGCACGTCGCGCCGTCGATTCGGAACGTCCGGATGCGCGCGAGTCACGTTCGGCGGCGGAAACGCGACCGGACGGTGGGTGAGAAGCCACACGCAGCAGGCGACGAGCGCGAGCGGAAGTACGACGTCGTAGACGACGACCAGTACGGTCGGCGACAGTGGCACACCTGCGGCCCGTGCCGACGGGAGTACTGCGACCAGCGCGAGCGGAAGCAAAACCCCGAAAGCGTACATCGCTGTCGCCGGTTCCCGAATCTCCGACACGAACTCCGCCATCTCTTCCCGTGTCCCGTCGAGTATCGCCGACAGCGCACGGTCGAGCGTTCGCTCCCGTTCGTCAGGCGGGGCTTCGCTGGCGGCCGAAACGAGCGTCACTGCTCGATTGAGCGCTGGATTCCACGAGCTCCACTCCTCGGCGAACGCGGCAAACCCGGACTCCGGCGAACCGACCGCGCGCCGAACGTGGCCATCCAAACTGGCAGCAAGCGGGCCGTCGCCGGTTCGGGCCGAAAACTCGGCGGCGGTTTCCGCGGTCGGTTCGATTCGCATCCGAAGCACCGCTCTGGCGACGAGGTCGGGCGCGTCACCGAGCGCTTGCGTGCGTTTCGCCGCGGCGAGCAGGACGGGAGCGCGCCGAACTACCGCCGAAACGAGGAGCGAACCGGCGAACAGGAATCCAGCGGTCGGAATACGTATTTTCGGGGGCACCAGTACCGTCACGACGAGCGCGACGAAACAGCTGAGAATCGCCGCCCCGTTTCCGGCCTGGATGATTTTCGTGCTGTCCGCGTCAGTTCCAAGAAATCCGAGTGCGCGGTCGATGTCGGCATCGGATGAAACGTCCCACGGATACAGGGCGGCGAGGCGTACGAGCATCACGCTGACTCGTCACCCGTTTTCGACCTATCCATTCTCGACCCGTCCGCTTTCGACCGGTTTATTCTCGACCTGCTCATTTTCGATTCGGTCACCGAAAATTCCGGGTTTAATGTGTTGACTCGGTTCTCAATCTCGCTCGTTCGGGCGGCGAGTGCCGCCCGAACGTCGGCATACGTTTCAGCCGATTCCGCGAGGTCGGACACGAGGACGCTGTTTCCGCGGTCGATTCGCCCGGTCGAAGCGAGATTCCCATCGTCGAGTTTGTACAGCGGTTCGAACCGAATCGAGTCGCCGTCTCCGACGACTTCCTCGATTCCTTTGACGCGCTTGCCGCTTTCGCCGCTGTCGCCGCTGGTTTCGCCCGATTCGTATGATTCGAGGGTGACGACGAACTGCGTCGTGGCGAACGACGACGGTGTCACGCCGAGGTCAGTCACGACTCGCTCGTACACCGCCTCGCCGCAGTCGCCGTGAATGGTTCCGAGAACCGCGCTTCCGCTGGCACCGACTCGCATGGCTTCGTACAGAACGCTCACTTCCTCTCCGCGAACTTCGCCGATGACGAGCGCGCCCTCACCCAACCGAAGCGCAGTTTTGAGGGCGTCTGCCGGTCTGACTCCCGGTTCGTCTTCGTTCGCGGTCGTCAGCAGTGATTGCACGTCTCGTCCGTCGCGCTGAAGCGATTCGACGGGGAGTTCCCGCGTATCCTCGATGACGACGGTTCGCGTTCCG
Source organism: Haladaptatus cibarius D43 (assembly GCF_000710615.1). NCBI lineage: Archaea > Methanobacteriati > Methanobacteriota > Halobacteria > Halobacteriales > Haladaptataceae > Haladaptatus > Haladaptatus cibarius. The sequence continues at coordinate 1,158,555 of NZ_JDTH01000002.1, read as the reverse complement.
CTCGGCAGTTCCCAAAGGAGCGCGCCGAGGCAGGTCGTCTTTCCCCCGCCGCGAGTTCCTGCGACCAAACCTGCGGCAGCCCGTTCGACGGCGAGCGAAAGCAATCCAGCGGCGTCCGCGGGCACCGTTCCGTTTTCCACCAACATCGGAAGCGTCCACGTGTCCCCGGACTGGACGCGAAACGCAAATCCGACCCCGTCGCTGACGGGGTCGGTTACTCCGGCGACGCGGACGGTCGTATCGTGAACCTCGGCAACCGCGTCGAGGGTCGGACTCGCGCGAGAGAATGCGCGACCGCTCCGCCGCCGAAAGCCGGACGCGAGGGACTCCGCGCCCGCCGTCGTCAGGCGAACGTTGGTCTGCATCAGTTCGCCCTCGATTCGGACGCGGAGGGGATTTTCCTCGACCGGGGCCGTCGCAAACACGTCCGAGATGGCGGCATCCGCGAACAAATCGGAGAGAATTCCGTAGCCTTGGGTGTACTTTCGGAGAACTGCTGCAAGGTCGTCAATCGGGTCATCGACGGTTGCGACCGCTCTGACGGCCTGGCCGGGCGCTCGTTTTCCGGTACCCGCTCCTCTACCAACACTACCGCTTGCGAGTCGTTCCGTGGCGCGATGGAGCGTTTCGAGGGCCGATGCGTCGAACGAGGTTTCGAGCGGTTCGAGGTGGTAGGTTCGAAGGGTATCGTTTTCGACGGTAGTCGCGGTACCGGCGGTGTCGTAGCATCGAACCGTCGCGCCCGTTTCGAGCGTGTACTGGTCTTCGAGTCGAGCGCGGGGTGGCGGTCGAACCGCCACCCGCGAGCGCGCGATTGTCGGCCCGACGAACGGTCGGAACTCGTCGTAGCCGTCGATTCGGTGGACGCCTTCCGCGAGGCCGGTTTCCGCGACGATTTTCGACACCTGTCCAGCACGGCCCACGGCGTCGGTTCCCGCCCGAATCGGGTCGCGGCGCGCCCGTTCTGCGAGGGTTTCGTCGTAAAACGCGACTCGTTCGGCAAACCGTCCCGCCGAGACGAGAAACGCGGCGTCGTCGCCTTCGTAGGCGCGTTCGATGCCGTTCCGTCGAACCAGCACTTGATTCGCCTCGCGCTGCGTGAGCGCGTCGATAACCGTCGCTCGACAGGCGGGGTTCTCCGATAAAATCCCGCCGCCCGAACAGTCGTTCGCGTCGACGGAGAGCAGGTCGCCGTCGAACGAACTGGTACAGTCGCAGTGGTGTTCTTTCTCGGCGTTCCGGGCCTTCGAAAACGGATTTCTCGCCAATCGGTTCCACATGGGTCGGCGTGGTTCCGTCTTCCGATTTAAAGCTCAGGCAGTAGAAGAAGGCGATTCGTCGATGGGAGTGACGAGGACGAGACGCTTTCCCCGCCGTTCGACCAGTCGGAATGCGATTTCGGTTCGTCCCGTATCGCGGACGACCAGCGGAGTCCGGTCGGTTTCGAGATGCCAATCGTGATCGCGTTTCTGCCCACCGGCGCGGGCAACGCGGAGGTCGAACGGAACGTGCCGAACGTGGGTTTCGCCGCCGGCGCGATAGGCGAGAACGTCGCCGTGAGCGTCTTTTTCGCGTTCGTGTCCCGATTCGGGAACGCCGCCGATAGCGACGAATTCGATTCGGGCAGTGCTCGTGGATTCGTGCGGAATCGAGAGTGTAACCACTCTGCGGGCACCGGGATGCCCCATCGAAACCGTAGTTTCCGTTGAGAGGTCGAGGAGGGCGTTTTCCACGGTTGCTAGCTCTCCCGCCGCGTGGTGTTCCGCACGCGTCGTTCGCGCATCCTCGATGGCGGGATAGGAGACGCTACAGAAGGCGACGACGAGAATCACGGCGAGAACGACGCGAACGCTCACAGCATTCCGCGGAGTCGCGCGAAGATTGAATCCGATTCTGTCTCCGATTCTGTCTCCGATTCCGTTTCGGATGTTCCTCCCGAAAGCTGGCGTTTTGTCGGGAGTTCCGAGGTGCGTCCACCGGCAGGCTCGCGGCCGGTAGTTGATGATTCCCGGTGCGTCGAACGATACTCGGATGATTCGCGTCGGTTGGATTTCGATTCGGCCTTCGCAAGGGCGGCGTCCGCCCGTCGTTCGACCTCCGCGTTGACCGCACGGATGTTGCCGACGTAACCTCGGAGCGCTTGGACGGCGGCGTCGAGTTCGTCCAGTCGCGGTTCTATGTCGTCCATTCTCGATTCGAGTTCGTCGAGGCGCGCGGTCAGTTCGGATACTGTCACCGAATTCACTGTTCGATGGTCGTCTACACTCGTGTCTTCGCGCACAGAAGAATCCGAACCGTTCTCGGTTAGCGCGCGTTCGACGGCGCGGAGACGCGTATCGAGGGTTTCTATGTTCGACATGGACGGCATTGGTTTCGCTTATCTACTTAAAATTGATGTGACCGATGGCAGAAAATTCATTACGGGTGAACGGGTGGGCTTTGGCATGAAAGTCGTCCTGATTGGTATCGGTCAAGCCGGGGGGAAACTGACACAGAAACTCGTCGAGTTCGACGCAAACATGAATTTCAACGCGATACAGGGTGCGTTGGCGGTTAACTCCGCGAAAACTGATTTACAGTCGCTCGACCTCGACACGATTCTCGTCGGTCAAGAGCGAGTGAAAGGGCACGGCGTCGGCGGGGACAACGAACTCGGTGCAGAGGTTATGCAAAGCGATGCGGGCGAAGTGATGAGCGCGCTCGACGGACGCATCACGGCGAAAGCCGAAGCAATCTTCGTCGTCGCGGGACTCGGCGGCGGAACCGGTAGCGGCGGCGCACCGGTGCTCGTCCACGAACTCCAGCGAATCTACGAGATGCCCGTCTACGCGCTCGGTATCCTCCCGGGTCGCGGCGAGGGGTCGATGTATCAAGCCAACGCTGGTCGGTCGCTCAAAACCGTCGTTCGAGAGGCGGATGCGTCCCTTCTCATCGATAACGATGCGTGGCACGAATCCGGCCAGAGCGTCGGCGAAGCGTTCGACGCCATCAACCAGCAAATCGCTCAGCGCGTGGGCATTCTACTCGCCTCGGGCGAAGCGGTTGAAGGCGTCGGCGAGAGCGTGGTCGATTCGAGCGAAGTTATCAACACGCTTCGCTCGGGCGGTATCGCGGCCCTCGGCTATGCCAGCGCGGGCGCGAGCGAGGAAAGTGGAGAGAACATCAACACGGTGACGAGCAACACGCGGCAAGCAATCCTGAGCAATCTCAGCGTGCCGAAAGCGACGGACGCCGATTCCGCGCTGCTGGTTGTTGCCGGTGATTCCGACCGAATCCCGCGGAAGGGCGTCGAGAAGGCCCGAAAATGGCTCGAAGGGGAAACAGGAAGCCTGCAAGTTCGGGGCGGGGACTTCCCGTTGGACAGCGACCGATTGGCTTCGCTCATCCTCCTCGGCGGCGTCGAACGCTCCCCGCGCATGAAGGAGTTCATGAAGCGAGCAAAGGAGGCAAATCAACAGGAAGAGCGCAAAGAAGACCCGGCAGAGATGTTCCAGAACGACGAACTCGACAATCTGTTCTGAGCGGATTCGAATTAGCTTCGTTCGTCTTCGACCATCGCCTCCAGACGGTCGAGTCCGAGTTCGATTCGCTCCGTACTATTCGCAAAGCTCAACCGAAGATACCCTTCGCCAGCGTCGCCGAACGCGGTTCCGGGTGCGGTGACGACGCCGTATTCGGAAAGCAGACGTTCCGCAACGTCGGCGCTGTCGCCGTCGAGTTCGCTCACGTCCAAAAACGCGTAGAACGCGCCGTCAGGTTGCGGACACGAAATGTGTGGGATTTCCTCGACGCGATTTACCAGATAGTCTCGTCGTTCGCGGAACGCCGCCCGCATCTCGTGGACTGGGTCTTGTGGCCCGGTCACGGCGGCGAGCGCGGCGTGTTGGGCGATACTCGACGGGCAGGCCGTCGTGCTTTCGCCGAGGCTCGTGGCGGCCGAAATCACGTCTTCGGGGCCGACGAGCCACCCGAGACGCCATCCGGTCATAGCGTAGGTTTTCGAGCAGGAATCGACGGTTAGCAGACCTTCGGGATAGTCCGTGTAGGACGCAATTCGCCGATGGTCGTCGCCGTAGGTGAGGCGGGCGTACACCTCGTCCGCGATGACGAACGCGTCGTGTTCCTGTGCTGCCTCAACAACCTCCGTGACAGCGTCCTCGTCGTACACCTGCCCGGTCGGGTTCGATGGAGTAGTCAAAATAACTGCGGCAGTGTCCTGACTCAACTGCTCGGTGATTCTGTCCGGGTCAAGGTCGAAGCCATCCTCCGCAGCGAGCGGAATCGGAACGGGTGTAGCTCCCGCGAGTCGCGCCTGATTCCGGTAGTTCGGCCACGCTGGCGTCGGAATCAGTACGTCGTCTCCCGGTTCCGCGATTGCCGAGAGCGCCAAGGACAAGGCTTCCATCGCGCCGGTCGTAACCGAAACGTGCCGTTCAGGGTCGAACGAAACGCCGGTTTCGTCGGTCATTCGCTCCGCGATTGCGGTGCGAAGTTCGGGGATTCCAGCCCCGGAGGTGTAATGCGTTTTTCCGTTCCGTGCCGATTGCTCTGCCGCGTCGATGACGTGTTCCGGCGTGTCGAAATCCGGTTCGCCGACTTCCAGTCGGACGAGGTCGCCGCCCTGTGCTTCCGCGAGTTCGAACATCACTCGAATCCCCGACCGCTCGAAATTGGTCGCTCGTGACGCGATTCTGGTCATGGTTTCGACCGTTGCGTTCTCGGCGCAAGTAGCTTTGCAGACCCATCGCGGTTTGCCGGGTTGTGCGGATTTTTGCGGGAGTTCGAAACTGAAATCGGAATCGGACGGGAACCTATTAGGTCGCTCCGGATTCAGTTTCCGGCATGGTATCCGAACTCTTCGATGGGGAACGCTGGGAGGAAATCACGGACTTCGATTTCCGCGACATCACCTACCACAAGGCGAAAGAACAAGGAACGGTTCGAATCGCCTTCGACCGCCCGGACGTGCGAAACGCCTTCCGTCCCGGTACGGTGGACGAACTCTACCGCGCGCTCGACCACGCGAAACGCCAGACCGACGTTGGCTGTGTCCTCCTGACCGGCAACGGGCCATCATCGAAGGACGGAGGGTGGGCGTTCTGTTCCGGCGGCGACCAGCGCGTTCGCGGCGGCGCAGGCTACGAATATCAGGGAGAAGACGAGGAGAGCGAAGCCGCGTCCGAAGCGGGCCGACTCCACATCCTCGAAGTCCAGCGACTCATCCGTCACATTCCCAAGCCAGTCATCTGCGTGGTTCCGGGGTGGGCGGTCGGCGGCGGCCACAGTCTCCACGTCGTTTGCGACATGACGCTCGCTTCGGAAGAGCACGCGAAGTTCCTCCAGACCGACCCCGACGTGGCGAGTTTCGACGCCGGGTTCGGGTCGGCCTACCTCGCAAAACAGGTCGGCCAGAAAAAAGCCCGCGAAGTGTTCTTCCTCGGAAAAACCTACTCCGCCGAGGAAGCCACAGAGATGGGCATGGCGAACGAAGCAGTTCCGCACGAGGAACTGGAGGACGTGGCCTTGGAGTGGGCAGAGGCAATCAATTCCAAGAGTCCGACCGCGATGCGGATGCTCAAGTATGCTTTCAACATGACCGACGACGGCATGGTCGGCCAGCAAGTGTTCGCGGGTGAAGCCACCCGACTTGGGTACATGACCGACGAGGCCCAAGAAGGCCGGGACGCCTTTGTCGAGAAGCGTGACCCGGACTTCTCAGACTACCGCTGGCACTACTGACCTACCTTTTGACTACCACCTTTTACGACGGTCGCAGCCACGCGGGACGGCGGCGGTCGCCGTCCCGCGTGCTGACTCCCTGTAAAAGCTGGACCAAAAGCACTCCTCCTTCATTTTGTTTCGGCAAACTCGCGGTGCGAGTTTGCCAAACTCCATTCAGTCGTCGGCCCGCTCGCTCGTCGCTGTCGCTCCTCGCTCGCGATGAATCGCAGAAAGACAAATTGACCCTTAGTACGTTTCGACCGAGACGCGGAGTTCCTCGAAATCGCGCACGTTGTCGGTGAGCACGGAATCGTCCAACACCTCGGCAGTCGCCGCGATGTAGGCGTCGTTTGGCCCGATACCGCCATCACCGCCGGAAGCGTCGTCGGCCTGCGCGAGCAACTGCCCGGCAGTTCGCGCGATTTCCTCGTCGATTTTTATTCGGGGGTAGCCGAGCAGTCGGTTTCGAACCTCGCTTTCCATCATATCGCTCCGAACCGTCGCCACGCCGTAGTACGTTTCTGCAACAACTGGCGTTGGCAACCACTGTTCTCCTCGGAGACGGGAGAACGCTATCGGTCGACCAAATTTCTCAATTTCCGGAACATTCATTTTCTATTGAATCGTCGTGACGCATAACCATGGGTGAAACCGCCCCCCGAACCGACCCTAAAGATACTTATTTAAAAGGAATTACGGCAACAGGACTCGCTATCGGAATCGTCGTCATAATCGCGCTATTTTGGAGGCAGTTCGCGTTTGCAGACCTCCCCTTCGGTCTTCCTGTGATAACATATCTTCTGGTTACTATCTCGCTCGTGCAACTCGCTCGGAGCATTCGAATGAACGACCAATTGCGGCAAGGAGCGTCCCTCGGACTCGTCAGTGGCGTTCTCCTGACCGTAGTCGGTTTGGAACCGATGGCGCACTGTGCGGACACGGCATCGTCTGGCTGTGGCACGTCGTTCGACCCCTTCTTCCCCCTTCTCGCAGTCGGGTTTCTGTTGACGGTCGGACTGCTGTACGTCGATATTCACAGGCGGTAGAACGTCCAATTCGATTTAAGTAGCTCTCGTGATAAGGTAGAGATATGGATGGAAGACGGGTCGTATTCTGACCCGACGCATTGACTTCTGATAGCGACTGCTCCGGATTCTCTGAAATCGCCATTCCAACAACCATTCCATCAACCATCCAGTCGGCATTTAAGTGGTTCTGGCGACAAGATAAAGATACGGACGGAAAGCGGGGCGGGTTCTACCGGAAACTCACACGGACACCAGCGGTAGCTATCGACGTGCTGAAACTATTTCTTCTCCAAACCAACCTTTGAACTATCTCGCCCGAGTACACAGGTGTGATGCATCGAGGTGACGGCGATTCGCAGACTGCCAGTTGGCAGTGGGGAGTGGAAGCGGACGCCACACAGGACGACCGAGAAGCGCGCGAACTGAGCCAACTGCCGGGGGATGGTGCGGTTCGGCGGGCCGACCTTCAGCGCGACCAGTCGGTAAGAAAGTGGGGGCCGGTGACGCCCAGTGCAACCGTTATCGGGCGCGCGAAATCGCCGGAGGACGATTTGAGCGACAGCATCCGCCGACTGCACGAGGAACGCCATTCTGCGATGGCCGGACACAGCAGTCGGATGCACCACCTCGACAAACTGCGCGTGAGTCACGCGCTTTGCAACGACCTCTCTTTGACGCCGTGGCAACGCGACTGCGTCCTCGGCGTCATGTCGGAACTCGATTTGACCGCCTTCGGAAGCCAGCGGGCCATCCCGAAGGTCGCGCTGGTCGTCATCCGCCATATCGTTGACCGGGAGCGCGAGCATCACCTCGGACTGCACGACGACGAGTGGATACGCGGCCTACCGCCGGAGCGACTGACCGACCTGTACGACCAGTTCGAATCGCTGACGGACGAAGCGCAGTTCACGCAACTGGCCGAAAAACACGGCCTCAATATCACGAGTTTGAACCGCCTCCGGCGCGTGCTTCGGGAACAACTGGACGAAAACGAGTTAGAGTACGCGGTTCACGGTCGGAATCCGCACCGCGATCCGAACCTGCCGAGTCTCACGAGTCGGGGGATGGGTGCTGAAGCGGGAGACTAAGTAGAGCTAAGACGGCAAAAGCAAACGCTACCGAGTGTCGATTTCTGCGTAGAACACGAGCCGACCTTCCTCGTATCTACTCCTTGTCGCTAGAACCACTTAAATGGATGTCGAGCCAGTTCGACTCGCTTCGTGACAGAACATTTCACTCGATTCCGCGAAAACCGTAGATGCTATACCCCACTCGCTAGAACAGTCGTAGCAATGAACGACACGGCGACCGAGGTTTCTCGCACGAAAGCGTGGCTCATGGCGGCCAGACCGCACACCCTCCCCGCCGCCGCCGCCCCGATTTTCGTCGGCGTCGGCCTCGCCGTCCACGAGGGCCTGTTCGCCCCGCTTCCCGCGCTCGCCGCTTTCGTCGGCGCAGCGCTCATCCAAATCGGTACCAACTTCGCAAACGACTACTACGACGCCGTGAAGGGCGTCGATACCGACGAGCGAAAAGGATTCACCCGGGTCACCCAATCCGGCCTCATCGCGGCCGACGAGGTCAAGCGCGCGATGTACGGAACGTTCCTGCTCGCTATTGTCGTCGGCGCGTACCTGGTGTACGTCGGCGGACTTCCGATTCTGATTATCGGACTAGCTAGCGTAATTAGTGGTATCGCCTACGCAGGCGGGCCGTTTCCGCTCGGTTCGAACGGCTTGGGCGACCTGTTCGTCTTCGTCTTCTTCGGCGTCGTCGCCGTGATGGGGACGTTCTACGTGCAGGCCGCGGCAGTGCTCGCCGCACCGCTCGCGCTTGGGATTCCCGCCGGAACCGTCACGTGGCAGGCGTTTTTGGCGAGTCTCCCGGTCGCGGCAATCTCCACGAACATCCTCGTCGTGAACAACGTCCGGGATTTGGAAACCGACAAGAAAGCAGGCAAAAAGACGCTGGCGGTGCTCATCGGCTACTCGGCCAGTCGCGCCGAGTTCGTCGGTCTGCTAGCACTCTCGTACCTCGTTCCCATCTACTTCTGGACGAGTAGCGAGTTCGGCCTTCTCGTCCTCCTGCCTCTGCTTACCGGCCCCTACGCCGTGATGGTCGCCCGAACCCTGCTAACGGAAACGTCGGGCGAGGCGCTCAATCCCGCGCTCGAACAGACGGGGAAACTGCTGGCCGTCCACTCGGCCCTGTTCGCCCTCGGAATGGTGATGTGAGATGAGAGTCGAAACGCGAGAGTTTTCGCTCCAACTGGAATCGCCGCTCGACACGGCCCACGGTTCGATTGAACACCGAAAGGGCATCCTCGTTCGAATCGAGGACGGCGACGAAGTTGGAATTGGCGAGGCGACGCCGCTGCCGGGGTGGACCGAGTCGCTTCCGGCGTGTCGTGCCGCGCTTGCCGACATCGAAGCGCCGGGGGATGAACTTTCGACCCTCGAAGAGCGGTTGGCCACTCTCGAATCGACGCCTGCGGCCAGACACGGCCTTTCACTCGCGCTCGCGGACATCCGGGCGAAGCGCGACGGCGTTCCGCTCTACCGACACTTCGGCGGCCCGGAACAGGTCGAAGTGATTCAAGCGAATGCGACCGTCGGCGACTGCTCACCCGCCGAAACAGTGGATGCAGTAAAGGACGCGGTTTCTGCCGGATTCGAATGCGTGAAAGTGAAAGTCGGTGTGCGGTCGGTGACCGACGACGTGGCGCGACTTCGAGCCGTCCGCGACGCCGTCGGTTTCGACATCGAACTCCGAGTCGATGTCAATGGCGGCTGGTCACGCGCGCAAGCACGCGAAGCGTTTCACAAGCTCGACCCCCTTCGAATCGCCTACGTGGAACAGCCGGTTTCAGGGGACGACCTCGACGCCCTCGCCGACCTCCGCGGTCGGTCGGTTCGCGTCGCGGCCGACGAATCGATAGCCGAAACCTCGGTCGATGCCGTCCTCGACGCCGAGGCCGCCGACGTTCTCATCTGCAAGCCCATGGTGCTTGGTGGCCCGGACAAGGTCGTGGAAGTCGCCGAACGTGCCCGCGATGTTGGTGTCACACCGGTCGTGACGACCACCATCGACGGCGTGGTGGCCCGAACCGCCGCGATTCACGCCGCGGCCGCGATTCCCGACCGCCCGGCGAGCGGACTCGCAACCGGGACGATGCTCGCCCGCGATTTGGGGCCAGACCGCACTCGCCTCGTTGACGGTTCGGTCAGCGTCCCGCAGGACGCAGGAAACGGCGTCGCGGATACGTGGGGACGGCGATGAACCCCCAAAATACGGTAGATTGGCTCGCACACAGGGCCGACGTGTCGCCGGAAGCGACCGCGCTCATCGAGGCCGAAGACGGGAAACAGTGGACGTATGCCGACCTCGACTCTGCCGTGGAAGAAACCGCGGGACAACTCGCCGGACTCGGTCTTCGCGCGGGCGACCATCTCGGTATTCTGATGGAAACGCGAATGGCGTCGATTCGGCTCGTTCACGCCGCGGTGCGACTCGGGTGCGTGCTGGTGCCGCTGAACGTTCGCCTCGCAGAACCAGAACTTCGCCGACAGGTCGGTCACACCGACCTGTCGGCACTCGTCTGTGAGGCCGAAACAAAATCGACTGCCCGCGAAATTCCCGGGGACGTTCCGGTCGCGTCGGTCGATGCATCGACCGACGCGACCCTCGGCGAGTGCGAACGAGTCGGATTCACGGCGAAACGGTGGTCACACGACGACCCGCAAGTGATGTTGTTCACCTCGGGAACGACCGGCAATCCGAAGGCCGTTGTCCTCACGATGGGGAATTTGTTTGCCAGCGCGACCGCCTCGGCGTTTCGGCTCGGCGTCCTTCCCGACGACCGCTGGCACCTCTGCCTTTCGACCTACCACATGGGCGGACTCGCTCCCCTCCTGCGTTCCACGCTGTACGGAACCACCGTGGTGGTTCAAACTGGAACCGGATTTGACCCCGAGGAGACGCTAGAAAACGTTCGGAAGTACGGCGCAACCGGTATCTCGCTCGTTCCGACGATGCTCCGCCGAATGTTAGACGCCGGAACTATTTCTGATTCCCTTCGATTCGTCCTGCTCGGCGGGGCGCCTGCCCGCAACGAACTGGTTCGTGAATGCGAAAAACGCGAGGTTCCAGTTCACCCGACCTACGGAATGACCGAAACTGCGTCGCAAATCGCCACCGCCAGACCCGCGGAGGCGTTTTCACGTCTCGGGACGGTCGGCCGACCGCTCATGTTCACCGACGTTACGGTTCTCGACGAAGACGGAAACCCGACCGAACCGGGCACCGCGGGCGAACTCGTCGTCTCCGGCCCAACGGTCATGGCAGGCTACTACGGCAATTCGGAGGCGACAGCGGAAGCGTTCGGCGACTACGGCCTACACACCGGCGACATTGGCTACCGCGACGAGGGGGGCCGTATCTGGGTGCTGAACCGGCGTTCCGACCGAATCGTCACCGGGGGGGAGAACGTCCACCCCGGAGAGGTTGTGGCCGTACTCCGGGAACATCCCGGGATTCGGGAGGTTGCGGTCGTCGGCGTCGAAGACGACGAATGGGGCGAGCGAATCGGCGCGCTCGTCGTTCCAGTAGGTGATGAGGTGGAAACGATGTCCCTCGAATCAGTTCGGGAGTTCTGCGAGGGCCGCCTTGCAGGATACAAGCACCCCAGACTGCTCGAAACGGCGGCGGAACTGCCGCGAACCACCTCCGGAACCATCGACCGCGAAGCAGTCCGCGAGCGACTACGGTAGGGACATTTCCGTCGGGTTTCGTCAGTTTATCTGCAACGAATCCTTTTATTCGATGGAAACCAACAGACCGCCGTGTGTACTCTCATTGTCGCGTGGCAGGTGTTCGACGGAACGCCAATCGTCGCCGCCGCCAACCGCGATGAGGCGTTAGGCCGTCCGTCACGTTCCCCCGCAGTCCTTGACCACGACCCCCTCGTCGTCGCTCCACAGGACGAGGAGGCCGGCGGAACGTGGATAGGCTACAACGAACACGGCCTGTTCGTCGGCGTGACGAACCGACCGGCCGAAATCGACGGAGAACGCTCCCGCGGGTTACTGGTTCGGGATACCTTGTCCCACGAGTCCTCCGCCGATGCCCTCGGATTCGTTCACGACGAACTCGCAGAACGGCAGTACGCCGGATTCAACCTTTTCCTGGCCGATACCGACGAAGCGAGCGTTCTGGAGTGGGACGGCGTCCTCGAAGCGACGCCCCTCGAACCGGGCTACCACGTCGTCGTCAACGAAGGAATGAACTGCGACGCACCGAAGTCGGAGCGGATTTTAAATGCCGTCCACCCCGACCTCAGTGAGGACGCTTCCGTTGCGGAGTGGCGCGAGCGAGCGAAAACCGTTCTCCGCGACCACGACATCGGGGCGTGCGTCCACGGCGATGGCTACGGAACTCGCTCCTCGTCCATCGTTACCATCAACAGCGAGGGCGTCGGCACCTACGAATTCGCCGATGGCCCACCTTGCGAGACGGCGTACCGAAGCGTGGAAGGTCACCTTTAAACGCCCGCCCGTCCCTGTATGGAACATGAGCACGGCCACGTCCGAGGACGACCTCACCGAGGACGAGTTCGCGGGACTCGAACTCGTCCGCGAAACGGGCGGCATCCACCAGAGCGACTTCTGGAAACAGCTCGACGTTTCGTCCCGGAAGGGCAGTCGAATCGTCGAATCGCTGGTCGCAAAGGGACTCGTCCAGCGCGAAAAGACCGTCTACGACGGGCACAACACCTACTTCGTCACCCCCGCCGCGAAAGACCTCAATTTCGCCCTCCTGATGGCGGGCGACATGCTCTCGCCGTTCATCGGTGAGGAGGAAATCGACCCCGAAAGCGACGCCTTTTCGCAGTGGATTATGAACCTCGCCTACGAGGAGTAAACAGGATTCTTTTCGTAGGTTCACGAACAGCAATAGTTTTTAGAGGATGGAGACTTCCTTGTCTTGCGTCTATTTTCCTTAAGAAAATTTAATTCACACACCAATCTACTGTGGTTCAATGAATAGGAGAGAATTTTTACAAACAGTTTCTAGTTCGTCTACACTCGCTGTTTCTGGCTGCTTCGCTCCAATATTTGGCTCGATGAATTTGCACGCGATTAATTGGAGTACTCAAGAAAATTTTGAGTTGTTTTCTTAATTGACCATATTATTTTAGAGGACAATAATAAATACACGATACATGTTTATTATACCCTTCATTAAATTAAAGTGGATATGAACAAACATATAGATGATGTCTAGAAATGACAGAATAAACCGTAGAAGCGTATTAAAAAAGTTTGGCGTTGCAAGTAGTGCATCGCTTCTTCCTTCTACAGTTGGAGCCTCAGAATCCCGTCGGGATGTCGAAAGGTTGTCTGAAACTGAGATTGAGCAAACCATCTCAAACATTCAAAATGAAAAAGAATCATTGAAGATTTTAGATTATATTTCAGATCATGGTTGGACTTCCCAATTCGGGGAGGGAACATATAGACAGATAATAGCTCCGGAGGGGAATGATTTCAAGCTAGCTGCTATCCCACTATCAAATTCCGAGGTTGAAACTGATGGAGTGTTCCGCTGGACCAGCGGGACAGATAGGCCCACAAGCGCGAATATTATAAATACTGATGAACATGAAGAAACCTCAATTACTGTTCAAAATGAGAGTGTGACAACTGTTACCGAAAAATATGTCGCTAGTAGTACCAGAAATACTGGTGATAATGCTACTATTCGCAAGCCTATTGGTCCCGGTGGTGGAGGGGGAGGAGGCGTTTGTTATCGCTGTGGTTGCGATACTGTGGTCTCTGAAAATTGTACCAATTGGAACTATGATTGTTTAGCAATTGTTGCTGCTGCTTGGGGTCTGAGCTGTGCCACTGGTGGCTTAGTCGGATGCGTTATTGCTTCGGGTGGTAATTTAGCGTTGTGGGTCGTTGGTGATAATTGTAACGTGTACGATAATTATAAGGTTAGCAGGACAAAAGTGGGATACGCTTGTGAATACGACTAGATAATTAATAAAACATTTTAAGCAGTTATCTCTTTGTGATTTTTATAATTGCTGAGTGAAATTCTAAGAACTATGCCAGATAGACACATAGCAATACCATATATTAAAATAATTAGTGATATTCGTAAATCAGAACTAATTGGAAGATCTGAGGTTACTCCGAGATATGATCCAAGAGTGATAGTTAATGCAAATAGCGCAGAAAAAAGATTGCTAGATGATTGTATGAGATGACGATATTTAATCAATAGTCCCACACCAATAAAATATGTTGTGAATGTAACACTGGCTAACTTTAAGTTCCAAAAAGAGCTAAAATACATCATTCCCGTTGCAGTGGTTGCCACTAGTAAACCCGATACAATTGATGTCTTGTCGTCCATAAGTTAACTATCTCTTTAGCGCATATATAACATTCTATTAAAAAATAAATAATATACAATACTTGGTCGCGAATATCCCATTAGCTAATTACCGGATATTCCATCTCCTCAGTAACAGTTTCACGTAGCTTTATAGGTGTAAAACAGTCGCTCTCGTCCCGCGATTACTCCAGCGCGCTTCCGGTTCGAATCACTTGCTTCTCGCCGAACTTCGGCCCGATGAACTGCACGCCGACGGGGAGGCCGTCGGTTTCGCCCGCGGGAACCGAAATCGCGGGGAGGTTGGCGAGGTTTACTGGAACCGTGTTCGCGTCCGCGAGGTACATCTGGAGCGGGTCGTCCAGACTCTCGCCGAGTTCGAACGGCGGTGTCGGCATGGTCGGACTGGCCAGCACGTCCACGTCCTCGAAGGCCGAATCGAAGTCCTGTTTCACCCACGCGCGGGCGTCTTGGGCTTTCTTGTAGTATTTGTCGTGGTAGCCTGCCGAGAGGGCGTAGGTGCCGAGGAGGATACGGCGTTTGACCTCGTCGCCGAAGGCCTCTTCGCGGGCTTCCGAGAAGACCTCGTTCCAGTTGCCGTCGTAGCCACCGGAGTGGCCGTATCGGACGCCGTCGTAGCGTGCGAGGTTGGAGGACGCTTCCGACATAGCGATGACGTAGTAGGCTTCGACCGCGTGTTCGACCGACGGGAGCGACACTTCGTGGACGGTCGCACCCTGCGATTCGAGGTCGTCCAAGGCGGCCCAGAACTGTTCGACGACGCCCTCGTCCGCACCTTCGACGAGTTCTGTTGGGACGCCGATGTCGAGTCCGTCAACGTCGCCGTCGGTGGCGTTGGCATAGTTCGCGTCCGCGCCTTCCTCTCTGGTTGTGGCGTCGTGTTCATCTGGCCCTGCGATAACGTCCAGCAATTCGGCGGCCTCCTCGACGGAGTGGGCAATCGGGCCGATTTGTTCGAGACTGTTGGCGTAGGCCACGAGTCCGTAGCGCGAGACGAGTCCGTAGGTTGGCTTGATGCCGACGACGCCGCAGAACGCGGCGGGACAACGAATCGAACCGCCGGTATCGGTGCCGAGCGCGAGGTCTGCATCGCCCGCCGCGACTGCCGCGGCACTGCCGCCGGACGAACCGCCCGGAACTCGGCCTTCGGCGACCGGGTTTTCGGTCGCGCCGAAGGCGGAGGTTTCGGTGGTCGTTCCCATGCCGAACTCGTCCATGTTGGCCTTGCCGACGATGGTCGCACCAGCGCCTTTCAGCTTCGTCACGACGGTTGCGTCGTATGGCGGGACGTACTCTTCCAGCATGGCCGACCCACAGGTGGTTCGGATGCCCTCGGTGCTGATGTTGTCCTTGACGGCGACCGACTTTCCGGCAAGCGGGCCGTCGGCTTCGCCCTCGATTGTTTCCTCGGTGATGAAGATGGTGCCGTTTCCGCTCATGAGACGTTCGGCCCCTTGAAATAGCCGTCTTCCGATTCCGGCGCGTTCGCCAATGCGTCTTCCTGTTCTAAGCTGTCCCGAATCTCGTCCTCGCGCATAACGTTCACGAGGTCGGTATCGCGTTCGACTTCCGGAACCTCGTCCAGCGTTTCGAAGTACCCCAGAATGTCCGCGAACTGTCCGGCGAACTGCTCGGCTTCCTCCTCGGAAATGGCCACACGGGCCAACCGTGCGACGTGCCGAACCTCGTCAGGCCCGGGAGACGTATCGCTCATGTATTGATGAACCCGCGGGCAAGCGGTAAGAGTTTCGATACTCAACCCCATTCGGTGTTTTGAGCGCGAGTATGGAACGACCGACCTGCCGTGAAAAGCGGAAATTGATACCACACAGCAGTCTTTTCCGATGTGAAGATGACACCGATAGATTCTTAATAATAATCTTGAAACAATGGTTCAAAAATCACACTAGACTTAAGTTGGTGCATGTCCTATGCAGTACGTCTATCGCTTCTCCAACCTCTATCCTTCTTCGACAGCACGCGCCCATGACTGATACACGTACTCGACCAAACGAACGAACGGAGACCAGTGGCGAGCAAACGAAATCCGAGTCCAGCGAACAGCAGTTAGACGAACAGCAGTCCGGTGAGCGCCACCCTGACGAGCAGGCGCTCGATGAGCGAGAACGCTGTCCCGAATGCGGCGGTCTGCTGGTGACCGACGAAGAGCGTGGCGAGCGCGTCTGTGACGATTGCGGCCTCGTTGTCGAAGAGGATGCAGTAGACCGCGGGCCGGAGTGGCGCGCCTTCGACGCGAGCGAGCGCGAACAGAAATCTCGCGTCGGCGCGCCAACGACGACGATGATGCACGACAAGGGCCTTTCCACCAACATTGACTGGCGCGATAGGGACGCCTACGGTAATTCGCTCGGGTCGCGCCAGCGCGAGAAGATGCAAAGATTGCGTAAGTGGAACGAGCGCTTCCGCACCCGCGACAGCAAGGAGCGTAACCTCAAACAGGCGCTCGGTGAAATCGACCGCATGGCGAGCGCCCTCGGCCTCCCGGATTCGGTTCGAGAGATGGCCAGCGTCATCTACCGCCGCGCGCTGGATGAAAATCTCCTTCCCGGCCGCTCCATCGAGGGCGTTGCGACTGGCTCTCTGTATGCCGCGGCGCGACAGGCCAGAACTCCGCGCAGTTTGGACGAACTGACGGCGGTTTCGCGCGTCGAGAAGGACGAAATCGCTCGTACCTACCGCTACGTCGCCCGCGAACTCGGCCTCGAAATCGAACCCGCCGACCCGAAAAGCTACGTTCCCCGGTTCGCGTCGGAACTCGACCTGTCCGACGAAACCGAGCGCAGGGCGCGGTCATTGCTCGATACGGCGACAGAAAAGGAAATCCACAGCGGCAAGAGTCCGGTCGGACTCGCCGCCGCGGCGGTGTACGCCGCCGCCCTGCTGACCAACGAGAAGGTCACACAGAGCGAGGTGAGCGAGGTAGCGAACATCAGCGAGGTTACTATTCGAAACCGATATCACGAGCTACTCGATGCGGAAGAAGGGACGATAACGCCCTGAACGTGGCCGGAATCCTTTTTTTCGACCGGTAATCGAAACCGTAAACCGGCACCGCGAACCACTGTCTACATGGAGACGACGCGACATTTCACCGCGACGACCTACACCGTCCACGACGGCGAGTGCTTGCTTCACGAGCACGACAGACTGGGAATGTGGTTGCCGCCGGGTGGACACCTAAACCGTGACGAACTGCCGCGAGAGACCGCCCTACGGGAAGTCGAGGAGGAAACCGGACTGGATGTGACGCTTCTCGAACCGCAACCGACGATTAGCGCCGATTTCGGCAGAGAACTGTCGCCCGCGGAACACACCATGCTCTACGACATTGACAGCTTCGACGGAGAAGTCGCCCATCAGCACATCGATTTCGTCTACTACGGAGAGTCCGCGAACCGAACCCTCTCGCCGGACGACGGCGAAGTTGCTGGCGATGACTGGGAGTGGTTCGCCCCGGACGGACTCCGGGAACACGACGGGTTGACGGCGGAAGTCGTCACGCTCGGAATCGAGGCAATCGAACGTGTCGATTCGCAGTAAATAGCTGGCGATTGGTGTGCCAGATACCGGATTAGGCGGTGTATAATAAGGTCTTTCCAGTGGATTCTCCGGGGCATGAGCATCATCAACCGACTGTTCGGCAGCGACGAAGACCCCCGACCGACCTACGTCTGTACTGGCTGTGGAAAAGCGTTCGACGACGAGCGAAAACTCTGCCCCGACTGTGGAAGCGAACAAATCGTCACACCGAGACAGTAACAGCCGAGATTCATATCAGCCTAGTTAAAACTGTACTCTTTCCTATATTCCACCTTCGAGATTCGAATAACGCTCCAAACCTGTTCTGTAGCCGTTTAATCCGTGTATAATAATACATATACCGGAAGTCAGACAAATATGAGATGGGATTTGTCAGCCAAGTTGGTCTGAAACTTATCCGTGCGAAATCGGCACGGTTCGAATGTAAAGCGTGCGGGACGCGATACGAACTCGACAGGCAGGCGTGTGGCGAATGTGGCGGTCACTGCATCGGCTATCACGATTCGTGGTTGCAGAGTCGACTCACGGACAGAACGCCGCGTCAACAGAGTTCTTAGACTTCTTCTAGTTGCGAGCGGACGTACTTGGTCACGTGGTCGTCCATCCGCCGTTTGTAGCCTGCTTGCCGCGCGAGTCTGTCGAGTTCGCGCGCGACGAGACTGCCGTACTGCACCGCTTTCTTGTCCCGACTCGCTACCGCATCTGGGACGAACGGCCTTGCTGACTCCCTGAACGCCCATTTTCGAACGCCTACTTCCGACACCAGCATTTTGTCCGGTAATCGAAGCGCGGTTTGAACGACGCGGTCAGAAAGCAGCGGCGCAACCGGTTCGACGCCCGCAGACCGAAGCGTCAGCACGTCCCGCGTCAACTGCTTGGGGAGCGTCGAAATCGTCTCGCGGGCCGCACCGCGAACCGTTTCGGCCTCGACGCGGTGGTCTGCGCGCGCGACTTTTTCGTAGCCGCCGAACAACTCGTCAGCCCCCTGTCCGACTGCGAGTCGGTCGTAGCCGTCCGCTCGCGCTCGCTCGGCGGTCAGGTAGAGTGGCAGCGCGATTTGCACGTCCATCGCGTTCGTTCGGTCGATTGCGCGAGCGACCTCGGGAACCGCGCGTTCGATGGCCTCGTGCGTGAGTTCGACCACTTGTACCTCGCGGTTCATCGCCTCCGCGGCGGTTCGTGCGGCCTCCACGTCGTGACTGTCCGGAAACCCGGCGACGTACAACGGACAGTCGAACGCGCTGGCAACGACGGCGGAATCGACGCCGCCGGAAAACGCGACTGCGAGGTTGTCCGACGCAATGTCTGCGAGGCCGTCTTCGACGGCCTCACAGACTGCTCTGACTGCCGTGCCCTCATCCTCGAAAAGCGGGGGATTGGGCAGTTCCCATAACTGCTCGTCGCCGTCTTCAGTGCGAGCAAAGCCCGCGGGAACCGGTTTCGGGTCGTCCAAATCTCGGGGGTCGTAACTCCACGTTGTCGGGTCGTCAATCTCGGAGAAAACCGGATAGCGGCCCAAAACGTCACGGACGAGTTTTGGGGTGTCGGTTTCACCCTCGTTCCCGGCCAGTTCTCCCGCGAATCCTCGCGTTCCCGGCAAGGGGTCGTTCGTCTCGATTGCACGCCGGACGAGGTCTGTATCTGCACCCTGCATCATCCGAAATACTGCCCGACGCGGCTGATGACGCGGCGTTTCGCGCCGCCCGCGGCCTGTCGAAAGCTGATTCGCCACGGCGTCCGTTTGCCCTGCACCTCGGTTCGGCCATCGACGATTGCGCCCAAAATCGCCCTGCTGTCGTGAGTGTTTACGTCGATATTTGTCACGGCTTGGCCGACCATCTCGCTGATGTGGGCGTCGCTCCCCGCAGTCATCGGAACGCCCTCTTCCCGAGCAAAATCCTTCGCGCGGCGGTTGCCCCGTCCGGTCAACAGACGCGAGTTGTACACCTCGATGGCGTCCGCCTGCGCGAGCTGTTTTCGGGTAACGTTC
This sequence comes from Haladaptatus cibarius D43, assembly GCF_000710615.1. Taxonomy (NCBI): domain Archaea; kingdom Methanobacteriati; phylum Methanobacteriota; class Halobacteria; order Halobacteriales; family Haladaptataceae; genus Haladaptatus; species Haladaptatus cibarius. The sequence continues at coordinate 1,138,833 of NZ_JDTH01000002.1, read as the reverse complement.
GCGGCGACGCCGCTCCGTGATTTCTGGAAGGGGTGCGGAACGATTGCGACGCCGCCCTGTTCTCGGATTCGGTCGAGCGTTTCGTCGAACGACAGCCCGGGCGGCACCTGTTCTTCGATACCTAATCCGAGGACGTGCCCGGCACGCGAGGTGATTTCCATGCCGGGAATGCCCACCAATCCGTATTCGGGGGCGAGTTCTGCGGCTTCGAGACTGGCATCGATCTCGTCGTGGTCGGTGACGGCGAGGGCGTCGAGGCCGACAGCCTTCGCCTGCTCTAAGAGTAGTTCTACTGGGTCACGACCATCGTGAGAGAGCGCGGAATGACAATGCAACTCGACCGAAAGCACGGCCGGAGGTTGGGAGGGGGATGGCAAAAGCAACTCGGTACGAGTTCGTGGAAATAATCGTCGTCAATCGAACTGAAAAGTCACTCTCCGAAACTACAGTGGTTCTCGCCATTCGCTCGTAAACCAGCTGTAGGCGTCTCGTGGACGGCCTTTGACGAGCAAGGCCAATCCGACGAAGGCGACGACGAACGGCGTGAGTGTAAACGTGACTGTCTTCAGGACGATTTGTTCGAGAGGGTGATGATGGAGGCTCATGGTTTCGACGTGTGGTTTTGTGCGGTGTCCGTCAGCTATGATGGTGGCTGGAGTTCGGTAAATGCTTTCTGGAACTGTTCTTGATTGTGACTGTTTCTTATACTAGAATCAAATTAGACGATGTCGAGTTTGTAGCGAACCTAATGCATAATGGCAGGATGAATAACACACAGAACCAATTATTCAACGACATTTGGAAGAGCGGTTTATAGCAAACCGTCTGTTGTAGTGGACGCTGGCGCACGTTTCCACACTCATTTCACGAACCCAGAACGGAGGGAGCCAATCTACAGCTAGAGAAAAGCACGTTCGTGCATATGGAAAGGCATTAATCCGCCCTATATCTACATCACAGTGAATGAGTCTCTCCGAGTCCGACCGCAAACTGGTCGTCGCCGAACACTGACAGCAAAGCTGTCTACTGCGTTGCTTTCCAAACCGCAGAAAGCAACGAGTGGGCCGAGACCACTCGTGGTCACTCTGGTGTTGTTCATCACCGTCATGGGGAAGCACTTACCAACAATGACGGAACTCACGCCAATTTCCCCACGTGACGCAGTCGAGATGTACATCACAGATAGAGAGACAGAACTTGCAGCACTCACCCTCATCAGTCACAAATCAAACCTCAATCGTTTTGTCGAGTGGTGTGACGACAATGAACTGAAGAATCTAAACACCCTTTCAGGACGTGACTTGCACCAGTATCGAATTAGTCGAAAACAAGCTGGACTTGCACAGACAACTCTCAAAGGACAATTGAGTACACTCCGAGTGTTCTTGAGATGGGCAGTAACAATCGAAGCCGTCAAGGAGGGGTTAGCAGAGAAGATTCTGATTCCAAAGGTCAGTGATGGACAGCGACACGAGATGCCTGACACTGAGACAATAAGAGCAATACTGGAATACTGTGCCAAGTATAGTTATGGCTCACGTGACCACGCTGTCTTCTATTTTCTGTGGAACACAGGTTGCAGGACAGGTACGCTCCGTTCACTCGACCTCGACAACTACAGCAGTTCAGAACAGCACGTGAAAGTTGAGCATCGTCCTGAAGAAGAAACACCGCTGAAAAACAAGGAAAATGCCGAGCGGTATATCGCACTCAAACCCGAGTTGTGTACTGTACTGGACGACTACATTGAGGTGAATCGACGGAAGATAACTGGTGAGTACGGTCGAAACCCCCTCTTTACATCACACGAAGGTCGGCTTACAGTACAAACGCTACGACGCACCGTCTATCGCCTTTCAAGACCATGTGTGTATGAAAACGACTGTCCTCATGATAGAAGCATAGAAGCGTGTGATGCGGCCCAGAAGTACAGTAGTTCAAGTAAATGCCCATCGTCATATAGTGGTCATCCAATGCGACGAGCGGCGATTACGCACTTCCTCAAGCGAGATGTGCCTGATACAGTTGTCTCTGATCGATTCGATGTGAGTAAAGAGGTTATCTCAGAGCATTACGATGAAAGAACGGAACTTGAAAAAGTAGAACAGCGGAGAGGGTATTTGGACAATATCTGAATCACCTCCTGTTTTGGTTTCCAGAGGTTACGACGCTGGATACCTATTTATAACCTATCAATTCAACAACACTATAATAATGGGTATTCATTCGTTGGTGAGGTACGACAGAGATGGCTAGAGACTACAAGATAGCAAATCCGTGGAAAGATGATGTAGACATCGGAAACTGGAATGGGGCGGATTTTGAGGGGCGTAGAGCATCAATCAGAGTACAGAATCCAACTCCTTCCGTGGTTGATCAATTTAGAGCAGTGGGCGACTATTATGGACTAACAGTGGCGGAAGCAGGTGATAGGGCAATTCGAATGTTTCTTGCACACCAAGTTGATAACCAAGCGGAGGTACCTGACTTTCGTGACGAGTATTCTACCAACTGCCTCATTCCACCACTCGGATGGACTGACGATTATACACGTACTCAAACCGAGTACAGTGAAAACCATGTTGAGCCAGAATGTGAGAAAATAGATATTACCGTACCTAAAACAGTGAAAGAGATGGTGACGGAGATTGTAGAAACACCTCCGTTTTTCGGACATTCGCAAAGTGACTTCGCAATTCACTCTGTGTATTGGTTTGCAAATCAGGAAAAAGACTTCAACCCACCATTAGACTTGGTTCGAAAATACAAATCACTCTCTAAAAACGGTGATCCACCAACGGTCGAACCGTCACTCTCTACTGGTGAAATTCAAGAACAGTTCTTCAACATTGATCCATATGAGTTCGAGTATCTTGTTGCCGATCTCTACGAACATAGTGGGTGGAAAACAGATGTGACCCCACGAATAGCCGATGGTGGTATCGACATAATCGCTACAAGGAACGAAGTAGAAAAGAACATCGAAGTGAAACGGCATGCGATTAATCTCTCGAAAAAAGATATTGATGAATACGACTCAATTGATGTTTTCGTGAGTGCCAAAGATTTCACTAAAGAATGTCATCAAAAGTACCACAGTGAAGATATTGAGCTTGTAAATGGTGATGAGTTGGCGAAACAGGCAAAAGAGCGAGATCTTGATGGACTCGTATTAGCATACGCTGGTGAATTAGAATTATAGGTTGAACGTAGACTGGTCTAAGGGTAACCCATAGGCCAATTGTTCAACTATGGGCGGTTTTTGGGTTACTCATAAGTTGACCTTAAACGGTCTATAGATGTGAAAGAAAGAGTGTTGAATAGCACTCAAGTACAGATTTCAGGCGATAGAATCGATATACGGCTTGTATTGATGTCCATAAAGGTTTATTGCTGTGGGATACAATTGTACTACACGTATTAGGGGGTAGTTCACCGACCGCAGTGGTCGGCGGACTATTCTACTGACGTAACACAATTGAGTGCCAACAGTAGCACTACAGCTGTGTAAGGATACGAACAATCTTGAGCATGGTGAGGAGAATCGACAACCGAATCTGTATCTCCTTCAGCACGCCAGTGGTTTGTCCGTCCTTAGAGTTGTCTCGTTTCATGGAGATTTCTCTATTGTACCATGATTCGGAGAAACCACCGTTGTATTAGGGGGTAGCCCACCGAACTGGTACATCAACCCCGATGCACTCATACGTTAAAGCATTGTTTCTTCGCTCCAACCGTTATCCCAGTACAGCTGGATAGTCCACTCCATCCCAACCGAAATTCTTTTATACTTGAATGGTGTAGATATACCTATATCTTACTCTTAGACTAGCATGGTTCAGAGTAATTTGAACGCAAAAGCGTACCGTTAGTCGAAGGGAGTTGTATTCCCAAGGTCATTGCAAAAACAATTGGCCGTGAGACTACATTGAGCGGGATAGCACGATCATGTCCCATTGAGGCATGGTTTGTGGTCTAATTCGGTTGAAACCAATTCATTCGAATTAGAAGGGTGGTGAGCATTCAGGTGGCAACTGAATCGCTCTGTTGGTATCCCTGTAATCGTGAGTCAAAGTGAGTTAACGTTCACTACGGTGCGAAACTTCGTCGCACATCAGTTTCAATTGTCTACTGATGTGGCAGGCGTCACTAAGGGACGACTCTGCGAAACGCCAATAACAGTACTACTGTACACATACATAGAACAGTTATTCACCGAGGACGACAAACGTGAATGTTCTAGTTACGTATCTGTATTAACGAGGGTAGCAGTGGCGCAAGTACCTCCCTCGTTCGATGTCGTGAAGTCGCCCACTCTCCGCACCGCCCGTGGCTGACGTTCACGAATTCGCTTGCGAGGAAGGATACTTGCTTTTGGAACTCGCTGTACAGCAGAGTGGAATATCACTTTCTTATAGTGACGAGAGTGACGACCTACTCATGTGGACGAGATACTCGTCTATGGGGTAAGGTAATTTCCATCCTACTCACGTCTTCGTGAAGCGTCGTGTGTCGCCCGCCAACGGCAAGACACCGACGCAATGCCGTCTATAAGATATGTAGTTGAGACACGCCTCTATGGCTGTGAACAGGCGTAAAAGAGATAGATATGTTGCCCTATCGGCTGTCTACAAGTGATACTGGACTATCCGACTTGATCCATTCAGTGGCACTGACGTAGAGTGTCGTATCGACACCTATCCGACTGATGCGTTTCACAGGCATGGACGACGTTGTAACACTGTCTTCTTCATCCAGTATTTTCTTCTTCATTTCCGTAACACGTTTCTCCCACAGATCTCGGTCAACGTCTCTCCAGTCACTCATTTTAACAACACTCCTTGAGTGCAGCTTCATCAGTTGCCTCTGCACCACACGATTCACATTTCCAGTACGTGTGATCGAAGTTTCCGTACTTGTCGAATCCCGTGTACGGGCCACTAATCTCCTTCTTCGTGGAATCATCGTCACTGTCGATTAACGTTGATTCGACAGCGGCCATGTGTTTGCAGTAAGCCACTTTGTAGCAGAAGTGGGGGCAAGTACACGATGATGCATTGCCACTCTCGTGTGTGACAGTATATATCGTATTCTTGTCGTCGTTGCGGATGTTTGTTTTATTCTCGTCTACATTGACGACTGTGAACTGTTCTCCGATTACCGTAGCACTGAAGTGCTGTTGAGGCGAACTTGACATTGCTTCATTCCCGAAGCACCCAGGTAACGTGCTAGAACACGTTGCCTTTTCAATTAAGAAAAGGACGAATGCTTCTTACTCACATGTATATCAGACAGCCTCTTATATCCCTTTGATTGTTGAGTGATAGTCCCATATTTCACACAATTGGCTATCATTATATCACTCATATTGAATAGCACTTACCCGTGTCCCCGTAGTCAACATTAGCGTTCGTTAAGGGGACTACGCCCTGATAATGTGAGGTGTTCACTAAGCCCCTCTGTATCAATCTGTGTGGCTCGCTATGTACGTAATCGACTGGAAACAATAGTATATGAAAATCCATTTGACCGTCGTCTATATATTATTTTTAAAATTAAAATAGCCAGAATAATTGTGGTCGTGTTACTGACTTGCACACCGCGTTAGATAGAGAAGCATCTATTCAATTAAATAAATCACATCAGTAAAAATAGAGTGACAATATACAAAAGTGTGTAGGGCCTCACAAGCCTCTCAGCGATTTTTTCCTCGACCCCGAGGATAATACCTTATCCAACCCAAAGAACCGTCCCAGAACAAACGAGAGTGCCTAGAAATAGACGTGAGAGATATAGATGTATCTACGAAGTTAGGTGGAAAACAAAATAAACAGGAAAAAGAAGTAGGTCGCTACGGCAATTCTAACTCAATCTCGTCTGATGCTAATTGAATAGACAACGTTACAGACGATTCATCAAACTCCGTGACTCGAATCCGTCCAATTTGAGTAATCAACCCCTCATTACGCAATTTCTTCAACTCACCACGAATATCGACAATCAGGTCTTCAATGTCAGTTGCAGTGCCAGGTGAACCAATGAAGTCATGTGCTTCATCAAGACACTCCATTGCAATTCGCTGTTTGATATACTCGTTGCCACTGACGGTAGCTAAGTCACCCACTTCGTTTTGCTCAAAGTCTTGATCAGTACCGAGAAGAAGGTCTGTCGGTATCATCAATCACCAGTAGAAACATACTCTGAACGTTCAGGTAGTTCTATTTGAATCAGCAACCAATCGACGATAATATCTGGCGTAACGCGACCGTCAAAGACACTCTCGTTTATTTCTAGGAGGTCATCGAAGCAATTATCTGTGATTTGTATTTTCTTCATATGTATCCCTCAAGCTGTATCTGGGCGGAACCGTGATCCCTCGTTACGGTTATCGAACTCGATGCCGTGGTCAGTATTAGTCACACTATCTGTAAATTCGTAATCTGACTCTTCAAGCAACTCCAAGAGAAATTCACTCCGACTTTTGTCTCCCTCTGCTTTTCGTACTTTATCGAACTGTGCAACTGCGCTTGCTTCCATGAAAACTTCTACCATTGTTTTGTATGAGTGTAAAAACCGTCGGAGAGGAACATCCCCCTCCGACACAACATTTCAAATACTACTATGTGTGCGATTTCGATTGCGCCGACTGAATCTTCGCGGTTGGGGAATCACGGATTTTACCAATGTTTTCCCCACAGTGAATCTATTACGTATCTACGACGAGGTTACAGGGCCATGCATGACGGCCCCACATGAATATTGAATCTCGCTAATCGGCTATCGTTGAAATGCAGGCCGATTAAGCGGGTTTACTCGTCTGTGTTTTCTTCTAAGACCCTCTCGACTTGTTCACGGGTGTTCCAACCACCGTCTATCAATCCAAGTAACTCGCTAAGGGCGAAGAGCTGATCAACGTCTTTCCAGGGGTGGAAATCATCGGGAGTATCTACGTACTCAGTTGCTAACTCTTTACACCCGTCTTGGTAGTAGACACCCATCCCAGGAGTCCCGTAGTCAATCATATTCTTGGACTTTCGAGAAAGTTCGTATCGGTGGTCAATATCTCCTACAAAGCTTGTATCACCATCTTCTGCTTTCTCAATGAGATCTCCTGCAGACTCTTCAAGTAGCAGAAAGAGAAGATTTGTTTCGTCTAAATTCACGTTCACGTCATGCTGTTGAAGTTCGTTTTTGAAATCTGTCAGTAGAGACATGACATGAGCGTCAATATTGAGATTGGTTTTCCCGACAGTCTTCATTAGAGTACACCTCCATTCTCTCTCTCGTCATCGAGGTGGTTAGTCATCCATTCTGATTCTAGTTCATTCGCAGTTTCTTGCATAGTAGTAATCTCTCCATATTCCGCAGTCAATTCGTCCTCATCAACGTAGTCAATAAGAAGCGCGATGCACTGGCTTGGCGTTAGGTCAAGTGTGTAGGAGGCGTGAGTAGAACCGTCATCAGACAGGCTAGCAATGAACTTCCGTAGCTTCCACTCGGTTTGCGCTTCCACTTTCATGCTGATTTCCCCCACTTGTGGGATACTCATTTAGACCACCCCATATTCTTCTCTATACTGGTCAAACTCCTCTGTCGTCATCGGCTTGTTAATACCCATATCCTCCTCCATCTCGGTCTGCCATTGCTCGTTGAGTTTACGGGTGTATTCAGCCAATTCCGTATGGGAGTAATCCCTGAAGTCTTGTTGCACCTGCATCGTCGCTTCTGAATCCAGCAACAGTGTTAGAACGTCATTATAGGACACAGGTGGATTTTCGCTGTCAAAATCCATTCCACTAAGAATACATCGAAGGTCGTGCAACTGTCGTAACGTTCTATCTGGCAGCCTCGGTGTTGAGTAGTGTTTTCCCATCAGTTTCCACCCAATGTTTTCGGATATTCAGGTAGCCAAACACCGACCTCGACAATAGGACAGTCTTCGAACTGGCGTTCATATCTTTCAATATCTGAGACACGTTCTTTGCAGTCGAAGTGGTTGATAACAGTGATCGAAATCAACTTGCTATCGTCACGATTCAGTAGATGCTCCATTTGCCCAGGATGGTTGGTACGAACACAGTATCCACCACTGGCAAGCTCACTGACGGAGCTGTCTAGCCTCTCAACGAGTTTTTCACGTTCATCGGCTGTTTCCCCTGTCGCAAACGAATCTTCCGTAGAAGGCTTGTCTGCTTCTTCAATCTGTGTCTCAAATGCATTTGACGCAGACATTCAGAATACCCCTCTATCGAAATTAGTAAAATCATACATAGTTAGCAAAGTGAGACAGTTATCAGGGAAATAGTCTCTACACTCGTTGTGTGTTGAAATTTGTGACCAAAACAACAGCCACTTAGAGACAAATATCTCTGACAACTGTGCCTGTCTACTACTAGGGGGTCTAGACACTTAAATGTTTGGATTTAATGTATGTTTTTGTAGGCTAGATGAATATGGGGAATAAAACAGCCCTGAGTAAGGAAATGTGTATTGAAAATATTAAGATATTCTTGTCCACTATCCTAACATTCTTAAATCGAGGGTCCAACAGAATAGAGAGAAATACTGATGTCTCACAAACGAATTTTGAGTGGCGAGTAGAAATTCGACATCTGACTATGCGCCAATTTGCTCTGTAACGAACAAGAGTAGGCCTACAATCAATTTGGATTTCGTCTGAAGGGTATGAATCATGTTGAAGAAAGAAACATGATGTGAGGCAAATGTGTGCCTCTCAGAGAAAATGAGTGTATACCGAGTCAGTTGGGTAGCCACCGACCGACCAATACACGCCTCTCTGAGCCGACTGAGACGGCTCACAGTAGATTGACGGTGTGAGAAGTGGGATATGTCACAGAACTAACCACGACGGAGCGCAGACCGTTACTATAGCTCTCAGAGAACACCATGAATCATGACAAATGCAGTTAGAACCATGATGGTTGGGGGGAAGGAAACGGCTTTTCTTTTGGGGTGTGTAACACCCTTTTCTTTTTACGAAGGTATGGGGGTGCTGTAATGTATCTATAACATTATAACTACGTTTACCAGCTGTGTAAATGGTAGTTGTACACCGTTCCATTTGGTATATATCCTTCAATCGGAACACGTAGTGTTCCTCAATCAGTCATATACCTGCATTCCACTACAGCAGTGTACACTTACTTTCTAGACTCGAAAAGGAGTTGAGTGACGTGATACCGTGTCGTGTCTAATGAAGTAGTATACTGTCTTCTCGTTATAGTGGTTTACTTTTTCTAACTGTGACCTTTGGCACGATAGAGACGTTTAACGGCTGTATGTCCGTTTTCTCGGGGGTCGTCTATGTAGTCATATCCGTCAATCAGTGACGTAGATCAAGAGGATATGTCGTGACTCATGGCTGTGAATGAGTAACATGATTGGATAGAGATTAGATTTTAATATCCGTGACTATTTCGGGATATTAGTTAAACATTATTAAATCCCAACTGACAAATTATTGGCGTGAGGTAGAAAATAGTTTAGCATCGTCAATTTCGTGTCTAGTTTACTCTCGTTACGGGAAATTAAAATGAACCAACAACAGTACAGCGAGAGTGGCTTACATCGTCATATTCTTGCTCACTGAACGTCAGCGGAATCAACAATATACACAACCGCAGAATACGTGACTTTCCTAATGGTTTGGAAACCACGTAACACAAATCATGTATGAATATACGCTATCTGCTATTGAGATCGCATATTCTTCTCTATTTCTTGTTTATTGTTCTGATGCCAGCGATACGCAAATGGCAGTGTGATTACAGTAAACACACTAGAAATAAGTAGACTCTGATTTAGTTGACTTGTTAAGAGATATGTTGGCAAAAACCATACAATCATTATAGCATATACTCCACTACAGAACTTCCCCATCGGTCCTAATTCGTTCTGTGGTTGATTTTGACGTGCGGTTGGCGCAAGCTTCTTTTTGTGATGAATAGCATTGTGACAATCTTCACAAAGGGTGATTAGGTTGCTCATGTTATTGCTTCCACCATCCTTGAGAGGAACAATGTGATGTGCATGCATTTTACCATCCCCCTCACTGCCTTTGTAGTTACAATTTTTACATCGGTATCTGTCTCTTCGTTTCACCCGACGTGATACACTTTGCCAATTTTCAGGCCGTTTGTTCTTCATTTGAATAATTATTTATTTGCATGTATTTATCACATATGTAATGCAGATTATAATGCTGTTTCAATCTCGCCCTTGTCAAGTGAAGTATTCTAACTATTCTACTAACATATCACAGCGAGGATCGCCAGGCAAGTGAGAATACGGAGTGAACGTGAGACGCGGTTGTCTCACTTCACGAGTATCGGAACTGCTGGCGAAATGCGGCACCTATACATCCGTGGCACAAGTCGATGTATCTCTCGTTGTCTCATACGTAGACACAAGAGAAGGATGTGTCTGTGCGGCTGCTGATAGCGTCACAATAGTTTCTGTCGTCACGGGGATTACTGAAGTTACGTAGCCTATGCATGCTACTCACCGTAGTGACACAGTGTACTGTGTCACGAGACACGGGTCTGGCTGCTCAAATTACCCTTAAATGGCATAGCCCCTTGTCTCAACGGCCATATATATACTCTAATCTGAAGGCATGGCCTTGCTATGTGCGCACTCGTGTATAGTGAATCGATGTCAGTGGAGGGTGACATCGACGTGGTCAAAAAGAGGAAAATGCTATTTCTCTTTTAGTTCTTCATAGCATTCAGGGTGTTCTTCACGGTCAAGAGTAGCAAGCTCTAACATTGCCTGTTGACGCTTTTCTTCAGACGATGCATTCACGATTGTCTTTCGAAGATTCGTCCGTCTTGTAGCAAGGTCGGTCTCTTTTTCGGAACCCTGTGAATTAGATTTCATCGAAGATTTATTTTGGTCGGGTTTAATGTCCGTCCTTTTTACTTCATCATATGGACTTGTTCCACGAATTTTATCGATAATAACGATGGGGATCGACACTACCGAAGCGATAACCCCGATTGATGCGATTGATTGGCTTGTCGCAGCAATAAAGAACAGAAGATCAATGGCTATTAATTTTGGACCCTGCACAGAAAGATTCTTGACATCCGTAATTTGGTAGGAGGTCTGCAAATACTCTAGAGAGAAAGTAGATATAATTAATACAGTTAAGCAAACGGTAAGACCCATTAGAATCCGCCATTTAGGAGTATAAGGTACTATCGACCCAAAATACTGCAATACATTCAGGAATAATATTAACAGTAATAGAGCCAACCCAGTAGTTACGATTAAGAACAATATCCCACCAGACGGTATTATTATCTCCCAGAGTCCAACGAGGGTAAGCGTTAGAAGACTGGTAAAAAGCGTTAGATCTATGTTTGAACTAAGACGATGTGCCTTAGCTAATTCACCGAGAGAACCCAGTTTGCGGCTCATTTGCTTATAGAATAGTGCAATAACTAGAAGTCCCATGAGAAATGATGTGAAAAATGAGAACTGAGTAGCCGTACCTGCCTCTCTTATCGAGTTAAATCCAGACATTTGTCGTATATATATGGCAAGGGCTGCAAATACTCCCATAACGACAAAATATTCAGAGTTGTTCTTGAGGAAGCTATCAAAGGTAAATTTGTCTGCTTCACGTTTTGTTTCTTCATCCATAATTTAGTCGCCATTTTCTCTCTCGATTGTATATGTCTTCTTATCTATATATCAGTCATAAGTTTTGACGACGATAGTACCCCCTAAAGTACTATATTCTCTACCACTAACGTATCTCTCACATGAGACTGGTAGAACCAAGACAGTGGAACGGTGAAGAGTGGGTGGATCTCTTTCAAGACGAATGGCGACCTCCACAACCCTCTAGTGACGAGCAATTGTGGCGTTATCGTAGTTTAGGACAGTACGTTACATTCCTTGATCGAGAAGAATTGTGGTTTAGTCGTGCAGACCAATTTGATGACCCTTACGAGGGATCATTACCACGGCTCAACGTTGAAAAACGTGATATGGAATTTGAAAAAGTACGTTCAGAGGGAATGAAGAGAGCTATCGAAGGTAGTAGATACTTTTCTTTCTTGAATTGCTGGCATATGAACAACCATGAGTCCGATGCTATGTGGAGAATGTATACTGAAAATAATGGTGTTGCCATCATCACAAATCCAATGAATTTGAAAAATGCCATTGAGTCGGAAAAGGATATATTGTCTGGTAAAGTAGAGTACGCAGACTATGAGAACGAGATTATCCCAGATGGGAATACCATTTCACCATACTATTATAAGAGAGAGGGTTTCCGACATGAGCATGAATATCGTCTTTTCTTCCAAGAAAGTAGTGATCCCTCTAAAGAGACTAAGTCGATGATCGAAATTCTTCAATCTCAGGAAACGGGAATCCCGATTTCTGTTGACCCCGATACACTTGTTGAGAAAGTACTAGTAGCTCCCACGGCACCGAGTTGGCTTGAGGAAACGGTTAGGTCAGTCACGAGAAAGTACGGATACGACTTCGATGTGAGTCCTTCTAAGATGGATGGAGAACCACTGTTTTGAAATTAACCTATCTTGTTGAGGGTATCTCGGCTCTGATTATAATTTTGAAATATCCATAGGGTAATATTGTCACAGAGACTGTTTTGATGACAAGACAGTTTGAATACGTGTAGGAAATATTTATATTGTATGTCAACCTATTCGTGTTTGATGAATACAGAAACAGTCCGAAGCATCATCATCGGATGTGTTCTACTGGTAGTGTTAATGGAAATCAACGGTAGTGACCCTTCATGGTTGATTCAACTCATTCCTGGTATTGCACTGACTCTTGTAGCTGTGTGGTTTGCCTCTGGGGTTGCAGACGCTATTCTAAACTAGCGACTGTTTTGACTACCGTTCGTACCACGACCGATTGAACACGGCTAAGCCTTTGATTTCTGTTTCTGGTTCCTATAGTCGTTAGAACTATTGTGTAGACAATCGTTGGTTACTCTAACCCCATGACGGTGGCGAGAGACTATCAGTTTCCGACTTTGTTCAGCACGAAGTTGGTATCCTCTCAAAAGACTGGTAGACAGGTGGCTTATATCCATTGCACGGAGGTTCAACACGTTCGTGCATATGGAAAGGCATTAATCCGCCCTATATCTACATCACAGTGAATGAGTCTCTCCGAGTCCGACCGCAAACTGGTCGTCGCCGAACTGGGCCGCGACCCGACTCCCGCCGAGGAAACGCTGTTCGAGAACCTCTGGAGCGAACACTGCGCCTATCGCTCGTCGCGCCCGCTGTTGTCGGCGTTCGATTCCGAAAGCGAGGACGTCGTCGTCGGTCCCGGCGACGACGCCGCCGTCGTCGCGCTTCCGTCGGCTGACACCGACTCCACTCGCGGCGATGGCCGCGCGAACGACGATACCTACATCACGATGGGTATCGAGAGCCACAATCACCCGTCCTACGTTGACCCCTACGACGGCGCGGCGACGGGCGTGGGCGGCATCGTCCGCGACACGCTGTCGATGGGTGCCTACCCCATCGCGCTCGCGGACAGCCTCTACTTCGGTGGGTTCGACCGCGAACACTCCCGTTACCTGCTGGAGGGTGTCGTGGAAGGCATCGCGGACTACGGCAATTCCATCGGCGTGCCGACGGTGGCTGGAAGCACGCAGTTCCACCCCGACTACGAGGGCAACCCGCTGGTCAACGTGGCCTGCGTCGGCCTGCTGTCCGCCGACCGACTCGTCACGGCGAACGCACAGGAACCGGGCAACAAACTCGTCCTCGTCGGAAACGGAACCGGGCGGGACGGACTCGGCGGCGCGAGTTTCGCCAGCGAAAACCTCGCGGAGGACGCCGAAACGGAAGACCGCCCGGCAGTGCAGGTCGGTGACCCCTACACCGAGAAACTGCTCATCGAGGCTAACGAAGAACTTGTGGACGGCGACCTCGTGGAATCGGCCCGCGACCTCGGCGCGGCCGGACTCGGCGGTGCCTCCAGCGAACTGGTGGCCAAAGGCGGCCTCGGCGCGGCCATCGAACTCGACCGCGTCCACCAGCGCGAACCGAACATGAACGCGCTCGAAATTCTCCTTGCTGAATCGCAAGAGCGAATGTGCTACGAAGTTCGGCCCGAGAACGTCGATGCCGTGGCCGACATCGCCGAGAAGTACGACCTCGGCTGTTCCGTCATCGGCGACGTAACCGACGGCAACTACGTCTGTACGTTCGAAGGAGAGACGGTCGTGGACGTGTCCGCCGAGTTCATCGGCGACGGCGCGCCGATGAACGACCTGCCAGCGGAGGAGCCGACGCAACCCGAAATCGACCTGCCGAAATCCGACCTCGGTGAGGCATTCGAGACAGTCGTTGGCTCCCCGAACTGCGCGAGCAAACGCTGGGTCTACCGGCAGTACGACCACGAAGTGCAGACTCGCACCGCGACTCCGCCGGGCGACGATTCGGCAGTTATGGCGATTCGACGCGCTGGACTCGGCCTCGCGTTCTCGTCCGGCGCGAATCCGCACTGGACGACTGTTTCCCCCTACGACGGTGCCCGCGCGGTTGCGCTGGAGAACGCGACGAATCTGGCGGTGAAGGGCGCGGAACCGCTCGCGGCAGTGGACTGCCTGAACGGCGGCAATCCCGAGAAACCGGACGTGTACGGCGGTTTTTCCGGAATCGTGGACGGCCTCGCGGACATGTGCAGTGAACTCGACGTTCCCGTCGTCGGTGGAAACGTCTCGCTGTACAACGACTCCCCGTCCGGCCCGATTCCGCCGACGCCGACGCTGGCGATGACGGGCACGACGGCGGAGTACGACGCACCGCCAACGGAACTTTCGGGCGAAGGAACCCTGCTTCTGGTCGGCGAACCCTCCGGTTCGCTCGGCGGGTCGGAATATCTCGCACAGGTCGGCGGAAGCGACCGATTCCCAGAACTGCCGGAGAACGCATCGGAGGTCGTTTCCGCCCTCGCTTTGGTCGCCACGCAGGACGGAACCCTCGCGGTTCACGACGTGAGCGACGGCGGGATGGCGGTGACGCTGGCCGAGATGATTTCGGAGGATGCTGGTGCGTCCGTTTCCATTTCGGCGGATGGCTCCGCCGCAGAATCGCTGTTCAGCGAACTTCCGGGCCGTGCGGTCGTGGAAACGACGAATCCGGAAGCAGTGATTGGAGCATTTGAGGAAATTGCTCCCGTCACAGAACTCGGAACCGCGGACGAGTCGGGCGCGCTGGAAATCGAGGTCGATGGGGGAACGCTCCGCTGGTCGGCAGAACAAATTGCGGAACTGCGCGACGTGCTGGTTCGGGAACTGGACTGAGTTCGCTCGTCGGCAGTGAAAGAGCGAGAAAAGTGGCCGACTGGTTTTTATGCGAGCAGGAGCGGAATGCCGAACACGACTGCGAGTCCGATGACGGTGACGAGCATGCCGGTCGTCACTTGGCTCATCGAGAACTCCTGCATCGGGGACGTTACGCGCTCTATCTCGCCGGGTTCGTATTCGTGGCCGCTCATATTCTTGCGTCGGTTCGCGCGGTACTTCGGTGTATCGGTGTTCGGATACGGGTCGTGAATGGCAACGAACCACGATGGCGGTATGTGACGTTGTGATTTGCTCACGCCCGTTTGATACGATTGTGTTGAGGCAAATCACGACTCTAATTAGACCGCAAACCGCCTCCGCACTGCCAGTTCGCCGCTTCGCCGCTCATAATCGAGATTTCGCAGAAATCTCGCACTCCCCACTCCTCCTCGCCAGCGCGGAAGTGCGCTCGGTGCTCGCTTCGCTCACCTCTCACGCGAACGCGCTGGCGCAGCCTTCTGGTTGGGTAATCGATCACAGTTCCCAATAAGACGCGTTTTACTCGCTCTCAAGCGACTCGTTCATGCGACGCCGACCGATGTCCACGACTTTCGAGAGCACGAAGAGCCCGACTATCGAAAGGAACTGGAGCGGGTTCGATTCGACGGCTTCCGTAAGGTTTCCGACCGCGTCGATTCCCATCATGTCCAGAAACACGGCGACCGCACCGAGCATCAGAACGGCGATGAGCACCGATTCGGAACTGGGGAGGGCCGACCGTGGATTCTCCCAGAAGCTCGGTTTCTCGTTCGGTTTGCGATACGTCTCCGGCCCGTCGTTCCCCCGCGATTCCCCGATACCCATCGCGCTGGCGAGGATGGCGATGTCCACGATCGGATTGGAGAACACGCCATCCCCGGCGATTTCGAGGTAGATGCCGATGGAACAACTGACCGCGAGGACGATCCCGGCGACACGCGCGATTCGCGATTCCGCGTCGGTCAGCGCGGTGAGTGCGAACACGATGCCGGAGAGCGGAACCAGCAACCTGAGGAGTTTCCTGACGACGTCACTGCCGGTCAGAAAGACGACGGCCGCGAGGAGGAGCATCAGGGCGAACAGTCCGGCCAGTATGCGATTTAGGGTGATTGTTTCTGACCTGAACATCACTGCTCGTTGATACTCCGGAGGGAGTAATAAGCCTGTGGTGCTGTCGGAAAAGCGAAGCCACCTTACCGTATCGCTCCTAAGGGGGGCGCATGGCCACGGCGAACGCACGACAGCGCGCGCGGGAGAGTCCAGTAAAGGTGACGGCAGTGCTCTCGGCAATCGGATACGTGCTGGTTCTCGGCACCTTCGCGGGCGTGATTCCGATTTATCCGGAACTCGACATCGGGACGGTCAACCTGCTCTCGGATGCAATCGCAGTCGTCAACAGCGTGGCGACGATTTCGCTCGTGCTTGGATGGTACTGGATTCGCAACGGAGAGGTGAAAAAACACCGCGCCGCGATGTTGACCGCGTTCGGCCTCATCATCGTCTTCCTTGTGCTCTATCTGACGAAAGTCGGGGGTGCTGGCGGCGAGAAACACATCCTCGTGGACGGGTTCCCGTACTACGCCTACCTCATCATGCTCGCAGTCCACATCATCCTGTCCATCGTCTCCGTGCCGGTCGTGCTGTTCGCTCTCGTGCTCGGACTGACGCACACCCCCGCAGAACTCAAGGAGACGGCCCACGCGAAAATCGGACGAATCGCGGCCTCGGCGTGGATCGTGTCGCTCGTCCTCGGCGTCGTCACCTACGTGATGTTGAACCACATATACAATTGGGAAATTCCGGCGTAACACCGAACCTACTGTCCCGCCGCTTCCACTGTCCCGCCGCCCCACTGTCGTCTTCTAAACTGCTGGTCGATGGGAAAATTAACATCGGTGACGAGAGTACGTCGTCTCAATGGTTGGTGAGGATGGTGACGGAGATAGGGACGACGAAGCTGACGACGGTCAAATCGGATGCGAGCCCGAGTGCAACGAGGGTGAGGAGGGAGAAAAATGACTAGCCGCGACACAGTACCAACCAAAGACGGGGAGTTCACCGTCCAAAGCGGCGACCTTCGCGTCCGGACGACGCCCCGAGGTGCCGTCCGGGGCATCTACTTCGAGAACTGGGAGGGAAAAGATAAGCTCCAGCAGGGTTGGTTCGTCTTCTCCTCGATTTTTACCGCGGTGACAGTCGGAGGATTCATCAACGATTGGCTCGGCTTCTCCGGAGCACTGCTGTCAGTCGGATTCGTTATCTCGTTGCTGTTCTTCTACGTTGCCGCTGGCGTTCTCATGCTAGTAAACGGACGACTCCGAACGGATGTTTCGATTCCACTCAGAACCATCCGCGAAGTCGAACACAACGAAAAGCAACTCGAACTCGCCGTGGGTGAGTTCGAGGACGTAGAAACCACGGAAATCGAATTTCCGCACGAATCCGACGCCGAAAAGGCAATCGAACTGCTTCGCTGGAAAGGGATTCGAATCACCGAACTCGGCGAAGAAAAAACCAATCTGCGCACCGAAATCGACCGCGAGTTGGAGAGAGAAACGACGTGACCGATTCAGCGAATCGGTCACGTTTCGACTTCGGTTTCAGTTCTGCAAGTTCAATTTCGCTCCGGCTCCCGAGTTCGATACTCCGACCCCGTCGTCATTCCCTCAGCCTCAAGGAGAGTATTGAGTCGGCGCTCGAACTCCGGTTCGGAGATGTTTCCGAGGGCGTATTCTCGTTTTAACACCACTATCGGGTCGGATTCGTCCGGGTCGTCCATCGACGACTCGGATTGTCGGGGGTTCGGGGACGATGTTCGCGGATATTCCTTTGTCGAGTCCACGTTTCCAATGAGCGAGAGATACACGGGCCAGAGCGTGGCGAAGGTCAAAATGGCAGCCCCGAGGCTGAGTCCCGCCCAAAGTGGGGCGAGGAGGAGAAATAACAGATTCGCCGCACCCACACTCCGGCCATGACAAAAAAGAACCCATGCTAATCGATCCAGTCGTAACTGCCAGTAAAAGCCGCCCGAGGGCACCGTCCGGTGTGTACTGTTCGATGAGCCGATGCCATCGCCGGGTGTTCGACTGCGAGGAAGGCGGGGAGTCCATACGAAATTCTGTCATCGTAAAACGGTATTCGTGGCGGAAATACTTATAATCAAACAGCAGTCGGAAGAGCCGAACTCAGTCCGTCTGTGGAATCGAGCGCGCCCCGGCGGCGAAAAAGACCAGCGACAGCACCGCGAGGACGGCCAGATTAATCAACCAGCCATCGAAGGGAGAAGACTGCCCGACCACCGAAATCGAGGGCGCGTCGTAGGTCAGCTCCCGCACACCGCGGGCGAAGTAGGTCAGAGGTGAGAGATTCATCACCGGTCTGAACCACTCCGGCAAAAGGTTCGGGGTCACGAACGTGTCCGATAGGAAGAGAAGCGGGAGCGCAATCGCGTTGCTCGCCGCGATGACGCCGTCCTGTGAACTTGCAAAACTACCGAGGAGTGCGCCGACGCCGCAGAACAGCGCGACGCCGAGCGCGACGAAGACGGCGACCGCAGGGAGTGCCGCGAACGAAACGCCCGCGTTCGTCACGAGCGCCATCAGCGCGAGGATGATGAGGCCCGCCAGTCCGATGATGACGACGTTGACGAGCGTGTGGGCCAACAGCCACTCAGCGCGCGTGAGCGGTGTGGTCGCCAGTTTCTCGTACCGGTTCGACTCGCGGTGACGGGATACCGAACTCCCGACGCGCGAAAGAGGCGTAAATAGCACGACGACGGCGAGATATCCCGGCAGGTAGTAGGCTGGTGGTTCCGCGAAGATGCCGCCGCCCGAACCGCCATCGCCCGGATTCGTCTGTACCAGCACCGCGAAGATGAGGATGAGGATGACCGGGAAGAAAAACGTGAAGAAGACGGCGGTTCGGCGACGAAGAAACGACCGCCACGCGGCCCCCGCTTC
The DNA here is from genome assembly GCF_000710615.1 of Haladaptatus cibarius D43. Lineage (NCBI taxonomy): Archaea > Methanobacteriati > Methanobacteriota > Halobacteria > Halobacteriales > Haladaptataceae > Haladaptatus > Haladaptatus cibarius. Next base: position 1,119,519 of record NZ_JDTH01000002.1, on the reverse strand, counting down.
CGCCCGCACTCGGCCAATCGAACTCATCGTTTGCCTCCGGCACTCGCGTCTGCGCCCGTATCCGTCCCTGTTCCCGCACCCGAATCCGCACCGATTCCCTGACCTGCAACCGCTGGCTGTCCCGCTTTTCGAGTCATTTCAGGGCCGAGCGATGCACCCGTCAGTCGGAGATACACGTCCTCCAAATCGGGTTCCGTCCACGTCAGCGCCTCGTAGTCGATACCGCGGTCGTTCAGTTCCGAGACGACTTCGCCGATGTCCGCCGGAGTGACGCCGTCGAACACCAATCCGGATTCGGTTTCCTCGACCATGAATCGCGTTTCGACGGCGGTTCGCCGCGCGTCGGTTTCGACCACGAGTCGGCTCTCGCCGCCGTGTTCCGCGACCAGCGACTCTGGCGTGCCAACCGCGACGAGGTCGCCGTCTGCCAGCAGTCCCACGCGGTCGGCGAGTCGTTCGGCTTCCGCCATGTAATGTGTCGTCAGGAAGACGGTCGTGCCGCCGTCCGCGAGATTTTCGACCAGCGACCAGAGCGCGCGCCGTCCTGCGGGGTCGATACCCGTCGTCGGTTCGTCCAGAAAGAGCACGTCCGGGTCGTTGACGAGCGTGGCCGCGACGCAGGCACGTCGCTGTTGGCCGCCCGAGAGGTTTTCGTACCACGTGTCGCCTGTGTCGGAAAGCCCTACGTCCGCGAGGGCCTCGTCGGGATTGCGAGCATCGTCGTACAGGCCCGCGTAGTAGTCAACGAGTTCCCGCGCGGAGAGGCGTGCTGGCGGGTCGAACGACTGGGGGAGCAGGCCGACCCGCGATTTGTCCACGTCGGCGGGTCGCCCGCCGAGGACGGAGACGCCCCCTTCGTCGGGCATCGTCGTCCCCGTCAGCGCCCGGACGAGGGTGGTTTTCCCCGCGCCGTTCGGCCCGATGAGTGCGAACACTTCGCCCGCGCCGACCGAGAGCGAGACGCCGTCAAGTGCGACGGTGTCGCCGTATCGCTTGTGGAGGTTCTCGGCGACGAGTGTGTCGGTCATGGGAGGACGTTGCGCTTGTTCGCAGGTAAGGAGTTCGATTCAGCGACCGAAGAAGTATATCACGGAACGTCACATCATCGCCCACAGTCGTTCGACTCGCCTTTCCGTCGGTGGGTGAGACATCGGGAACGCACTCAGTCCGAGCTCGACCGACAGTGGAGCAATCGACAGCGCCGCGGTGCTGTCGAGTTCTCGAAGGTCTTCGGTCGGTGTCTCCGCGATTTCCTCGTCCAGCGTTCGAAGCGCGCTGGCCAAATTCGCCGGGTCGCCCGTTATTCCGACCGCGCCGCGGTCTGCCGAATACTCCCGGCCGGATCAGTCAAAAATAATGATTGCTTCGGTCGGCAATGGAAGGGAAAATCGACGGTCGATTCCTCACCGAATCGTCGGCCGCCAGTACAGCAGGGCGACGGTGACGACGAAGACGACCGTCGAAATGTCGTAGGAACCCGACGTGGCCATCGCGGCGAATCCTGACCCCGCCCCGGCGATGCCTGTGACAAACGAGGCGACGACGGGCCACGTGCAACTCACGCAGGAAAACAGGCCGAGGATGCCCGAAATCGCGGAGCCTGCGGCATCCAACACCGTCGCGTAAACGAGGTAGGCGAGGGCGAGATAGCCGACCAGTTTGAACGGCAAAATCGACAACCGAAGCAGGTCGCCGTGATAGAGCAGAGCAGGCCCCCACCCCGGCGGAAGCCACGCGATTCGGAATCCTGTCGCAGGCATCCCGGGCATCGAGGGACTCGGGCCGAACAGGCCGCCTGCGTAGCCCAAGACGAGGAAATAGACTGCCGCAACCGCAATGCCGACGGTTTTGTCGCGGTCACTGCGCGCGATTGGATTCGTCTTCCACACCGCGAACAGCGCGACGTTTATCCAGATGAACGGGTAGAGCAGGTATCGAAGTTCGCCGCTCGAATGGTTCGACGTGGCGAAGTAGAAGATGAGGGTGAACAGTTCGGCGTTCAGCACCACGGCTCCCCACAGCAGGGTTTCACCGCTCGGCCGGAATCGCGCAAACCGAGTGCTAATCGTACTCATAGGACGAGGGAATCGACGACGATGGCAACGAGGAGCGACCCGAGATAGGCGTTCGATGCGTGGAATGCGCGGAACGCCGCCGACTCGTCGCGTTCGTGGTGAAGTCGCACGACCGCCAGTAGGAACACCGCACCGAACGCAACCGTCGTGATTGCGTACAGCCAGCTAAGGGGCGTCACGGTGGCGAGGAGTCCCGCCGAGAGGAGGGTCGCGCCCAACCACAGCAGGATGTGTTTTCGGGTTTCGGCTTCCCCGCGGACGACGGGCATCATCGGGAAGCCGCCGCGCGCGTAGTCGTCCTTGTACGCCAGCGCGAGGTTGTAGAAGTGGGCTGGCGTCCAGAGGAAGATGACCCCTGCGAGGACGAGCGCCGGAAGGCCGACACCGTTTTCGACCGCGGCCCAGCCGATGAGCGCCGGAAGCGACCCCGCGAATCCGCCGATAACCGTGTTCTGCACCGTGTTCGGTTTGAGGAGGAGCGTGTAGACGACGCTGTAAAACACGATTGCGGTGAGGCCGAAGACGGCGACGAGCAGGTTCACCGAGAGGAAGACGGCCAGCGAAGCGACCGACAGCAGGACGCCGAACGCCACCGCGTTTCTGACCGGGATTTGGGACGTTGCGGCGGGGCGGTCTGCGGTGCGGTTCATTCGCTTGTCGACGTCGCGTTCGAGGACGTGGTTGAACGTTCCGCTCGCGCCGATGGAGAGGACGCCGCCCGTGAGCGTTGCGACGACGGTTCCGACTTCGAGGTTCTGTCCCCCAGCGAGCGCCATTCCAGCGGAGGCGACGAGACAGAGGAGCCACATCAGCCGCGGCTTCATCAGTCGGAAATAAGCGTAGGCGGTCGCGCCGGTTCCGGAAAGGGATTCCGGAGTGGGCGACCCGGTTGCGGATTTCTGTTCGACGCCCATCTCGACCGGGCCGTCTTTCTCCTCGGGTTCGAGCGTCCACGCGAGGGCGAGAACGATTCCCGTGAAGATACCCATCCCGACGACGAGGTGAGTCGCGGAAAGGACGTTCGTTACTGCCGTCGTCGCGGCCAACGCACCCAGTCCCACTTGAATAGGGTACAGAACCGCGGCGACCGCGAGTGAAAATTGAACGCGCTTGCGCGAGTCGCGGAGCCACGCGAACAGCGTCGTAGCGAGGAGGAGGATACCGACGACGAGCGCGACGACGCGGTGTCCCCATACGATTGCGAGTTTCGGATCGTCCAACGGGACGACCCATTGGCCGTTGCAGGCGGGCCACGTCGAACAGGCGGTCGCGGCGTCGGTGAGCGATGTCGTTGCACCGACGACGACGAGCAGATAGACGCCGACTGCGGTTGCTGTCAGCGCACGTTCGAACCGGTCGGAAGAGGAACCCTGCAGTGCCACCGTTGTACGACGGTTGTGTTCCCGCGTACTTAGACCATCCGACTTTCCACGGCGACAAAGACAGCACATATTTATGGGCCGTTTCCTAAGTCTAGCGCATATGGATTCCAAGCGGATAGCGTTCGTCTCGGTGTTCGGCGCGGCGCTTCTTTCGGCCGCTGTAGATCCCGTGCTGGCACAGGGCTACAGTTCGACGACCGAGGAACTCATCCAGACGCTGAACACCCAGTTGCTGTATGCAGCGATTCCGATTACGGTGCTTGTCGAGGGTATCCTCATCTACACCGTGTGGAAGTTCCGCAACAACGACAACCCACTCCCGACGAAGGAGAACCGTCGCCTCGAAATCACGTGGACTGTTGCGACTGCAATCGTCCTACTGTTCGTCGGCTACGCCTCCTATGGCGTGATGGCAAACGAGTACGTCACCACCACCCCGGAAGACGCACAGGAGATGGAGGGCAACGCAGTCGAAGTCGAAGTCGTGGCGGAGAAGTACATCTGGACGTTCAACTACGAAGGTGAGAACGTCTCCACCGGCGGAACGATGGTGATTCCCGAAGACCGCCCGGTGTATCTCAACGTCACATCCGGTGATTGGTTACACGCGCTTCACGTTCCCGAACTCGGCCTGAAACAGGACGCCATCCCGAACCAGCACAACGTCATCAAGACGAAGGCGACCGAAACGGGCACCTACCAGCTCTACTGTGCGGAGTACTGTGGCGTCGGCCACTCCAACATGCTCGGTGAAATCCAAGTCGTCTCCCAGAGCGAGTACCAGAACTGGCTCCAAGAGCAGAAACAGGAAAACAGTGGCGGCTCCGGCGGTAACAGCAGCTCCGGTGGTAACAACAGCAGCGCAGGCGGCAACGCAACCACCACGACTGCCTCGGCGTAATTCGCTTTTTATCCATTATCTTTTCAACCGCTCGTTACTAGCGGTCGCTTTGCTATCCGCCAGCCGAAACGTTCTGTGTCCGCCGGAAGGTTTTGGGTGCATTTTTAGTAGTCGGCCCATAACCCTCTCAGTATGACGGTAACGGACGATTCGACAGAGGAGCACGGCCATCACCTCCCGGCCGTCGAGGACTGGCCGAAAGGCTTCGGTGAGGCGTCGTGGTGGCCCTTTATCACCGCCGTTGGTGGGGCAGGGTTCTACATCGGTGCCGCGCTGTTCGTCCTCGGACACGGCGGAACCAACCTCGTCGGGCCGACGATTGGCCCGGCAGTGTTCATCGCCAGCACCGCTGTTTTCCTCGCCGGACTGTACGGCTGGGTGTATCACGCCTTCGTCAAACACTTCTGGAGCAAGGATTCACGGGAAAAAGGGGTCAACGCGCTTCGCTGGGGAATGATAGCGTTCCTCGGTTCCGAAATCGCAACCTTCGGCGCAGGGTTCGTGTATTTCTTCTTCATCCGCGCGGGGACGTGGCCCCCGGCAGGTGCTGAGCTACCGCATCTCGTCGGCGACCTCGTGCTCATCAACACGGCACTGCTGGTGTTGAGTAGTATCACGCTCCACTGGGCGCACGTCGAACTGCGGAAGAACAACCGGAGTCGCTTCCTCGCGGGACTCGCCGCGACGCTCCTGCTCGGCGTCATCTTCATCGGCGGACAGGTGTACGAATACTACGTCTTCATCGTCGAAGAAGGATTTACGTTCACCGGCGGCGTGTTCAACAGCGCGTTCTACGGCCTGACCGGCCTGCACGGGATTCACGTGACGATGGGTGCGGTTCTCATCGGTATCGTGTTCGTGCGCGCACTCTACGGACAGTACTCCGCGGAGCGCCACCTGTCGGTCAGTACGGTTTCGATGTACTGGCACTTCGTGGACGTTGTCTGGATTTTCCTCGTTGTCGTGCTGTACGTCGGCGCGGAAGTTCAGCTCTAAACCACGATTTTCCCGTTTCGTTTCGATTGGCGAGCGACGAGTCTCTTCGATTTCCGATTCCTGAACCGCGGTTTGCGTGATACTGAACGACCACTCCTGAAGCCGACTGAACAGACGACAGGACGCGGTGAGAACACCTGCGCCGACCACTGGCGCAGGTGTCCGAGCGCCCGGGGAGTACGAGGCAAGCGGTCTGCCTCGATTGCGAGCGGGAAGGAAGACCCGCGAGCGAGGGGGACGAAAAGGGCGGGTGCGCCAGTGGTCGGCGCACCCGCCCGCACGCGGTGGCGGTCATTTGTTGTCGCGATTTGTAGACTCCAAACTGGCGTTGTAATTTGCAATCTCGATAGTGAAACCACTGATTCCGACAAGAGGCTCAAACACAAGAACTCTACAAATCCACAAACTATCTCGAAACCTGTGCTTCGCAAGATTGAAACGCGACAACGGAGAACCAACACGCATGGAACTGCGGGTTATCGAGAAGAGCGACACCGAACTCCAGATAGAAATCGGAGGCGAAGACCACACGTTCATGAACGTACTGAAGGGTGCGCTCCTCGAAACCGAGGGCGTCGCGGCGGCTACCTACGACCTGAATCCCGAACAGTCTGGTGGTCAGACCGACCCGATTCTCTCGCTGAAAACCGAGGGCGGCGTTGACCCACTCGACGCACTGGAAAACGGCGCACAGAACATCAAAGACAAAGCGAGCGCCTTCCGCGACGCGTTCACCGCCGCGGCGTAATCGGCCGACTATCGATTTTTCCTTGCTTTTGATGCGACGGCAGAGCGACCACGAAATGCGACTGGTGTAGATTACAACCGAACCGGCACGTCGCGCTCCGCGAGATACTCCTTTACTTCCTCAATCGAATATTCGCCGAAGTGGAAAATAGAGGCAGCGAGGGCCGCGTCCGCGTTCGCCTCGGTGAACACCTCGTAGGCATCTTCCGGGCCGCCGCATCCGGAGGAGGCGATGACCGGCGTGGAAACCGAGTCACAGACCGCCCTCGTCAAGGGGACGTCGTAGCCGTCTTTCGTCCCGTCCGCGTCGATGGAGTTGACGAACAACTCGCCCGCGCCGCGGGATTGGGCTTCTTCTGCCCATTCGACCACGTCGATGTCGGTTCCTTCACGGCCACCTTTGACCGTGCATTCGAACCAGCAGGATTCGCCATCGACCTGTTCGTAGTGTTCGCCCTGCTCGTCGAATCGCCTGCGGGCGTCCACGCTGATGACGATGCACTGACTACCGAACGCGGTTGCGCCCTCCGTCACCAACTCCGGGCGCTCCAGCGCGGCGGTGTTGATGGAGACTTTGTCCGCGCCCGCGCGAAGGGTTTCTTTGATGTCCTCGCGCGTTCGGATGCCGCCGCCGACGGTGAGGGGGATGAACACCTCGTCGGCCACGCTGGAAACTACGTCGAGCATCGTTTCTCTGCCGTCCGCGCTGGCCGTGATGTCCAGGAACACGAACTCGTCTGCGCCCGCCTCGTTGTACTGGCGCGCCATCTCCACCGGGTCGCCGGTGTACTGCAAGTCCTCGAAGTTGACGCCGGTGTACACCGCGGGATTCCCATCGTCGTCCAAGTCCACGTCGATACACGGGATGATTCGCTTCGTGAGGGTCATTTGAGTGATGGTAGGAAGTCGGGCGTCAAAAGGAATCGCATTACGGGCAAGAATTGGATTCGCATCGGATGAGGGTAACGCGATTCGAACGAAGGTCGTTCGTCATGGGTGAATCACGGCGTGGAGATTTTTACTAGTCAACAGATGACCGCAACCGCATCGCCAAAACCACCTCCCCAACCGACTGCGTTTCTCGGCCTTCGGCCTGCGATACCTGCGGGCCACAGTCGCAGGTCAGCAAGACGCAATGCGTCTTGTAAGCCTCATCCCTCGCACGCTGTCAGCACAGGCGCGCCATTGTGGATTGTCGAACGCTCGGGATCACGTCTTTGCGTTCTCTGCTTGCAATTCGACTTGCGGTTTAACAACTACGGTTTCACACGTATTTCCGTTAAAGTGAAACCCGAACGCGGGGAAGGGGTGTGTATGAGCGCAGATCAGGAATCGCAGTCGATTCGCTGTCTCGTCGCAAAAGTCGGTCTTGACGGCCACGACCGCGGCGCACACGTCATCGCCCGCGCCTTCCGCGACGCCGGATTCGAAGTCATCTACTCGGGACTCCACAACGCCCCCGACGAAATCGTACAGGCCGCGGTGCAGGAGGACGTGAACGTCCTCGGAATCTCGATTCTCTCGGGTGCACACGACACGCTCGTCCCCAAAATCGTCGCTGGGCTGAAAGAGTACGACGCATTCGAGGATACCCTCATCCTCGTCGGCGGTGTCGTCCCCGACGACGACAAGGCGGAACTCAAAGAACTCGGCGTCGCGGAGGTGTTCGGTCCGGGCACGCCGATGGAAGAGACTATCGAGTTCGTCCGCGAAAACGCGCCCGAACGATGAGCGCGAAGCACGCCGATCTGTTGGACGAACTCCTCGACGGAAAACACCGCGCGCTGGCCCGCGTCATCACGAAAATCGAGAACCGCGACCCGGGCTACAGAGAACTCGTCTCGGCACTCCACGGCCACACCGGAAGCGCCGACGTTATCGGCGTCACCGGCAGTCCCGGCGCGGGAAAATCCACGCTCGTGGACAAGGTAGCGAACTACTACCGCGACCGCGGCGAGACGGTAGGCGTCATTGCAATCGACCCCTCTTCGCCGTTTACCGGCGGGGCCGTCCTCGGCGACCGGATTCGCATGGCCAGCAACGTCGGCGACATGGACGTGTTCTTCCGGTCGATGAGCGCTCGCGGCAGTCTCGGCGGTCTATCCACCGCGACGACGGACGCCGTGAAAGCTCTCGACGCGTTCGGCAAGGACAAAATCATCGTGGAGACGGTCGGCGCGGGACAGAACGAAATCGACATCGTGAAAACCGCGGATACGGTCGCGGTGCTGGTGCCGCCCGAGAGCGGCGACAACGTTCAGATGCTCAAGGCGGGCATCCTCGAAATCGCGGACGTGTTCGTCGTGAACAAGGCAGACCTCCCCGGTGCCGACCGCGCAGTGTCCGACCTCAAAGAGATGGTTCACATGCGCGGCGACGAACCGACGCCGGAGTTCGGGGCCGACGTGGAGGGCTACGACTGGACGCCGGAAGTCATCGAGACGGTTGCGAAGGAAGGCGAGGGCGTGGAAGAGTTCATCGACCTGCTCGACGAACACCACGAACTGCTCGAAAAGACGGGCATGCTCGACGCGAAAGCTCGTACGCGCTACGCCGAGGAAATCCGAGCGCTCCTGCGCGAGGATGCGAACCGACTCGTCACCGAAGAAATCGAGTCACACGGCGGTATGACGGAACTGGTCGAAGCCGTGTACGAGCGCGAAACCGACCCCTACTCAGTCGCCGCCGACGTAATCGCACCTATCGAAGACTGCGTGCACGACTGACTCCGCGGACACGGTTGAGAATGACTGTATCGGACACCACTGATTTCTGGCACAACGGATAAACCAATCCGGCCCGCCTGTCTACGTATGAAACTCAGCCGACTCGCCGCCGGAGCGGCAGGCGGAATCGGATTGGCCGCGTTCGTCAACAAGACGCTATCACAGCGCGCCGAACCACTGGAACCGCCGTTGGAGGGCTATCAGGGAACCTATCGCTGGAAGGGATTCGACATCACCTATACCGAGGCGGGCGACCCGGACAACCCGGATGTACTGCTCCTGCACGGTCTGCACGCCGCCGCGACGAACAAGGAGTTCGAACAGATTTTCCAGCAACTCGCCACGCAGTACCACGTCATCGCGCCCGATTTGCCGGGATTCGGTCGTTCCTCGCGCCCGCCGGTAGATTACTCGGCATCGCTTTACATCTCGTTCGTCACCGATTTCGCAAAAGACATGACCGACGACGGAATCTGTCTCGCGTCATCGATTTCGGGTTCCTACGCGACTATCGTCCAGAACGAGACGGACACGTTCTCGCGGTTGGAACTCATCTGCCCCACCGCTAACACCGGGCCGCAGCGAGGGTGGCTCCGGATGCTCCTGCGCTCGCCGCTGGTCGGCACCGCGCTGTTCAACGCCCTCGCCAGCAAGCGGTCGATTCGCCGGTTCAACGAGCGCGACGGCTACTTCAGCGAAGCGTCGTACACCGAGAAAGACGTGGAGTTCGAGTGGCAGACCGCCCACCAACCCGGTGCGAGATTTGCGCCCGCGTCGTTCGTGTCAGGGCATCTGAATCCCGACGCCGACCTCGGCGAGGAACTCGCGCAGGTAGATGTTCCGGTATCGTTGGTCTGGGGTCGAGACGCGAAAGTCACGCCGCTCGACTACGGCGAACAACTCGCGGATGAAGGAGATACGCGCCTCATCGTCTTCGACGAGGCGCGACTGCTTCCGCACGTCGAACATCCCGGCCCGTTCTTGGACGTGCTGTTCGACGAACTAGCGCCGCTCGAACCGCAGTAGTCGGTCGCCGGTCGTCTCCGATTCACTGATTTTCGCCGAAACGTCCGTCCCGACTTCCACGCCGTCCTCTGTCACGCCGGTCAGTCGAACCGGGCCGAAATCCACGACTGCGGTGGTGTACGGCGCGTCGTCCGCGAACGACGGTGCCGGAACGTGAACCACAGTGTAGGTTTCGACGGTTCCGGTTTCCGGAAGCGGGATTTCTTCGAGGTCACCCTCTCCGCACTCGGGACAGATTCGGCGCGGTGGGAGCGACCCGTGGCCGTTTCCGCATTCGAGGTAGTAGGCGTTCCCTTCGGCAATCGCGTCCAGCCATTCGTCGTAGCCCGTATTTCCGTGGTCGCTCATCACTCATTCACCTCCAAGACGTGAACGGTCGCACTGGCAACCGTTCCACCCGCGTTGTGCGCCACGCCGGTTTTCGCGTCCGGCACGGCATCGCTGTTCGGGTGGTCGCCGCGCAGGATTCGCGTCATCTCGACCAGTTGGCTCGTTCCGGTCGCACCGACCGGGTGACCCTTCGCCTTCAGGCCGCCGGAGAGGTTGACCGGACAGTCGCCGTCGCGGGTCGTTTCGCCGCGTCGGGCCGCGCCGATTCCCTCGCCGGGGGCGTAGAAGTCGAGCGCTTCGAGCGCGAGTACTTCTGCGATGGTGAAACAGTCGTGAACTTCGGCCACGTCAACGTCGCCCGCGTCGATGCCCGCCTCGGCGTAGGCTTCCTCTGCGGCCTCTTCCGCGGCGGGCGAGCGCGCAAGGTGTTTCCTCCCTTGGAGCGCCATTCGGTCGCCGCCCTGTCCGGTTCCCGTGATAGAAACCGGTGCGTCGAGGCCGTGTTCTTCGGCGTATTCGTCGCTGACGAGGACGGCCGCGGACGCACCGTCCGTAATCGGACAGGCGTCGAACAGGCCGAGCGGTTCCGCAATCATCGGCGCGTCGAGCGCCTGTTCGACGCTGATTTCCTTCTGGAACTGGGCGTGGTCGTTCGGCAGCGCGTGGTCGTGGTTTTTGACCGCGATGTGGGCCAAATCCTCCTTGGAACCACCGTACTGCTCGAAGTAGGCGCGGGCCATCAGCGCGTAGGCACCGGGGAACGTGATTCCGGCCCGAACCTCGTAGAGGTCGTCCGCCGCGATGGCGAGTGCTTCCGTCGTTCCCGCGGTTCCGAGGTTGTTCATCCGCTCCGCCCCGCCGACGAGGATGGCGTCTGCTTCGCCGTTTCGAACGTCTTTCACGGCCTGCCGAATCGCAACCCCGCTGGATGCACACGCACTTTCGTAGCGCGTGGCAGGTGCACGAATCCCCGCTGCCTCGGCCATTAGCGGCCCTTGGTGGCCCTGATGCTCGGCCAGTTCACCCATAAAATTGCCGTAGTAGAGTGATTCGATGTCGTCGTGGGAGACGCCGCTGTCCGCGAACGCGCGCTCGCTCGCTTCGGCGAAGAGATCTCTCCCCGTTCGCTCGGGATGCTTCCCGAAATGAGTCAACCCGACTCCCGCAATCCGAACACCTGTCATGATTGAGTCTACGACCGGCCCAGTTAAGAAAGCCACTCCTTTCGATTTCAGGCCGAAATCGGATGGACTTCATTCAGGGCTTTCCCCATACTATTGCCCGTCCGTTCATTTTTGAACCGGCACATCTTTCATGAATGTACGAATGAAAACAGTTCGACGGCAGAAATACGATTTCAGAACCAGACAGGAGAGTAGCACGGAGGTCGCTTCTACGCAGGTCTGTTTCTCACCGCGCCTTTTTTCCGACTCGATTGGCAATTTATTCACATGCTCCCGACAGTCCGCGGCGTCATCGACCGACGGATTTTGGTCAACTATCGCGTCGAACCGGACATCGTGGCGGACGTACTCCCGACCCATTCCGCCCGCAAACCGTCGATGGATATGCCGTCGGCGGCATCTGCCTGATTCGACTGCGAAACGAGCGCCCCAATCGGGTTCCGGCGTGTTTCGGCACCGCGTCGGAAAACGCCGCACACCGAATCGCGGTCGAGTGGAACGACGACGGCGAGCGCAAGACGGGTGTGTACGTCCCTCGCCGGGATACGAACTCCCGATTCAACACGCTCCTCGGCGGAACGTTGTTCGCGGGCGACTACCATGAAGCACGGTTCGATGTAGACGAAACTGCGGGACAGAGAGAAAGTACGGGACAGAGCGAAAGCGTAGACCGATACGACGTTCGAATGGTGAGCGACGACAAAAGCGTCCGCGTCGACGTCACGGGTGAACCAACTGATTCGCTTCCGACCGATTCGGTGTTCGATTCGGTCGCCGAATCGTCCGCGTTCTTCGAACAGGGGTCGCTCGGCTACTCGCCGAGCGACGCCACCGAGGACGAATACGAGGGTATCGAACTGCACACGTTTGAGTGGGAAGTGTCGCCACTGGCAGTCGATTCGGTGACGTCGAGTTACTTCGAGGAGTTCCCGGACGAGGCCGTGGCGTTCGACCACGCGCTGTTGATGGAAGACATCGACCACGAGTGGCGCGAACGCGATTCGATTTGCACCTCGTCCGCGACGTGAGTTGAGAATTGAAACTACTGAATGGACAGCTGCGGAGAAACGAGAAGAACCTGAGAGAAACGCCGCTTCGCGTTAGACTGCGAGTTCGTCGGCGTGCTTGACGATTTCGACCGAGTCGGCGTCGATGGCTTCCGTGTCGAGCCAATGGGGAACGTAGTTTCGCCGCTCGAAATCTTCGCGCTCGTCCTCCGTTCCGATGACGCACCAGAGTTGGGGTTCGTCCGGGCCGTGCCAGTCGCCCTGTCGGGTGACCGAAAAGGCGACCTGCTCTTCGTCGTCGTATTCGATGATGGCGTTCTTGCGAATGCCGGGGTTCCCGTGGATGATGAGCCGCTTCATACCCGACGGTTCGGAAGGTGGCCAATTAAGCGCTTCGAAGGGGGTGGCGCAGGGGTTCGAGATTAGATAGGGGGCTTTCACCTGTCGGTGGGCGTCCTCCCCGCGATGAACAGCGGCACCGTGAACCCGGCGAGTATCGCTGCGAGAAATGCATACACGAGAATAACGGCTCCGAAAATCACCCCCGTGAGGTCGGTCGAAAGCGAAAGGGCGAGAGCGAACGCCGCGCAGGATGCGAGAAGCATCTGAAACCGTCGTCTGGTGGTCGTTGCGGCCCCGAGCGGAAACGCCATTCCGAGCGGAAGCGCGAACATCGCGCTCACGGATGCACCTTCTGGTGAGTCGAAAATCATGACGTGGCTGACCCAAGAAACGAGTACCGCCAGCAGTGGTACTACGAGAGGCAACAGAGAGGATGATTCGTCGAACCGCCGAAGTAGTGCGATTCCGGTCACGATGTACGAAACCCCGACGACGAAGGATCCGAAATATCCCATCCAGCTAAAACTGGTTGAAAGCGCTCCAACAATGAGTCCGCTCCCGACGAGTACCCCGGCAAACCGTCGACGGTTCGAGCGCGAAATCGCCGGTTGGGTGCGCTGAAACGTTCCGAGTATTCCGCCGAAAATGAGCGTAGGAACCAGCACGAACGACAGGAAGTTGCTCGTAACCCGCGATGAGACTACACCCGCGATGGCGTATTTCGTGTGGAGTTGTGAAAGAAATCCGTCGTCCTCGACTAAAGCGACGTGGGTTCTCACGGTGCTATGCTTGTCGCTCCACGTTGCGCGGTTTCCGGAAACGGCGGCTTTCGTCGGGTCGTTCGAAACCACAGTTCCAGCGGGGCCAACGACGGTTATCTTGTCCGCGTTCATATCGCGGCCGCGCCCGTCGTTGTAGAGATAGTCTGAGAGGAGTACGCCCGAACGCCGCTCGGCGAAGTTCGGAACATAGAATCGGATCTGAATTCGCTCGTCGCCGACGACGCGGGCGCTGACGTTCCGAATTTCGTGGTCGAAGCCTCGGGCGTCTCTGAGTGCTGCCGAGACCCGTGTATCGAGTTCGCCCGGATAGTTCCGGAATCGCTCCACCGTCGTCTCGTTCTCGATACGGTTTCTGACGACCCATCTCGAATCGCCGTTTTCCGCGATGTGAATCATTACTTCGCTCTTTTCGACCGGCATATCGCCGCGGTCGCTCGCAGACATCTCGAACTCGTACCCGCAGACTGGACAGACAGGAGTAGTTTCAAGCGCGATTGCCGGAGAGACACCGAGACTGGCGACCAGCATGAGGAAAGGAAACGCGACACCGGCGGCTCGGTTCATTGTTCACCGACTCGAATCACCGCAATAAATGTTTTCTGATTGGCAATTCTGTTTTTCCCGTCTCCCACCGATTAGTCGTAGTACGGGACGTTGTTCATGTGGTAGACCATGTCGTCCCCGAGGTTGTCGAGATAGCCCGAGTGGTCGCTACCAACCTGCGAAGTCACGTCGAACTCGTTGTAGTTCGGGGCGGGCGTGTTGCCGCTCTCGTAGCCCGTCTCGCCGAGGGCTTGGTCGAACTCGATGGTGTTGTAGACCCAGCTAAGCACGCTGTCGTCGTGGCTGTGGTAGTTGAACGTCGCCGCCGTCTGGTTGGTGATGGCGTTGTAGGTCGTCATCGACTCCGTGGTCGGCTTTTCGTTGTCCGTCGCGCCGCCGAGGATGTGCGTCGAGTACACCTCGTGGCCGTTGTTGTTCCACCAGTCCGTCACGTCGAGGGAGCGGAGACAGCTCAACAATACCTGTGCGCCGAGCGAGTGACCCGCAAAGCGAAGCGTCGCGTTCGGGCAGTAGTATTTGAGATACACCGCGAACTGCGCGAGTTTGACGCCGTTTTGCTGTGCAACGTCTTTTGCCGTTCCCCAGCCGAAATCAACGCCGCCGCCAACGTCGTTGTCCCACGAGTAGCCGATGACGGTGCCGTCGTAGCCCGCGGTTCCGAGGTTGTTCTTCGCGGAGAGGAACTTATCCCTCGCGTCCTGGTCAGGGTTGTCACCCTTTTTGTGCCAGCCGTGGATGAACACGGTCAAGTCGTTGACACAGCCGGTATCGACGCCCGGAACGTCGCCCGTGGTGTCGTAGCTCGTCTGCGTCTCGCTCGAAACGAGGTTCCCGTCGTCGTTGAAGTGACCGCGCGTGGAGACGATTGGAATGCCGTATCGCTGTGCGCTCGCACTGCCTGCGCCCGCGCCGAGTGCTGTGAGTCCGACTGCTGTGCCGCCTGCGCCTTTGATGAATCGTCTTCGATTAACGTTTGTCATGGATCGACGACTTCTATTTTGATATAGCTCAACTTGAAAATTTTTATTTCTAAAATAGAATAAAATAATTTCGTACAGAGTGATATATAAGCGGTCTCCCGTGTTATCGGATTCGAAACCAAACGGGTTTTAAGCACCGGGCCTTAAGTCGTCCGTAAGGTCGATATCTATGCAGATGCCACGACGCTTTAACACGTACTGCCCGCATTGTCACAAACACCACGAACACGAAGTCGAGAAGGTTCGCAGCGGACGCCGAACCGGAATGAAGTGGGACGCCCGTCAGCAGAAACGCGGCAAAGCCGTCATCGGTAACGCTGGTGGTTTCTCGAAGGTGCCCGGTGGAGACAAACCGACGAAGAAAACCGACCTCAAATACCGTTGCAGCGAGTGCGGCAAGGCCCACCTCCGTCCCGGATGGCGCGCCGGCCGACTCGAATTTCAGGAGTAAATCATGGCAGGAAACTTTTACACCGTTCAGTGTCCGGACTGCGAGAACGAACAGACGGTCTTCAGCAAGGCCGCGACCGAAGTCAACTGCGTCGTCTGCGGTCACCGACTCGCCTCGCCGACCGGCGGCAAGGCTGAAATCGACGGCGACGTTACAGAGACAGTAGCATCCCGATGAAATACAGTGGCTGGCCCGAACCTGGCGAACTCGTCGTCGGAAAGGTCGATGAGATAGAGGACTTTGGGGTCTTCATAGACCTCGAAGAGTACGAGGACAAACGTGGACTCGTCCACGTCAGCGAGGTCGCCAGCGGCTGGATTAAAAACGTCCGCGACCACGTCAACGTGGGGCAAACAGTCGTCTGTAAGGTGTTCGACGTTGACGAGGGGTCACAGCAGATAGACCTCTCCATCAAGGACGTGAACGAACACCAGCGAAGCGACAAGATTCAGGACTGGAAAAACGAGCAGAAGGCCGACAAATGGATGTCCCTCGCGTTCGGCGAGGAGATGACCGACGAGCAGTACACGCAGATTGCGAACGAACTGTACGCCGAGTTCGGAAGCATCTACGACGGCTTCGAGCAGGCCGCCATCCACGGCGCAGAAGCCCTCGAAAACACCGAACTCTCGGACGACGAAATCGATTCGCTCGTCGAAACCGCTCGTGAAAACGTCTCGGTTCCATACGTCAACGTAACCGGCTACGTTGACCTTCGAAGTCCCGGCAAGGACGGCGTGGACGGTATCAAAGAAGGGCTCAAAGCCGCCGAAGGAAACGGCGACATCCCCGACGAAGTCGAACTCGACGTCACCTACGTCGGCGCGCCCGAGTACCGAATCAAGGTTCGCGCACCGAACTACAAAACCGCGGAGGCGCAACTCGAAGAGAGCGTCGCCCGCGCCGAAGTCGCCATGGAAGACGTCGGCGGAACCGCCAACTTCCACCGCGACCGACACACCGACGACGAATGAAATCGGACATCCGGGTGTGCTCTGCGTGGAAATCAGAGCACGACCGCCCGGTGTACTCCCTTTCTGCGACCTGTCCAGAGTGCGGAGCGGCGGCAATCAACAGTGCTCCCGCCCCATTCGACCCAGCAGACCCCTACGGCGAGTACCGACGCGCTCTTAAGCGGCGCGCCCGCGACTAAGTCACATGGACGAAGTTGATATCGAGATAGTCGCAAATCCGGAACTGGAGTCGCCTGTACTCATCGAAGGATTGCCGGGCGTCGGTCACGTCGGAAAACTCGTCGCCGAGCATCTGCTTGAGGAAAAAGAGAGCGAACTGGTTCGGCGGGTGTACTCCGAATATCTCCCGCCGCAGGTGAGCGTCGAGGACGACGGGACGACCGAACTAGTCTGCGTCGAACTCTACGCGCTGACGCTCGACGAACAGGACGTGCTCGTTTTGACCGGCGATTATCAGGCACAGGACAACGCGGGTCACTACCGACTCACGAACGCGTTCATCGACACTGCGGAGGAGTTCGGTGTCGAGCAAATCTTCGCACTCGGTGGCGTCCCGACGGGCGAACTCATCGAGGAGTATGCCGTGTTGGGTGCGGCGACGACGAGCGAGTTCGTGGACGAACTCGAAGATGCTGGTGTCGAGTTCCGAGAGGACGAACCGGCGGGTGGTATCGTCGGAACTAGTGGCCTTCTGCTCGGACTGGGTAGCCGCCGGGGCCTCACCGCCGCCTGTTTGATGGGCGAGACGAGTGGCTACCTCGTTGACCCAAAAAGCGCGCAGTCAGTACTCGAAGTGCTACAGGACACTCTCGGCTTCGAGGTGGATTTCGGTTCGCTCGAAGACCGCGCCGAGGAGATGGAGGAAGTCGTCGGCAAAATCGAGGAAATGGAGGCACAGCAGACTGCGGTGGCGTCGGACGACGACCTGCGGTACATCGGTTAAATCGGCTAAAACAGCGAATTTTCCTGTCCGCTGTAGACGTGGTAGCCCGCGGAGACGACGAGAAAGGTGAGGAAGAACCACGCCCAAAACTGGAAATCGAGCATCTGGATGGAAAACAGTTGGAACTGCGCCGCGAGGAGAACGACGGCTTCTAGCAGACCCAGACCGAGATAGTACGTCGCCCACGAAACGTCGTGCTGGGGAACGACTTCCATATACACCTCTACCTCTCGGACGCGCTCTTCGAGGGTGAGTTCTTTCGACCGTTGGTCGTACTCTACGATGCCGAGGTCGTCCAACTTCGGAAGATGCGTCTGATGAAGCGAGACGTAGACGCTCTTTCTGACCTTTCGGGGTGCTGGTGCCTCGTCGGTTTCCAGCGTTGCGATATGCTCCGCGAGGTCATCGACGGTTAGCGACCCGCCGGATTCCCGAAGATACCGAATCGCCTCTCTCCGTCTGTCGTTCCGTAAGACGTTGTGAATCTGGCTCTCGTCGAGTTCCTGCTCCGTCTCCGGTTCGGTGAGTTTCATGGCTGGGGACTAACGTGGCGTCTTCGGCGGTTGCGTTCGGATTCTCGTCAGAGTTCGTTACTCATATAGATAATAACCAGCGGGTATTAAGTTTACCATCGTTTCTACACATCTATCGAGAAAGAAACTACCAGAATTCTTTTGTGTACAAAAACAGATGTGACCATCCGTATCGGATTCGGCGGGAGATTCTTTATTGTCCGAACCCTACACGAGCGTAATGCCCGACTGGTTGGTCACCGGTTTGTGGCTCTCGCTGGCGGTTGCCGTCGTCATTGCCGGAATCTTCGTGGTAGGCGCGCGCCTCTTTCCCACGGAACGGGCGACCAACGCAACCTACGTGTTCGGCGAGGGAAAGCGCCGGGTCGAAATCCGCAACTACCTCAGAGCCATCGGCGAAGATTTCGCGGAAGACCATTTCGTCGCGGGTCAACACGTCGCCTTCTATCTGCCGGAACGGGACGTTGCGATTACCTTCGACGCGCGCGCCTTCTTTCGCATCGAGAAATCGAGAACGTTCGCCGTCTTGGTCGAACACGAGATGCCGGGTCACCACTTAGGCGACCGACTGCCGTTCGAAACGCCGACGCTGGAACAGGAAGAAGAGGTCGATACGAAACTTGCCGCCTTCGCCATCCTCGGCGTGCCGACGGAAGCGACACTCACGGAAATCAAGTCGGCCTACCGTGAGAAAGTAAAGGACGTCCATCCCGACCACGGCGGGACACAGGAAGAGTTCCAGCGCGTCCGCGAAGCCTACACGACCGCGAAAAACTACGCCGGGTAACGCTGCTTCTCGATTTTAGGAAACGTTCGCCACTTCGTATGCGACTCCGGCATCGCGGAGGGCGTCGGTGACGCGCCCGACGCTGTCGGATGTTGCGACGATAACGACATCCTCCCCTCGTTCCGCGGCCTCGGCGGCGACTTCGCCCGCGGCGAACGTCGTGTCCGGTTCCACGTCCGCGGAGCGAAGGGCGACGACCGCCTCGACGCCGGTTGCGGCGAGGACGGGACTGCTTTCGCACGCCTCGGCCAAAGCGTCGGAATCGACCGCTCGACTCCCGCCGGAGCGAACCGGGGGAATCTGATAGACAGTCACACGCCCGGGTTCGAGGTCGATGATGCCCTCGAATTCCGTGACGCCGACCTCGTTCCCCGATTCCGCGTCCGTGGTAGCGATACCGGTCGCAGGGCCGTCTTCTCCGGGAGTGGCGTGAAGGAGGCCGCCTTTCAACGAGAGAGTGACGGTTTCGCCCTCCGTTATCTCGGTCGTCGCTATCGCGGCGTCCTCCCCAACGTTGCCGAGAATGTCGTCGGTGACGTGGTCGGCGAACCGACGAACGTCGGTCGCCGACTGCAAGAGCCAATCGACGCCTTCCTTGGTCACGCTGTAGCGCGACCGACCTTCCTTTTCGACCAGTCCGTCGGCAACGAGTCCGCGAGTGTACTCGCTGACGGCTTGACTCGTGACGCCGACGGCGTCCGCGATTTCGCCCTGACTCACCGCCGGTTGACGGTCTGCGATTTCGGCGAGGATGCGAAACCGGGTTGCGGCACGCTTGTCATCCAGCACGTCGGCCATACCCGCACAGTCGGGCGGGACGATAAAAACACCAGCGGTGTCTCCGCGTTTTCGAACCCTGAAAAAGAGCGTCAGGTCTATATTACGTGACGACAAGGGATGAACCGTGACCGCAGTCGCTCCCCTCGCCCTCCCCGTTCCGTCCGCGGCCATTTCGGACGTTCTCGCGTGGTTGGTTATCGTCTCGTTCGTCGCAACCGCGGCGCTCGAACGATACGACCGCGAAACCGCCCGTACCGTCGGTGCCGGGGCGTGGGTGCTGTTCGGTATCTTCTGGGGCGTCCTCTTCCCGCGATTCGCCTTCGAAATGAAGAGTTTCGTGGAGGGCGCGCTTAGCCTCGCGGCGGTGCCACTCTGTGCTTACGCGGGCTATCAACTCTATTCGGGACGGGACACGTTGTTCGTCCTCTCCCGCGCAGTCGCGGCGATGGGAATCATCTACGTTCCGTTTTCGAGCGTCGAGTTCCTTCGACAGTGGTTGGTCGAGCAGGTAAGCTATCAGACGGATTTCGCCATCGAAGCACTCGGCTACAATCCCGAATTTACGGTTGCCAAGGAAAATGGCTACCATAGCGCCTTCATCTTCACCGACGAGACGGGCCACTCCTACTACACCTACCTCGTGCTCGCTTGCACCGGAATCGGAAGCATGAGCATCTTCGGCGGACTCATCGCCGCGGTGAAGGCCCCGCTTCGCCGGAAACTCAAGGCGTTCGCCGTGGCTATTTCCATCATCTGGATACTGAACGTCGTCCGGAACGTGTTTATCGCGCTCGCCTTCGGCAACCAGTGGTTCCAGTACTTCGTTGACCCGATTATGTCGGTGGTTGGCTACGCAGACCCCGGCATGGTGTCGTTTTTCATCGCAGACCGCGTGTTGTCCCAAATGCTCGCGGTGGTCGCGCTGGTCGCCATCCTCTGGCTAATACTGCGCGACCTGCCGGAACTGTTGACCGTCGTGGAAGACGTGGCCTATCTCGTTACGGGCAACGAGTACGACCTCCATCGAGCGGTTCGTACCGATGGAGGACGCTGACTTCGCTGACAGGGCGGTTTTCCTTCCCGAAGCGAACGCGCTCGTCCTCGCAGACCTCCATATCGGCAGAGATGCAGCCTCCAACGTGTCGCTTCCGCTCGGCGAACAGGAGGATTTGACCACCCGATTCGATGCACTTCTCACGAAATTTTCGCCGAATGAAGTCGTCCTCGCGGGCGACGTTCTCCACGCCTTCGACAGGATTCCGGAGGACGCAGTGGAAACCTTCGCAGACCTCGAAAAGCGCGCTAACGACGCAGAATCCGATTTCGTCGCGGTTCACGGCAATCACGACAAACTGCTTTCCCAACTGGTTGAGTGCCCGGACGAGTATCGACTCGCGGACGGGACGCTTGTCTGTCACGGCCACGAGGAACCGGATTCGACCGCGCCGCGGTACATCATCGGCCACGACCATCCCGCGATAGCAATCGAAGGAAAACGCCGACCCTGCTATCTGTGGGGGCCGGAAACGTTCCGCGACGCGGACGTACTCATGCTTCCCGCGTTCACTCGCCTCGCCAGCGGCGCGGTCGTCAACGGAATGCGGGGCAGTGACTTTCAGACGCCGTTCGTCGGCAGTTCGTCGCCGTTTCGGCCAATCGTCCGCGACGACAATGCGGACGAAACGTACCGATTCCCCGCGCTCGGTGAGTTTCGAGAGATGCTGTGATTCGAACCGGTATCACAAATCCCCGTACACCGCGCGGGCGGCCTTCCGACCGCTTTCCATCGCGGCGTTGAGCGAGGATGCTTCTGTGAAATCACCGGCGAGGTACACCGACTTCTGATTGGTTCGGTTGCCGGGAAGCGTGTCGAAAACGCCCGGTGGTTGGGCGAACTGCGCGAACTCGATTCGGTCGGTGTGAAGCAGTTCGAAATCAGGAAACGTTCGCTCGGGATACCATTCTCGAATAGTCGTTTTGACTTCCTCGGCCAGTTCGTCGTCCGACTTTTCCGGCATCCCGAGAAACGTGGCGGAGAGCAGTTCCCGGTCGTCGGGCGCGTACTCCGGCGCGACTGCGGACAGTGGCACGATTTCGTTCGGCGCGTCGTCCGCGGCGTTGAGCAGGATTCGGTTTCCGGCATCCAGTGGCGCGTCGTGGGCGAAATACTGTGTAATGCAACTTCGGGCCTCAGTGGGAATCGAATCGACGCCGGTCAACTCGCGGGCGGATTTCGGGTCGGTTGCGACGACGACGGCGTCGGCGGTGACGGTTTCACCGCCGACTTCGACCTCGGCCCCCTCGCCATCGGATTCGACTGCGGAGACGCCTTCTCCGAAGCGAATCGTCGCGCCCGCCGCTCGTGCTTTTTCGGCCAACTGCTCGGAAATCGCGCCCATTCCCGCCGCTGGAATCGCGGTTCGGCCGGTGGAGAGCATTTTGAAGGTGAACTCGAACACCTTCTTCGAGGTCGAAAGTGACCTGTCGAGCGTGATGCCACCGTAAAATGGTCCGGCGAAGCGGTTGCGGAATTTTTCGGAGAAACCTCGTTCGCGGAGATAGCTCTCGATGGATTCGTCGTTCCCGTCGAAAATCGCTTGATTCGGTTTCCGGGTGAGTTCCTGCCGGAGTTGCAGAGTTCGGATTTTGTCGCCGAGGCTCACCTCGCGGTTCGTCGCCGATTCGAACAGCGTTTTGGGGTCGCGGAAGGGGTCGGCTAACACCGACCGACTGCCGGGACGGGCCAGCATCGCGCCCGGGGAGAAATACCGCAAATCGAGTTCGTCGTAATTGAGTTCGCGTTTTGCGGCAGGGTAGGCGGTAAAGAGTACCTGAAAGCCCCTGTCGAGAAGAAAGCCGTCCTGTTTCCGCGTTCGGACTCGGCCACCGGCCTCGTCCTCGCGCTCCATCACCTGTACGTTCAATCCCAACTCGGCGAGACGGCGGGCGGCGACGAGTCCCGCGAGTCCCGCCCCCGCGACGATTACAGTCGTCATGGAGGGTAGTCGGTGGTGTTGGGTAAACGTTTCTCGGCCCATCTGGTTGGGTATATCGCGAGATGAGGGTCGAATTTCAGTCAGAAAATTACAGAAAACATTTACCACGAGATTCGAAACTGTCGCGGAACGATGCCCTCCAGACGAACGATTTTGCGGTCAACAGTTGGTAGTTCCAGTCTTTTCCTTGCTGGATGTTCGAGTCTTCTCGGGATGGAGGAAAACGAGACGGCGGGGACTTCCCAAGGAACGGCGACGGAGCCACAGGGAACGACAGAACAAGAAAAAACGCAGGAGACAACCACAATATGGTGGCAACAAACGAGACAAGGAACAGTTCAACCGGACGCTGAAGACCTTGCGGTGTACAATCGTACTGCCGACGAACGGCACATGAGAATAACTGTTTCACCGACCGCTGACGAAATAGGCCGCTTTGACGCAGAGTTTACCCTTGCTCCACAGGGAGACTCCGGCAGCCAGCGACATTATTCGGAAATCGAACAGATGAGCTACGACTGCCGAATAATAGTGACCGACGACGAAATAGGCGACCAGTCGTTCGATTGGGACGGAGACGATATTGACCGCTACGGATTGGATATTTTCGTAGAAAATCGAGAAATAGACG
Organism: Haladaptatus cibarius D43; assembly: GCF_000710615.1. NCBI lineage: Archaea > Methanobacteriati > Methanobacteriota > Halobacteria > Halobacteriales > Haladaptataceae > Haladaptatus > Haladaptatus cibarius. The sequence continues at coordinate 1,096,382 of NZ_JDTH01000002.1, read as the reverse complement.
TGGAGAGAGACCGATGGCAGACGACCGTTTTGTAGCTCATCGATTCGATACGACCGATAGAATATCCTCACAAAATAGTGTTCCTTCGGAGAGTCCAACGAGAACCGATTGCGTGAATGTCCTTTTCGAGCTAGAAGCAAAAAAGACCGGGGATGAACAGGGCTTAGTGTCCGCCCGCGAACGTCCGATTATGGAGACGACGGACGCATTCATCGGCCTGACGTGTGTGGACTGCGGCGAGACGTTCGACGCCGAGGTCGGAAGCCATCGGTGTCCCGACTGCGACGGCATCCTCGACCCGGAGTACGACTACGACGCAATCGACCTCTCGCGGAGCGACCTCGAATCGCGCCGGTTCGACACGATGTGGAAGTACGAGGAACTGCTTCCGTTCACCCGCGATTCCGCCGTGTCGATGGACGAAGGCGCGACCCCGTTGGTCGAATGTCCGAACCTCGCGGAACAGATGGGCGTCGAGCGCGTCCTGCTGAAGGACGAAGGGCGCAATCCGACCGGGACGTTCAAAGACCGCGGGCAGACGATGGCGGTGACGGCGGCGGCCCAACACGGCGCGACCGACGTGGCGCTCGCCTCTGCGGGGAACGCGGGGCAGGCCGCCGCGGCCTACGCCGCACGGGCAGATATGGAATCGCACGTCTTTCTCCCGACGCGTGCCGGATTCACCAACAAGGCGATGGTGAACGTCCACGGCGGCGACATGACCGTCGTGGAAGGCCGAATCGGCGACGCGGGCGCGGCCTACGCCGATGCGATGGAAGACGAGGATTGGTACTCCGTCAAAACGTTCGTCACGCCTTACCGCCACGAAGGGAAGAAGACGATGTTCTACGAAATCGCCGAGCAGATGGACTGGGAAGTCCCCGACGCGGTGGTCTACCCGACCGGCGGCGGCGTCGGACTGGTCGGCATGCATAAGGCCGCAAAGGAGTTCGAGGAGTTGGGCCTGACCGACGACCTTCCGGCGATGTACGCCGCCCAGTCTTCAGGGTGTGCCCCAATCGTGAAAGCGTGGGAGGAAGGAACGGACGTGCACGAAGCGTGGGAAACCCCGGACACGATTTGCGGCGGCATCGAGATTCCAGACCCCGGCGCGAGTCCGATGATTTTGGACGCCCTACGCGAGAGCGACGGCGGGGCGGTCGCAACCAGCGACGAGGACATCCTCGACTCCGCGGTTGCAGTCGCCCAACAGGAAGGCTTGGAGATGGGCGCGACCTGTGCCGCCGCTGCGAGTGGCGCGTGGGAACTCGCCCAGCAAGGCGAGTTCGACGAGGACGACACCGTCGTCCTGCTCAACACCGGAACGGGAAACAAGGACGACGACGTACTTCGCAGTCATTTGATGGGGATGGGCGTCTAAAGGGATACGGATGTCTCCCGCAGTCCGAAAGAAGGCGGTGTTCACCCTCGTCGCCGTATTCGTCATCGTGTTCCCAATCGCGTTCTTCGTGTTCGAATACGACTTCGTACAAAGCCTGTGGGCCGCGATTGGCCCGGCGGTCGGTTCCGCCATCGGCATCTACATCGCCAATCGGTTCATCATGGGCGACTGAGGCGTAGTATTTTCGCGGAGCCGCCGTTTTCGCGCGTAGGTTTATGTCCGAAACCGGAACCAGAACAGTTCTGGTGAACCATCCTGTCCACATTCAATAAACAGAAAACGATGGATTCCGACGGCGTTGCTCCCGATTAGAGCAAGTCGTTTTCGACCAGTCGCTCGACGGCTTCCTCGATTCGGTCGAGGTCTGCTGCGTAGGAGATTCGGGCGTAGCCGGGAGCGCCGAAGGCGCTTCCGGGGACGGTGGCGACGTAGGCCTCCTCCAGCGCATCTTCACACCACTGCTGGTCGTCGTCGGCAACGGGGAGCATGAGATAGAATGCCCCGTCCGGCGTCCTGACGCTCACGTCGTGCTGTTTCAACAGCGCGACGAGTCGGTCGCGGCGTTCGTGGAATGCCTCTACCATCTCCCCGATTTCGCTTTCGGTGTTTTGCAAGGCTTCGACGCCAGCGCGCTGGACGAAGTTCGTCGCCGAGGAAACCGAATGCGAGTGAAGTTTCGCCGCCTGTGAGACGAGTTCCTCCGGAGCGGCGAGATAACCAAGCCGCCAGCCGGTCATCGAGTAGGCTTTCGAGAAGCCGTTTACCGTGACTGTACGCTCGTACATGTCGTCGAGGGTTGCCAAACTGGTCGGTTCGATGCCGTAGGTGATTTTCTCGTAGATTTCGTCGCTGATGACGGTCACGTCGTGTTCGACCGCCAAATCGCGGACGCCTTCCAGCGCAGTGTCGGAGTAGACGGCTCCAGTCGGGTTCGACGGCGAGTTGACGATGAGCAGTTCGGTGTCGTCCGAAATGGCCTCGCCGAGGTCGTCGAGGGCCGGTTCGAGTTGGAAATTGTGGGGTGCGAGGTCAACCCGGGTGAGGTCGCCGCCTGCGAGTTTCACCATCGCCTCGTAGGACACCCACGCCGGGTCGAGGAGGACGACTTCGTCGTCGTCGTCCACGAGCGTCTGCACCGTTTCGTAGAGCGCCTGCTTCGCGCCGGGCGTGACGATGACGTTGTCCGCCTCGTAGTCGAGTCCGTCGGCTTGGAGTTTCGCTGCGATTTCCTCCCGAAGTTCCGGCACGCCTTTCGACGGCGGATAGCCGGTGTGGCCGTCCTCCATCGCCTGTTCACCCGCGTTCACGATGTTCTCGGGCGTGGGGAAGTCGGGTTCGCCGACGCTCAGGTCGATAACGTCCTCACCCTCCGCTTCGAGTTGCGAGGCGAGACTGCTGATTGCGAGCGTTGCACTTGGTTCGACGCGCTGAATTCTGTCTGAAAACTCCATCGTCATTCTAACTCCTCCACGAGGTCGATAGCTCCTTCGACCGCTCGCGCACCGTAGTCGGTACGCTCGCGGGCTTCTGCCGCGGACATTCCCGGCCCGGTAATTCCGAGCGCGACGGGCGTATCTCGGTTCAAACTCACGTCGGTCAGCTTCTGCGTCGTCGCGGCCGTGATGACTTCGTCGTGGTCGGTGTCTCCGGTGATGACCGCGCCGAGAACTGCGACGCCGTCGATGTCGTCCCGGCGGGCGAGTCTGTCCGCCGCGAGGGGGGAGTCGTAGGCCCCCGGAACGTGTAGCGTTTCGGCGATTTCCGCGTCGTGTTCGTCGGCGGCGTCGCGCGCCGACGACTCCATCTGCTCCGTTATCGGCGCGTTGAACTCCGCGACGACGAGTCCGAGCGTTACCATATCTGGCGGAAGGCCAGCGCTACTAAAAGAACTACCGTTCTCCGCAACGCTTGTATCCCTCCTCCGTTTTGGGAGAAAACAATGAGTACAGGCGAACGCCCGGTTTCCGGGTGGGTGAACCGGAATCGGGGCGTTGCTGGCATTCTCGTCGTCACGGCGATTTCGCTGGTACTCCGCCTCGTTGCGCTTGGTACCCGGTTCGCCCACTGGGACGAAGCCCGTGTCGGCTATTGGATTCTCCGCTATCAGAAGACCGGCGTGTTCGAGTATCAGGCCGACATTCACGGTCCGTTTTTCGTGCAGGTGAACAGCATCCTCTTCCAGTTGTTCGGCGCGAGCGATTTCATGGCACGGTTTCCGGTTGCACTGATTACCGGTCTGCTTCCGCTTGCCGCGTGGCTCTACCGCGACCATCTCCGCGAATCGGAGATGGTCGCCCTCGCACTCTTTTTCGCCGCGAATCCCATCCTGCTCTACTACTCGCGGTTCATGCGAAACGACATGCTTCTCGCGGCACTGATGCTGTTCGCGCTCGGATTTTTCCTTCGCGCACACGCCACCGGAAAGGCGCGGTACCTCTACCTCGGAACGGGAGTGCTGGCTGTCGCATTCACGACGAAAGAAAACGTCCTGCTCTACCTGCTGTCGTGGCTCGGTGCTGGGGTACTCCTGCTCGACCACCGACTGTTTCTCGCGCGCAATCACGACAGAGGATGGACGGGCGTGTTCGTCGAGCACGCGAGGCGATGGGGGCGCGGTCTTCAGCGGTTTGCGCCGCACCTCGTCCTCTGTCTGGTCGAGTTTTTCCTCATCATCGTCTACTTCTACGCGCCACGGGCGCGGGGCGTCGGAGGGCCGGGCCTTTGGAAGGCATTCGGCGAGCCGTCGATGTTCGGCGCGGTCATTGCCGAAGCGACGCTCGGGTCGTGGGAGAAACTCACCCAGCAGTGGGTCACGAGTCATGGCCACGCCTACCTTCCGTACTTCGAGCATTTCGTGGGCGTCCTCGAACAGGGCGCACTGCCACTGCTCGTGTTCGCGCTACTCGGCTTCCTCTCCGCGCGATACGTGGACGAACGCCCGCGTGACCTCGTTTCCTTCGCGTTTTACTGGGGCGCAGTCGGTATCCTCGGCTATCCGCTCGTCACGGACATCATGGCACCGTGGAACACCATCCACGTCGTAGCTCCGCTCGCAATCCCCGCCGCGGTGGGCGTGGCGCTTCTCTACCGCTGGGGGAGAGAGGCATACGAGGAAAGGGACAGGACGGCGACCGCCGCGACGGCGCTCGTCTTCTTGCTCGTCGTCGCGCAGGTCGCGTTTCCGGCGTTGAGCATCGTCTATCTGCATCCGCAGGACAGGCAGGTTCCGACGATGCTCGGCGGGCAGCAGGACAACGATCTCGTCCAGTACGGCCAGCCTGCGCCGGGTATCAATCCGACGTTGGAGAAGGTACAGGCAGTTTCGAAGGCGAACCAGCAGGGAACCGACGTGCTGTACTACGGCTACGTGGACGACCAGAGTCAGTACATCTTCTACGTCCCGGACGAGACCGACAACGACTATCAGCGACCCGCGAACAGTTGGTACAACCGCCTGCCGCTCCCGTGGTACACCGAGATGGCGGACGCAACCGTCGATAGCACGCTGAAAAACGAAACGCTCGAAAGCCAACAGCCACCGGTCGTCATCACGCGAACGGTGAAGGTACCCGACGTGGAACCGCATCTGTCCGGCTACGTGGCCTACGACCACGAACTCACGCTGTACGGGAGCGAAACCACGATTTACATCAAGGAGAGCGCGCTCCGAGAGGCGAATAGAAAAGCATAATCGTGCATATTCTTGCGAGGAGTTGGGAAATTTTATACACCTACCGCCACAACTCGCGGACAACATGGTTACGGCTTCACCGCCAATTCTCGGCGTCGTCGGTGGCGGACAACTCGGTCGGATGATGGCAGAGGCGGCCTCCCCGCTTGGCGTCGAACTGGTCGTGTTAGACCCGACGCCGGACTGTCCGGCATCGGCAGTTGCCCGCGAGCAAATCGTCGGCGACTTCGACGACGAGGAAGCGATTCGAACGCTCGCGGAGATGGCCGACGCGCTGACGTTCGAAATCGAACTGGCAGACCCGGACGTGCTCGAAGCGGTCGAGGAGGAGTACGGCGTCCCCGTCCATCCCGACCCGGCCACCTTGCGGATGATTCAGGACAAACTCGTCCAGAAGCGCGCGCTGAAAGAACGGGGGATTCCGGTTCCGGAGTTCCGCCCCGTGGACGGCCGCGACGACCTGCTTTCTGCGGGCGAAAAGTTCGGCTATCCGATGATGCTGAAAGCCCGGAAAGGCGGCTACGACGGGCGTGGAAACGTGCCCGTCGAATCGCCGGACGACGTGACCGACGCCCTCGCCGAAGTTTCGGGCGAGTTGATGGTGGAGGAGTTCGTCCCCTTCGAGCGCGAACTGTCGGTCATCGCGGTCAAGGGCGACGACGAAATTGCGACGTTCCCGGTCGGCGAAAACATCCACGAGGACGAAATTCTGCGTGAAACCATCGTTCCCGCTCGGGCACCGGAATCGGTGCCCGAGCGAGCAGAGGAAGTCGCGCGCGACGTCCTCTCGGTGTTGTCCGGGCGCGGCGTCTACGGAATCGAGTTGTTCGAACACGCTGACGGCGAGATTTCGGTCAACGAAATCGCGCCGCGTCCGCACAACTCCGGTCACTACACCATCGAGGGCGCGCTGACCTCGCAGTTCGAACAGCACGTCCGCGGCGTACTCGGCTATCCCCTCGGCGCGACAGACCTCCGAAGTCCGGTCGTGATGTCGAACATCCTCGGCGACGTAGAAGAGAGCCAACCCGCAGACCTCGCCGGAGTGGACGAAGTGCTTTCGACTCCCGGCGCGTCGTTCCACTGGTACGGCAAACGAGAGGTTCGCCCGCTTCGAAAGATGGGCCACGTCACGCTCGTCGGCGAGTCGCTCGCGGGCGACTCGCCGACTGATTCCGTATCGACAGATGACCTCCTTGCGAACGCTCGCTCGCTTACCGACTCAGTCACATTCCAATGACGAACGCAGAATCAGTTCAGCGACTTATCGAACAGTTCGAAACCGAGGCGGAGCGCAACCGCGCCCCGGAGGAGACGCCCGAGATTGGAATCGTTATGGGAAGCGACTCCGATTTGGACGTGATGATGGGTGCCTACGACGCTCTCACGGAACTCGGCTTCGAGGAAGTCACGGACGACGACGACCCCCCGGAAGCCCGGTTCACCTTCGAAACCTACGTCGTTTCGGCCCATCGGACGCCCGACCTGATGTACGCCTACGCGAAGACGGCGGAGGCTCGCGGACTGGACGTCATCATCGCAGGTGCGGGCGGCAAATCCGCCGATTTGCCGAACATGACCGCGTCGCTCGCGTACCCGCTTCCGGTCGTCGGAGTGCCGGTGCAGGAGAAATCGGTCTCGTCGGTCATCGGCATGCCGACCGGCGCGCCAATCGTCGCGGTTGACGCCGGAAAATCGTTTAACGCGGCGCTCTCGGCGGTGCAGATGCTCGCCCGTGAACACGACGACCTTCGGAAACGGTTGGTTGCGTACCACGACGAGCTGCAATCTGGTGTCGGGGACGTGTCTCGGGAACTGCACGAAACCGGAACGCCCAGTTTCCGTGACGATTCCTAACGTATCACATTCGTTTCTATTCTGTGGAGTTGGCGAGGTCACCCGGTGCGGGAAATGTGGCGTTACGGAAAAGAAAGCGTCAGTTGCGCCAATTTGGACTAACGCGGGTCTGAATCCCCGGAATCGCAAGAATCAATGCTTATAGGGGTGCGCTCACAAAACACCGCCTGCTAGGAGAATACCGGTATGAATCCATGGGTAGCCATTGGCGCGCTGGGTCTGGTGGGGCTTGCAATTCCATTGAGTATGATGGTTGTTTCGAGCCTCCTTAGACCAACCGTGCCAGAACAGGGAAAATCCGCCACCTACGAGAGCGGTGAAATTCCAACCGGGACGACGCGCATTCGGTTCAACATCCAATACTATATGGTTGCGCTGTTGTTCGTCGTCTTCGACATCGAGACTGTCCTCATCTTCCCTTGGACGGTCATCTATCGCAGCGCCATCGAAGGTGGCGTCAGCCTTGCGACGGTGCTCGCTCCGATGTTGGTTTTCATCACGATACTCGTCGTCGGCCTCGTTTGGGCATGGCGCAAAGGTGCGGTGCGGTGGGTTCGTAGCCCCCGCGAAACGCAACGGAGAGTGGAACAATGAGCAACGAACCACGAGAATTTATTCAGGGTAGCACAGCACCCCAGACCAAAACTCGTGAGGCCCGAATGGGCGACGGCGTCGATAACCGCTTCAACTCGAAGCTTCGAGAAGCGTTCGGCGCATCCCCGTTCATCCTCACGAAGTTCGACAAGTTCATGAACTGGGTACGGGGGTCGTCGATGTTCATGCTACAGTTCGGTATCGCCTGCTGTAGCATCGAGATGATGCACACCTATGCGGTCAAACACGATTTAGACCGTTTCGGTTCAGGTGTGCCACGCGCATCGCCGCGACAGGCCGACGTGATGATCGTCCCCGGGACGGTCGTTTCGAAGTTCGCACCGCGGATGAAGCGCGTTTACGACCAGATGCCGGAACCCAAGTTCGTCGTGAACATGGGGTCGTGCGCCATCAGCGGCGGCCCGTTCCAGGAAGGGTACAACGTCATCAAGGGTGCAGAAGAGGTCATTCCGGTGGACATTCACGTCCCCGGTTGCCCGCCGCGCCCCGAGGCACTCGTCTACGGCGTCGTGAAAATGCAAGAGCGAATCGCCAACGGCGAAACAAGTCCGGTGACGGTCAAACCGTACGAACTGGAGCAGTTCCGCGATTTGGAACGCGACGAGTTGGTCGATTCGCTCGCAGACCAAATCGACGAAGAGTCGCTCGTCATGCGCTACAACTGGGCTGATTCACCATGAGTTCGCAAGAAGAGATGCCGACGACCCAAGAGGTCGACGGTGACAAACTCGCCGAGCTGCTCGGTGACTCCGTCATTGGACGTGAAGAACACCTGAACGCGCCCGGATTCGTCGTTCGACCCGACGAAGTCGAGAAGGCACTCAGGACTCTGCGTGACGAGGCTGGATTCGACCACCTCTCGATGCTCACGGCGCAGGATTACGAAGACCGATACGAGAGCGTCTACCACCTCAAAAAGTACGCCGACCCGACACAGGAAGCGAGCGTCGTCGTGCCGACGCCGCTCGACGCGCCGACACACCAGAGCGCGGAACCTGTGTACCGGACAGCAGAGTGGCACGAGCGTGAGGCCTACGACCTCGTCGGAATCGACTACGACGGCAATCCCGACCTTCGTCGGATTCTGTTGCCCGAAACGTGGCAAGGACATCCGCTCTCGCGGAACTACGACCAAGACCAGCCACAAATCGTCTCGTTCAACGAGCACGAGAATCCCATCGAGGGCGACCACCTCGACGAGGATTCGGACACGATGTTCCTCAACATCGGTCCACACCACCCGGCGACACACGGCGTGCTTCACCTGAAGACGACCCTCGACGGCGAACAGGTCGCGGACGTTGACCCGGACATCGGCTACCTCCACCGCTGCGAGGAGCAGATGGCCCAGAACGGAACGTACCGTCACCAGATTATGCCGTATCCCGACCGTTGGGACTACGCATCCGCCGGCTTGCTCAACGAGTGGGCCTACGCGCGCGTGGCCGAGGACTTGAACGACCTCGAAGTGCCGGAGTACGCACAAGTCATCCGGACGATGGGTGCGGAACTCTGCCGTATCGCGTCACACATGCTGGCGATCGGAACGTTCTGTCTCGACCTCTACGGCGACTTCACTGCTATCTTCATGTACTCGATGCGCGACCGCGAAATCGTCCAGAACATTCTGGAAGATTTGACGGGCCAGCGCATGATGTTCAACTACTTCCGTCTCGGCGGCGTCGTCTGGGACCTCCCGGAGCCGCGCGAAGACTTCTTCGAGAAGGTTCGTGACTTCTTGAACGACCTCCCGCCGACGCTGGAGGAGTACCACGACCTCATCACGAGCAACGAAATCCTACAGATTCGATCCATCGACACGGGAGTACTCGAACCGGATGTCGCAAAGCAGTACGGCGTCACTGGGCCGGTTGCCCGCGGGTCGGGCATCGACTACGACCTGCGCCGCGACGACCCATACGGCTACTACGACCAACTCGACTGGAACGTCATCACCGAAGACGGCTGTGACAACTACGCGCGCCTGCTCGTTCGCATGCGCGAAGTCGAGGAGTCCGCGAAAATCATCGAGCAGTGCGTCGAACTGCTCGAAGATTGGCCGGAAGACGAACGCGAGATTCAGTCGAACGTTCCCCGGACGCTCAAACCGGAAGCGGACACCGAAGTGTACCGCGCCGTCGAAGGAGCGAAAGGCGAACTCGGTATCTACATTCGCGCGGACGGGACGGACAAACCGGGTCGATTCAAGATTCGGAGTCCGTGCTTCTGCAACCTGTCGGCTCTCAGAGAGATGTCCGAAGGAGAGTACATTCCCGACCTCGTCGCTACGCTCGGTAGTCTCGACGTGATTCTCGGGGAGGTTGACCGATGAATTTCGTCCCGCTACAGGAAAGCCCGGTGCTTTTTCCCGAGCAAATCGCTCGGGCCCTGTTCGGAAACAATCCTGCCGCGTGGCAGGAGATGCTGTCGGCGCTTGTTGGTGCGGCTATCATCGGCACCATCATGTTGACGATGACGGCAGTCGCCGGACCGTGGGCGAAACGGAAGATTACCGCCGCATTCACCGACCGTATCGCGGTGAACCGCGTCGGACCGTTCGGCCTGTTCATCATCATCGCGGACGCAGTGCGACTGCTCGGAAAAGAACTCATCATCCCGGATGGCGCTGACCGTCCGGCCTTCGACCTCGCGCCTATCGTCGTCGTGTCGTCGGCGCTGCTCGGTTTCGCGGTTATTCCGATGGGTTCCCTTTTCGGCATCAATCTGCACCTCGCTGACCCCGAGACGGGGCTGGCGTACGTGTTCGCCGTCGCGTCCATCGCCACGCTCGGACTGACGATGGGTGGCTACGCGTCGAACAACAAATACTCGCTTCTCGGCGCACTTCGTGCGGTGGCACAGAACATCGCCTACGAAATTCCGCTCATCGTGACGGCGGCGTCCGTTGTCATCTTCGCGGGGTCGCTCCAGATGAGTACAATCGTCGCCCAACAGCAGGAGACGCTGTTCACCATCGGTGGCTTCGCCATCCCGGCGTGGTACGCCTTCGTGAACCCGTTTGCGTTCGTCCTGTTCATGGTGGCCAATCTGGCGGAAGTCGGGCGGAACCCGTTCGACATCCCGGAAGCACCGACGGAAATTATTGCGGGATACCAGACCGAGTACTCCAGCGTGTACTTCGTGCTGTTCTACCTCGGTGAGTTCCTGCACATCTTCCTCGGCGGTGCCATCATCGCCACCGTCTTCCTCGGTGGTGCCGACGGCCCCGCCTCGGGGTCGATTGGCTTCATCTGGTTCACCGTTAAAATCTGGGCGGTGTTCCTGTTCACGCAGTGGGCACGGTCGGCGATTCCACGTGTCCGTATCGACCAACTCATCGAAATCGGTTGGAAGGGCATGCTCGTGCTCTCGTTCGCAAACTTGGTTCTCACGGCCGTCATCGTGGGAGTGATGCTATGATCGGAATACTCAAAGGAATGGCAACGACGATGAAGCACGCACTGGGTGGAACCACGTTCACGGTCGAATATCCTGACGTGGCACCCGAGGTCAGTCCGCGCTTCCGCGGCATCCACAAGTTCAGCCAAGAGCGCTGTATCTGGTGCCGCCAGTGCGAGAACGTTTGTCCGAACGACACGATTCAAATCGTTCAGGACGACCAGCGCAACGGCGAGCAGTACAACCTCCACGTCGGGCAGTGTATTTACTGCCGACTCTGTGAGGAGGTCTGTCCCGTTGACGCGATTTTGCTCACCCAGAACTTCGAGTTCACGGGTGACACGAAAGACGACCTCGTCTACAACAAAGAACAGTTGAAGAACGTCCCCTGGTACAAAGACATCGACCCGCTCGAATCCCGCGAACCCGACCGTTCCGCGTGGATTGGAGAGGGCGAGGGAGCAGTAGACTACCAGTAACCACGCCCGTCTCGAAATCTTAAAAGGGCGTTTATCCAAACCCAAAGGTAACCGAAATGGTATACGAAATAATCGCGTTCGGGCTGTTCGCCGCGGTCACAGTGGCGAGTAGCTTGGGCGCTGTCCTGGTGCGGGACGTGTGGCATGCTGCTCTATTGCTCGGTACTTCGTTACTGAGCTTTGCAGTCCACTACGTTATGTTACAGGCGGAGTTCGTTGCGGCGATGCAGATTCTCGTCTACGTCGGCGGGGTTCTCATCCTCATAACGTTCGCCGTCATGCTCACACGTCGTTCAAGTACAGAGGAGGTAACTAACGCATGACATCGAAACCACGCTTGCACGATACATCGACGATGCTTCCCGGCCTCGTCGCAGTCGCGCTCTTCGGCGTTCTCGCAGTGGTGTTCCTCGGCGCGTCGTTCGGCGACGCCGCGGGCTTCCCCAGCGGAGCGGGAATCACCGCGGGAATCGGCTACGCAATGTTCAACATCACCAGCGTCGAGGGCCAGAACATCATCCCGAGCGAAGGGTTCCTCGTGGCGTTCCTGATTATCGCGCTCGTGCTGGACGCGGCGCTCGACGGTGCGGTTCTACTCGCCAGCCGCGAAGAAGACGGCGAGAGTACCCGTCAGGTCGCTACGGACGGCGGAATGACCGGAGGTGACGACGAGTAATGGCTGTTGCAGTCGAATACTATCTACTGCTTTCAGCCGCCGTGTTCTGCACGGGCCTGTTCGGCATCCTCACGCGGCGGAACGCGCTGATGTTCCTCATCAGCGTCGAGCTGATGCTCAACGCCGCGAACATCAATCTCGTCGCGTTCTCCCACTATCACGGCAACCTGACCGGCCAAACGTTCAGCCTGTTCACGCTGGGGCTGGGTGCCGCGGAAGTCGCGGTGGGTATCGGAATCATCCTCGTGCTGTATCGTAACTTCAAGGACGTGGACGTAACCCAAGCGACGACTATGAGGTGGTAACAATGGCGGCAACTGCATTCGAACTGGCACCGGTAATCGCACTCCTGCCGTTCGTATCGTTCCTGATTGCACTGCTCGGCGGCGAGTTCGCCCGAAAGATGCTTCCGAAAGGGGGCGCGATTCCGGGCATCCTCGCAACCGCCGGGTCGCTCGCCCTGTCGATATGGGTGTTCGTCACGGTGTCGAGCAGCGGCTCCTACCACGAGACGATAGTGTGGGTCGAAGGCCTCGAAACGTTCAACCTGCACTTCGGCATCCTTCTCGACCCGCTGTCGGCAATGATGCTCGTCATCGTCTCGCTCGTCGCGGTTCTCGTCCACGTCTTCAGTCTCGGCTACATGAACGACGAGGGCGAAACCGGCCTGCCGCGATACTACGCCGGTCTTGGCCTGTTCACCTTCAGCATGCTCGCGTTCGTCTTCGCGGACAACCTGCTGATGGCGTTCATGTTCTTCGAACTCGTCGGGCTGTGTTCGTACCTGCTCATCGGGTTCTGGTTCCGCCAACCCGGCCCACCGAGCGCCGCGAAGAAGGCGTTCCTCGTCACCCGCTTCGGTGACTACTTCTTCCTCATCGGCGTGGTGGCGGTGTTCGCCACCTTCGGCACGGCGCAGTTCGCGGGCGAGAACTCGTTCGCGCACATGGCGGAAATGGCACTCGGCGAAGGCGGCGCTGGCGAAGTAACCATCCTGTTCGGACTCGACCCGCAGGCGTGGTTCTCCATCGTCGGCCTGCTGGTGCTGGGCGGTGTCGTCGGTAAGTCGGCACAGTTCCCACTGCACACGTGGCTTCCCGACGCGATGGAAGGCCCGACGCCCGTTTCCGCGCTGATTCACGCGGCGACCATGGTCGCCGCAGGTGTCTACCTCGTTGCGCGCATGTACGGCTTCTACGCCCTGCTTCCGCAGGTGCTCGCCATCATCGCGTTCATCGGCGGATTCACGGCGCTGTTCGCGGCGACGATGGGCGTCGTCAAGCGCGAAATCAAGCAGGTGCTCGCGTACTCCACCATCTCGCAGTACGGCTACATGATGCTCGGACTGGGAACCGGTGGCTACGTCGCGGCGACCTTCCACCTGATGACCCACGCCTTCTTCAAGGCGCTCCTGTTCCTCGGAGCAGGGTCGGTCATCATCGCCATGCACCACAACGAGGACATGTGGGACATGGGCGGACTCAAAGACAAGATGCCCGTGACCTACTACGCGTTCCTCTCGGGGTCACTCGCACTCGCGGGCATCGTCCCGTTCTCGGGCTTCTGGTCGAAAGACGAAATCCTCTACGAGGCGCTCGTCCACGGTCTGAACAGTCCGATTCTGTTGGGCGCGTACGCGATGGGTCTGCTCGCAGTGTTTTTCACCGGGTTCTACACCTTCCGGATGGTCGCGTTGACCTTCCACGGCAAGCCTCGATCTGACACCGCGCGCAACCCGCACGGCGTCGGCTGGAACGTCAAAGGACCGCTCGCGGTTCTCGGCGTGCTGGCGGCCGTCACCGGACTGGTGAACATGGTTCCGGTGCAGAAACTCACCGGCACCGAACTGGACTTCCTTCACCAGTGGCTCGACAGCGGGCCAACGGCGCTTAGTGCCCACCACTACAGCGACCTCACGCACGACTTCGCTCACTACTCGGCGGGCACCATCGGGTCGGAACAGCTGACCGTTCTGCTCGGTGCAGCCGTCTCGCTGGGACTCGCACTCGCGGGTGCGGGACTCGCGTGGAAGCTCTACGCGGTTCCCTCGCCGGTCAGACACACCGACAAGTTGGGCGGTGCGAAGACGGTGCTGTTCAACAACTACTATCTCGACGAGGCTCAGGTGTGGCTCGCAACCGGTGCCACGCTCCCCCTCGCGCGAGCGGCGGACAAGTTCGACGGCGGCATCATCGACGGCGTCGTCAACGGCATCTCCAGCGTGAGCCTGTTCGGCGGAAGTAAGGTGAAACGGATTCAGAGCGGTATCGTGACGAACTACGCGCTGCTACTCACGGCGTCGTTCGTCGTCCTGCTTCTCGTCATCGGCTTTACCGGAGGTTGGTTCTAGATGATGATAGAAGCACTTCTCGCGGTAACACTCCTCAGCGCGTTCGTGGTGTTCCTTGCGCCCGATAAGGTCGCGGGGAAACTCGCGTTCGCGTTGAGTCTGCTCCCGCTCGGCGGGAGCCTTTGGATGTACAGTGCCTTCGACGGGAGCGGCAACGCCCTGCTGGGCGGAACCCTCGCCTTTGAAGAGATGTATCAATGGGTCAATCTCGGCCCATACGCGCTTAACTGGCACGTCGGACTGGACGGCATCAGCATGCCGTTGCTGGTGCTGACGACGGTGCTTACGCCGCTCGCAATCCTCGCGGCGTGGACGCCCGTACAGTCGCGCCAGAGCCAGTTCTACGGCCTCATGCTGTTCATGGAGATGAGCCTCCTTGGTGTCTTCGCGGCGCTCGACTTCTTCGTCTGGTTCATCTTCTGGGAGATGGTCTTGGTGCCGATGTACTTCCTCATCGGCGTGTGGGGCGGCCCACGCCGAAAGTACGCGGCTATCAAGTTCTTCGTCTACACCAACGTCGCCTCGCTGGTGATGTTCATCGGGTTCATCGCGCTCGTCTTCGGACTGGGTGATTCGGTGACCTCGCTCGACTTGCCAGCAATCACGGATGCGCTCAACAACGGCGAACTCAGCGGACTCGGTGGTATCGACGCAAACACGCTGAAAATCGTCGCGTTCTTCGCCATGTTCGCCGGGTTCGGCGTGAAGGTACCAATCGTCCCGTTCCACACGTGGCTTCCTGACGCTCACGTTGAGGCACCGACGCCGGTGTCCATCATGCTGGCGGGCGTCATGCTGAAGATGGGTACCTACGCGCTCTTGCGATTCAACTTCACGATGCTCCCGGAGACGGCGAAACAGTTCGCGTTCATCATCGCCCTCGTGGCGGTCGTGAGCGTTATCTACGGCGCGATGCTCGCGCTTGCCCAATCCGACTTGAAACGCATCGTCGCGTACTCCTCGGTTTCCTCGATGGGGTACGTCATCCTCGGATTGGTCGCGTACAATATGTACGGCATCGGCGGCGCGACGTTCCAGATGATCTCGCACGGTCTCATCTCGGGGCTGTTGTTCATGGCGGTCGGCGTCATCTACAACACAACGCACACCCGGATGGTCTCGGATATGTCCGGACTTGCCGACAAGATGCCCATCACGGTCGCGGTGTTCATCGCGGGCGCGTTCGGCTACATGGGACTTCCGCTGATGAGCGGATTTGCCGCGGAGTTCTTCATCTTCGTCGGCGCGTTCCAGTCCGCGGTGCTCCCTGGCAACACGCTCGCGCTGTTCACCGGCGCGGCGATGTTCGGCATCGTCATCGTCGCGGGCTACTACCTCTTCGCCATGCAGCGAACCCTGTTCGGCCCGTTCCGCCTCGAAACCGATTACGAGGTCGGACGAGCGTCGTTCCACGACGTCGCACCCCTCGTGGTGCTCATCCTGCTCGTCATCCTGCTCGGTGTCCAACCGGACATCTTCTACGGGATGATTCAGGAATCCGTGCGTGACATGGCGCTCATTACGGGAGGTGGTGCCTGATGGCACAGCCATTCGGTACCGGTGCCGACTGGGTGACGATGGCTCCTGCCATCACCCTCGCCCTGACGGCAATGTTGCTGTTCATTGTGAACAGCATCTCCCCGAATACGAAAAACCGTCCACTTCTCGTAGGACTCTCGACGCTCGGCACTGTCGTCGCTGGCGGCATCGCGGTGGCGTTCCTCGCCACGGGAACCGGTGAAGAGGCGGTTTCGCTGTACGACGGCGCGCTCGTCGTGGACACGATGAGCCTGTTCTTCACGCTCATCTTCACCAGCGTCACCGTACTGGTCTGTATCGCGAGCTACGACTACATGAAAGGCCAGCCGTACATGGCGGAGTTCTACTCGCTGGTCATCCTCGCGACGACGGGGATGACGCTGATGGCGAGCGCGAACAGTCTGGCGACGGTGTTCGTCAGTCTCGAACTCGCCAGCCTGCCGTCCTACGCGCTGGTCGCAATCCTGAAGAAAAACCGCGGGAGCGTCGAGGCAGGACTCAAGTACTTCCTCATTGGGGCACTCTCGTCGGCCATCTTCGCGTACGGTATCAGCCTCGTCTACGGCGTTACCGGCCACCTGCAACTCGAAGCGGTTGCAAGCAATCTCAACGCGGAAGCGTTCCCCGGCGTCCTCGGCATCGGTGTGCTGATGGTGCTCGGTGGCTTCGCGTTCAAGACGGCCTCGGTTCCGTTCCACTTCTGGGCACCCGAGGCATACGAAGGCGCGCCCGCGCCCGTTTCGGCGTTCCTGTCCTCGGCTTCGAAGGCCGCCGGGTTCGTCGTCGCGTTCCGCGTGTTCGTCACGGCGTTCCCGATTGCAGAACTCTCCGCGACGGTTGACTGGGTGCTCGCGTTCCAGATTCTCGCCGTCGTCACGATGACGCTCGGGAACTTCGCCGCGGCCACCCAAGACAAAGTCAAGCGCATGCTCGCGTACTCCTCGGTCGGACACGCGGGCTACGCGCTCATCGGCCTCGCCGCACTCACCGGAGTGGGCGGTGCGAACGACTTGGTCATGGGCGGTGCCATGCTCCACCTGCTCGTCTACGGCTTCATGAACACGGGTGCGTTCCTGTTCATCGCGCTGGTCGAACAGTGGGGCATCGGCAGAACGTTCGAGGATTACAACGGACTGGGAAGCAAGGCCCCGATGGCCTGCCTCGCCATGACGGTGTTCATGTTCAACCTCGCCGGACTTCCGGTCGGGGCTGGCTTCATGAGCAAGTACGCCCTGTTCACTGGCGCGGTCGGTGCCGGATTCTGGTGGCTCGCCGCCGTCGGTGCAATCAACAGTGCGCTGTCGCTTTACTACTACTCGCGCGTCGTCAAGGCGATGTGGGTGGAGGAACCGACGAGCGAACTGACGATTCGAAGCACCCCAACCGGCCTCTACGTCGCAGTGCTCGCCGCCGCCGTTACGAGTGTCGTCCTGCTCCCGGCCTTCGGGCCGCTTGCAGACACGGCGTACAGCGCGGCCGCGACCCTGTTCGCGTAGATTTCGAATCGACCGATTTTCGACTTTTTTGGCGATGGGATTTGGGCTGTGAGCTGAGCGTTTGTTCGTGAATTGGAACGGGATGTGATTGCCTACTGATTGCAAATACGTTGGTCTCCCTCCTTTCTTCTCGAAACACGTTCTGTACGGGAGTCGAGGTCAAACACTACAACCGCGAGTTTCGAAAACCCATCACAAACACCGAGTAAAACCACGTCCTGCCCGCAAAGGATTCCCAACAGGTTTTAGGTGCCCGACTAGCAATCGGTGGTAGAATGGTTTCGCGGCTCATGCTCGGCTGTGGTTCGGTCGGGTATGCACTCGTCGAGTCAGTGGCCGAATGGCCCGGCAGTCTCGTCGTCGTCACGGAGGACGAGAGCAGAGTCGAAACACTGCGCACGGAGGGCATCTCGGCCACTCGCGGCGACCCCACCGACCCAGCGGTTACGAAAGGACGACCGCGGGTTGACATCGCGTTCGTCGCGGGCGACGACCCCGAGAAAAATCTGGCATCGGCGCGCGCAGTCCGCGAAACGCATCCGAACGCCTACGTCGTCACCTACGCGGGAACCGAACCAAACCGGAGTATTTCGGATGAGTTAGAAACTCTCGCAGACCGAGTCATCGCCCCCGGAACGCTCATCACCGACCACCTGCTGTCGATGACCGACCAAGATACGGCGTTTCGGACACAGGAACTCCGGCGAACCCTCCGCGACATCGACGGTAAACTCGGGATTTTCATGCATGACAACCCCGACCCGGACGCCATCGCAAGCGCGGTCGCGTTGGAAGGGTTGGCCGAGTCGGTTGGAACGGAGGCGGAGACGTGCTACTACGGCGCGATTTCCCATCAGGAAAACCGGGCGTTCGTCAACCTGCTGGAGTTGAATTTGCGCAATCTCGACCCCGGCGACGACCTTTCGGAGTTCGGGGGGTTCGCGCTGGTCGACCACTCCAGTCCGGGCGTGAACGACCAACTGCCGGAGGATACGCCGGTAGACGTGGTTATCGATCATCACCCGCCGAACCATCCGGTCGAAGCGCGATTCGTGGATTTGCGTAGCGACGTCGGCGCGACGAGTTCGCTGCTCGCAGACCATTTAGAACATCTCGGCATCGACCCCGCAGAACGGGTCGCAACCGGGCTTCTCTACGGGATTCGCGTGGACACGAAAGATTTCACCCGCGAGGTGTCCGAATCGGATTTCGAGGCGGCGGCGTTCTTGCTCCCACACGCGGATACCGGAACGTTGGAGCGCGTCGAGAGTCCGTCCATCAGTCCCGACACCTTCGATACGATTTCCCGCGCGATTCGCAACCGCGAACTCGACGGAACCGTGCTGGCGAGTTGCGTCGGCGCGCTTTCGGACAGGGACGCATTGGCGCAGGCCGCAGATCGTCTGCTCAACATGGACGGCGTGAACGTCACACTCGTCTTCGGTTTCATGCAGGGAACCGTGTACGTCTCGGCGCGCGCGCGCGGAACGGACGTTGACCTCGGTGAAACCATGCGGGCCGCGTTCGGCCAAATCGGAAGCGCGGGCGGGCACGCCGACATGGCCGGGGCGCAGATTTCACTCGGTCTGCTCGGCGAAGTCGAAGAGGAAGAAGAAGCCTCCCTCTCAACCATCGTCGGCGAGATAATAACCGATCGATTCTTCGAAACCGTTCGTTCCCGACCGGGACCGGATGGGTTCGAATCCGCCGAGGAACACGTCGCTGCATTCGACATTCAACTCGCGGAGAGCGACGACGAGTAGGGAGGTACAGTTCGGCGTCCGTCAGCAGTTGGCGTTAGCAGAAACGGTCGGGAAGTTTTTTGCTTGGCACAGCGTGGGTACTCTGCATGGACGAGGCCGAGGAGGAAAACGGTCGCCAGTCGCCACCTACCGTTCGTTTCATTTCTGACGGCGGAACGGAGGGAATCAAAGCGAAAGTCAAAGATTACATGACGCGCGACGTAGCGACCGTCTCTCCCGATGCGACCGTCGAATCGGTCGCCCGACGAATCGCCGAAAGCGACGGTCACAACGGATTTCCGGTGTGCGACGGGCGGCGGGTCGAAGGGTTCGTCAGCGCGCGCGACCTCCTGCTCGCGGACGACCCCGAACCGATTTTCAAGGTGATGAGCCAGGAACTCATCGTCGCCCATCCCGACATGGACGTAAACGACGCCGCGCGCGTCATCCTCCGCTCCGGGATTCAGAAACTTCCAGTGGTGGACGACGCGGGCAACCTTGTCGGCATCATCAGCAACACGGACGTCATTCGGAGCCAAATCGAGCGCGTCACGCCGGAGAAGGTCGGCAAATTAATGCGGACGCTCGAATCCATTCACGACACCGAAGTTTCCCAACGCCGCCGGAAAATCCCGCTCGCCAACCTCGTGCCGACTCAAGGAAAAGTCTACGCCGACGAATTGGAGGGCCGCGTGTACGAAATGGAGCGCGGACTGGCCGAACCCCTCGTCGTCATCGAAAACGGCCACACCCTCCTGCTAGCGGATGGCCACCATCGCGCGAAGGCCGCAGATCGCCTCGACATCGAGGAGATGGACGCCTACATCATCGTTACCGACCACCATCTCGAACTCGGCATGGAGAAGACGGCGGAAAAGGAAGGCCTCGAAACCATCGACGACATTCAGGTGGTCGATTACGCCCGCCATCCACTAGTCGAGACGACGAAGCGATTGCAGTAGGCTTCTCTTCGATTCTGCTTTTCTCTCTATCGATTCTCGTTTCACCACTGCTTCCACTTGTTCCGAACCGTGTCACTGGCACCATAGCTGTAAGGATTTCTCAGCGTGTGGCGAACCATCAGATCCACACCAAGCACGAGAGTTGCAATCCCGAAGGTAGAGATAAGGGCAGGGACAGAGGCACCAATCGGGGCGGACGGCCAAAAGAGGGCTTCCGCGAGAAATCGATTTCCGAGAAGTCCGAAGAGACCACCGATGGCTAACGAAATGTAGCTAAAAACGGCGAGGAATTTCGATTTTGCGCTCATCAGTCGGGATTTTATTCAGTAGAGTAAACGCTTTGTGGTGATTGTTCGTTTCGCAGTGAGCAGATTCGCCGCACTCGCCAATCATTCATCGAACTCGCCAATTCCCTCTATCGCCCACCGACACCTACAATTCGCTCGGCCACTCACCGAAACCCATGCCCGGCGAGAGCGACGACCCGACGGCCATCCGCGTCGTCGTGGTTCACGCGGACGACGTTGTGACCGCGCTCGAAGCCACGGAACGCGGGCGAGAGACGGTGCTTCGAATCACGGCCCCGTTCGCTGGACGGGTGCGTGCCCGACTCCACGTCGTGCAGGCTACGGAACCGGCCGACGATGGACGTGGTGGCTCCGGCCCGATTCGAATCCCGCCGCGGAAGTTCGTCACTGCCGAGGTGCCGCCATATCCGCAGGTCGATGACACCGACCCAACTGCGACCGACGCCACGGACGAGTACGACGTGGAAGCCCACCACGAGCGCCACACTGCGGCGGTGTCGGCGTGGCGCGAGGGAGTTCGGGAGCATATCGTGGAGATGGTCGAAATTGAGACGGTCGATGGGGCACATCGCGTTTCCGTGTCGGTTCTCGGGTGAGAAAGAGAATGCGTGGGAGAGTGGCGTTTAGTCTTGAAAGAAGAGGCCGTACAGACCTGCTAAGAACATAAATCCGAGAATTGCACCCCCCAGCAACCAGAAATTGCTGTTCGCTTGGCTTCCGGTTCCAACGATTCCAGCATAATGGAAAATTTGGGCGCACTGTCTTGGATAGTCATACTGTCCCCTCCCCAACCCGTCACCGAATCCTTAATGGATTGCCCGGAAGAAAATACGGACATGTACGACGAGGACGACCTGCAGAAAATTCAGCAGGGAAGAGAGGAATGGGAAGAAGACACCCTCTCGCCCGTGCTGGAGCGGTTCGGTGAGCGGAAAGACCGCTTTGCGACGGTTTCTAATCTCGAAGTAGACCGACTGTACGACCCCGACGACGTGGGCGACATCGACTACGACGAGGAACTCGGCAACCCGGGCGAAGACCCCTACACGCGTGGGGTCTACCCGACGATGTACCGCGGTCGGACGTGGACGATGCGCCAGTTCGCCGGGTTCGGCACCGCGGAGGAAACGAACGAGCGATTCCACTATCTCACCGACAACGGGCAGACCGGCCTCTCGACGGCGTTCGACATGCCGAGTTTGATGGGCAAGGATTCGGACGACCCGCTTTCCGACGGGGAAGTCGGCAAGGAGGGTGTCGCGGTGGACACCCTCCGTGACATGGAAATCCTCTTCGACGGCATCGATTTGGACGAGGTTTCGACCAGTTTCACCATCAATCCGAGTGCGCCCGTCATCTTCGCCATGTACGTCGCGCTGGCCGACCAGCAGGGTGTCTCCCGCGACGAGATTCGGGGCACCTTCCAGAACGACATGCTGAAGGAGTTCATCGCGCAGAAAGAGTGGGTCGTCCCGCCACAGGCGTCGCTGGATGTCGTCACCGACACCGTGGAGTTCGCGGTGGAGGAGACGCCGAACATCAAGCCCATCTCGATTTCGGGCTACCACATCCGCGAGGCCGGTTCGACTGCGGTACAGGAACTCGCCTTCACGCTCGCGGACGGCTTCGCCTACGTCGAGGACGCCATGGAGCGTGGCCTCGACGTTGACGAGTTCGCGCCACAACTGTCCTTTTTCTTCAACTCTCACAACTCGCTGTTCGAGGAGATTGCGAAGTTCCGCGCGGCCCGACGAATCTACTCGACCGTGATGGACGAGTGGTACGGCGCAGACGACCCGAAATCGAAACAGCTCAAGTTCCACACGCAGACCGCGGGACAGTCGTTGACTGCTCAGCAACCGCTGAACAACATCGTTCGTGTGACGATTCAGGCGCTCGCTGGCGTCCTCGGCGGCACCCAGAGTCTCCACACGAACAGCTTCGACGAGGCGCTCGCACTACCGAGCGAGCAGGCGGTTCGTGTCGCTCTCCGAACCCAGCAAATCATCGCCGAAGAAAGCGGCGCGGCGGACATCATCGACCCGCTCGGCGGCAGTTTCGCCGTCGAATCGCTCACCGAAGAAGTCGAGGAGAAGACGATGGCCTACATCGAGGAAATCAAGGAGATGGGCGAGGGCTCCGTGCGCGACGGTGTCCTCGAAGGCATCGACCGCGGCTACTTCCATCGCGAAATTCAGGACGCCTCCTACGAGTACCAAGAGCGCGTCGAAGACGGCGAGGAAATCGTCGTCGGCGTCAACAAGTACGACATGGAGGAGGACACGAAACCCGATATTCTGAAGGTTGACGAGGAAACCCAAGACCGCCAACTTGCGCGACTCGCCGAGGTCAAAGAAGAGCGCGACGACAAGGCAGTTGAAGCCGCATTAGACGAACTGGACGACGCCATCCAGAACGACGAAAACGTCATGCCAGCCATCGTCACCGCGGTGAAAGCCTACGCGACGATGGGCGAAATCATGGACGTGTTCGAGGCCGAACACGGCAGCTATCAGGAAAAAATCGGACTGGCCTGAACCAGTCCGATTGTCTGAAGTCAGTCGAACTGACCAATTGGTTTCGTTTTCGGACGAGCGACCAGTCGCCTCAAAGATTTATACAGAGAGAGCGACTATCGGATTTCGATGCAGGTCGCTATTCTCACCGTCGGCGACGAACTCCTCGCGGGGGACACCGTCAACACGAACGCGGCGTGGTTGGCCGAGAAAATCCACGACCGCGGCGGGTCGGTGCGGCGAATCATGACCGTTCCCGACGAGGCCGAAATTATCGCGCACCGCGTCCGCGAGTGGCGCGAGACGTTCGACGCAGTAATCGTCACCGGCGGACTCGGGGGGACGCCGGACGACGTGACCATGGACGCGGTTTCGATGGCCCTCGACCGCAACGCCGTGGTCGATGCGCAGACCCGGGAGCGACTCGAAGAAAAAGCCCGGCAGTTCGCGGCGGACAATCCGGAGTTGACCGACGAATACGACCTCGAACTGGATTTGGACGAGGCCGCGGAACTCCCGGCAGGGGGGCAACCGCTGGTCACTGATGCCGGATGGGCACCGGGCTGTGCCGTGGAGGACGTCTACGTTTTTCCCGGAATCCCGCGCGAGATGAAGGCGATGTTCGAACTCGTCGCGGACGAGTTTGACGGGGCGGTCGTCTCGGAGACGATACACACGCCAGCGCCGGAGGGTGCGCTCGGAAGCGTGCTCTCTGCTGTTCGAGAACGATTCGACGTCGCAGTCGGAAGCTATCCGGGTCGGGGTGACACACCCGGACGCCTCAAGGTGACTTCGACGGATGCCGAAGAAGTTTCTGCCGCGGTTGCGTGGTTGCGGAACAACGTCGAAATCGTCGTCGCAGAAGAAATCGAACCGACGGAATCGGGCCGGGAAAACAGCAGTGTCGATGTGGCAAATCCGGATGGCCAATAACATTTTATCCGAGAGAAATACGCCAGACGGCAGTCAGTTTTCGAACCGGTCGGTGAAGATAGCATATCTTTATGCCCTTCGTTACAGCATGCTAGCATGGATATATGCCAGACGATACCGTGGAACTCGAAGCACGGCTCGAAGAGGCGGAATCATTCGAGCCACCGGAATCGTTCGTTGCGCAGGCGAACGTCGCCGACGAGGAAATCTACGAGGTGTTCGAGGAGAACTGGCCGGAGTGTTGGGAACGAGCGGGCGACCTGCTCGACTGGAACGAGGACTACGACACCGTTCTGGACGACGGCAACGCGCCCTTCTACGAGTGGTTCACGGGCGGTTCGCTAAACGCCTCGGCGAACTGCCTCGACCGGCATCTGGCCGACCGCGGCGACGAGGCCGCAATCGAATGGATCGGTGAACTCGGCGACACGCGAACGTACACCTATAGCGACCTCCACCGCGAAGTGAACGAGTTTGCGGCGGCACTGCGCGAACAGGGCGTCGAGGAAGACGACGTCGTCACGCTGTACATGCCGATGGTGCCGGAACTGCCGATTGCGATGCTGGCGTGCGCCCGAATCGGCGCGCCCCACAGCGTCGTCTTCGCCGGGTTCTCGGCGGACGCACTCGCCACTCGCATGAACAGCGCGGACTCCGAACATCTCGTCACCTGTGACGGCTACTACCGCCGGGGCGACCCGCTTCAGCACAAGGAGAAGGCCGACGAGGGACTCGGGGGCGTCAACCACGACGTAGAGAGCGTCATCGTGGTCAACCGACTCGGCGACGAGTACGACCATCCGATGGAAAACGGGGAACTCGACTACGACGACCTCATCAGCGAACACGAAGGCACAAAAGTCGAACCCGTGTCGCGGGACGCGGAAGATATGCTCTTTTTGATGTACACCTCGGGGACGACCGGACAACCGAAAGGCGTGAAACACACGACGGCGGGCTATCTGTCCTACGTGGCGTGGACATCGCAGGCGGTTCTGGACATCAAACCGGAGGACACCTACTGGTGTTCCGCAGACATCGGTTGGATTACCGGCCATTCGTACATCGTCTACGGCCCCCTTGCGCTCGGGACGACAAGCGTGATGTACGAGGGGACGCCGGACTACCCGGACAAAGACCGTCTCTGGGAAATCGTCGAAGAGTACGAGGTAGACCAACTGTACACCGCCCCAACCGCGATTCGCGCATTCATGAAATGGGGCAGTCAGTATCCGGAACGACACGACCTTTCCTCGCTTCGACTGCTCGGCACGGTCGGCGAACCAATCAATCCACGCGCGTGGAAATGGTACTACAAACACATCGGAAATGAGAACTGCCCAATCGTGGACACGTGGTGGCAGACCGAAACCGGCGGAATGATGGTGACCACGCTCCCCGGCATCGGGACGATGAAACCCGGTTCCGCTGGCCCGCCACTTCCCGGTATCGACATTCGCGTCGTCGATACGCGCGGCGAGGAAGTTGACCCCGGAAAGGC
The DNA here is from genome assembly GCF_000710615.1 of Haladaptatus cibarius D43. Taxonomy (NCBI): domain Archaea; kingdom Methanobacteriati; phylum Methanobacteriota; class Halobacteria; order Halobacteriales; family Haladaptataceae; genus Haladaptatus; species Haladaptatus cibarius. Next base: position 1,070,916 of record NZ_JDTH01000002.1, on the reverse strand, counting down.
CGGATACCTCACCATCAACAAGCCGTGGCCGGGGATGCTCAGGACGCTTTACGACAACGACGAGCGATTCATCTCCGAGTATTGGGCAGAGTACTCGGACACCGAGAGCGACGACCCGGCGGACTGGGTGTACTTCCCCGAAGACGGCGCGAAGATAGACGAGGACGGCTACATCACGGTTCTCGGCCGCGTTGACGACGTACTCAACGTCTCCGGCCACCGCCTCGGAACGATGGAAATCGAATCGGCCATCGTCGGCGTCGAAGGTGTCGCCGAATCCGCAGTCGTCGGCGGTCACCACGACGTGAAAGGCGAGGCCGTGTACGGCTACGTCATCACCGAAGAAGGCTACGACGGCGGCGACGACCTGCACGACCGAATCGTCGCGGGCGTGGAGGACGCAATCGGCCCGATTGCTCGCCCCGAGGAAATCGTCTTCACGCCGGAACTGCCGAAGACTCGTTCCGGGAAAATCATGCGCCGACTCTTGGAGGACATCGCCAACGAGGAGGAACTGGGCGACACCTCCACGCTCCGGAATCCGGAAGTCGTCGAGGATATTCAAGAGAAAGTAAAAGAGTAGCTGAACGCGCGATTTCGGAAATTTCGACTGGACTCATTTTTTGTCGGCTGTCGAAGTGGGACTGTCTTTTCTCACGGTGAAACTGATTTCTGGGGTTGCGTGTCGTTTACAGATTTAAACGCCGTGTCACGCCTGCAAGACGCTGATTGTGGTGGCCTGACGACCACCGCAGAAGTCGCTCCACTGAAATCAGTATCAACATCTTACAGGCGCGACTCTGCGTCGGTAGTTGCAACTGACATCTCGTCACAAGCAGTCTAACCAAATCTCTCAAAACCACTTGCCGCGTCTTGCAAATGTTCCCGTAGCCCGAACCTATATCATGAACAGTGATGCAAAATTCAGTATGAAGCGTGAACTGCTCGTAACGGATTTTCTCGACAGAGCGCGGAATCATTACGGCGACCAGGAAGCAGTCGTGGCGACCACGGGAGAGCGCTACACCTACAGCGAATTCGGTGAGCGCGCCGACCGGGTTTCGGCGGCGCTCGCGGAGCGCGGCATCGAAAAGGGCGACCGGGTGGCCGTCCTCGACCCGAACACGCACTGCCACCTCGAATCGGCCTACGGAATCATGCAGTTGGGTGCGATTCACACGCCGCTGAACTATCGGCTCACGCCGGACGATTTCGAGTACATCCTGAACGACGCCGGAGTTGACGCGATAATCGCGGATTACGAATACGCCGAGAGAATCGAGGACATCCGCGGCGCAGTGCCGACGGAGACGTTCGTCAGCAACGACGCGGCGAAAACCGAGGGCGACTGGGAGGATTTCGAAGAAATCATCGCGGAAACGGAACCGGAGTACGAGCGTCCGGAAATGGACGAGGACGAAGTCATCACCATCAACTACACCTCGGGGACGACGGGCGACCCGAAGGGCGTGATGCGAACTCACCGAACCGAATCGCTCCACGCCTACCTCATCACGATTCATCAGGAGATTCGGGACGACGACACCTACCTCTGGACGCTCCCGATGTTCCACGTCAACGGCTGGGGCCACATCTACGCGATTACAGGGATGGGCGCGAAACACGTCTGTACTCGCGGTATCGATGCCGGGACGATTTTCGAAGCGCTGGTCGAAGAAGACGTGTCGTACTTCTGTGCCGCGCCGACCGTGTTGAACCTGCTCATCGAATACGACGAGGAACACGACCCGGAAACGACGGGCACAAAGGATGTCAGGATTGCCACCGCGGGAAGCGCCCCACCGGAGGCGACCATCAGAACCGTCGAGGACGAGTTCGGATGGTACCTGAAACACGTCTACGGCGCGACGGAGACAGGGCCGCTCATCACCACCTCCGACGCCAGACGACTGCTGGGCGACGGGCCGGAACGATTTTCCTTGAAAAAACGACAGGGAATCGGCTACCTCGGAACCGAAGTCGCCGTCGTGGACGAGGACGGCGAGGATGTCGCGCGAGATGACGCCTCGATCGGTGAAATCGTTGTCCGCGGCAATCAGGTGATGGAAGGCTACTGGGAGAAACCGGAGGCGACCGAGGAGGCGTTCAACGACCGCCGGGAGGGCTGGTATCACACGGGCGATCTCGCGGTGGTGGACGAACACGGCATGGTGTCGATTCAAGACCGCAAAAAGGACATCATCATCAGCGGCGGGGAAAATATCTCCAGCATCGAGTTGGAGGACACGCTGTTCGACCACGGCGGCGTCAGCGACGTGGCGGTCATTCCGACACCGAGCGACAAATGGGGCGAGACGCCGAAGGCGTTCATCATCCCGGCGACCGGCAACCCCGACGAATCGGGCATCACGGAGGAAGAAATTCGGGAGTTCACCCGCGAGAAGATGGCTGGCTACAAGGTCGTCAGTCGAGTCGAGTTCGTGGACGAGTTGCCGACGACGGCAACCGGAAAGGTACAGAAGTACGAACTCCGCGAACAGGAGTGGGACGACGAGGACAGGATGGTCGGGCAGGGATAATCGACAGTAATCGGCTCAGTAGGACAACTCAGCGGAACGACGGGGTGGGAACCCCGTCGTTCCGCTGTTTTTCATCGTTAAAGACGGGGTCCTTTTCTCACACTTCTCCCCCGCCAGTGACGAGGACTGGTCGGTCTGCGTTCAGGATAACGGATTGGGCGACACTGCCGAAGAGAGCTTTTCCGGCGGGCGACCGTCGTCGCCCGCCGACGCAGACGCAGTCAACATCCTGTTCCGCGGCGATGTCGAGGATGACGTCCGCGGGATTGCCGCTGGCTTCGACGATGTGGGTTTCGACTCCGGCCGCTTCCAACGTTTCCTGTGCCCGCCGGACACTCGCAATTTGCAGTGCGGACGCGCCGCTCGGATTGTCGGTAAATGAGTGCAAAAGGCCCGCTTTGACTTTCGATGCCGATTCGGGGAGGGAAATAACCGCGTTTGCCTGTGCCACTGCGCGCGCCTCGGTTTCGTCCAACGCCAACAGAACGTGGTACATGATGGCACGTCGCAGGGGTTTGGCTTAGGCCTTCGGGTCTGCCTCGTCGTAGCGTTCGGAGACGAACATCACGAGAAAGAGCAACACCCCGAGAAACAGTCCGATGGTGGTCATGCCGAAAATCGCCAACCCGATGGCTGTTGGTTGAATTTCGATGAGGCCTAACAGGGAGACGGGGCGCATATCCTCCGGACCGTACAGACCGAGCAGGACGCCGACGAATCCGGCGAACGAGACGATGAGGGCGTACAGACCGACGACGAGCCACCGTCCGTGGAGTCGAGAGGGCACGAATCAACGTTGCGACAGGGCAAGGATTAGCCTTTTCATCCACTCGTGCCTATTTCGAGTATGTCCGAAAAAGAACTGCTGTTGCTCGTCCTCGGCGGCATCGCCGTACTCATGTTTTCGATGGGAATCATCCTCGCAACGACGTAAACTGAATCACGACTCGGTGAAAGAAAAACAAAAGGGAAATCGGTTCCGTCGATTACTGTCCGTTTCGATTGTGATCTGTTCGAGAATCAAACGATTCTCGACTGCTGTCGGACTAGTCGTCCGAACTGTGCGCGCCGTCGGCTTCTCCGCCGTCTGTAAGCGCCGTTTCCTGTTTCTTCTCGAACCACGTCCACTCTTTCGTGAGCAGGCCGTCCTCGCCGAGTTTCCACGGGTCGGCGGGGGCGTGTGGCCCTTCGAGCCACGATTGGACGATGTTCCAAACGAAGATGAGCTGACCGATACCCATCAGGAACGCGCCCGCGGTGGCGAGTTGGTGCATGGTTGCAAACTGCGGGAGGAACGTCGCGTATCGTCGGGGCATGCCGCCGTAACCGAGGAACAGCATAGCGAAGAACGTGACGTTCGTTCCGATCATCGTGAGCCAGAAGTGCATGTGTGCGAGTTTCTTCTGGTACATTCGACCGGTGTAGATTGGGAACCAGTAGTAGATGCCTGCGAAGCCAGCGACGGCGATGGCACCCATGACGATGTAGTGGAAGTGACCCACGACGTAGTAAGTGTCGTGGAGCACGAGGTTAACCGGGATGGCCGCGAGGAACACGCCGGTCACGCCGCCGATGATGAAGTTGGAGATGAAACCGACACAGAACAGCATCGGCGTCGTCATTCGAAGCCGACCGTTCCACATCGTCGTAGTCCAGTTGAACACCTTCACCGCGCTCGGGATTGCAATCGCCATCGACACCGCCATGAAGCTCGCGCGAAGCCGTGGGTCGATACCCGTGGCGAACATGTGGTGCGCCCAGACACCGAACGAGAGGACACCGATTGCGAGCGTCGAGTAGACGACGAACTTGAACCCGAACAGCTTTCTCCCTGCGAACCGCGGGAGGATGAGGCTGACCAGTCCCATCGGCGGCAGGACGAGGATGTACACCTCAGGGTGGCCGAAGAACCAGAACAGGTGTTGCCAGAGGATCGGGCCGCCACCCTCCGCAGTGAAGAACGTCGTGGCGAAGTTCCGGTCGAGCAGGAGCATGATGAGCGCACTCCCGAGAAGCGGGAACGCGAACAGGATGAGTCCCGACTGGGTCAGGATGGTCCACGAGAAGATGTCGAGGTCAGGCCATCCGACATCGTCGCCACGCTCGGTGAAGATGGTGGCGATGAAGTTGATTGCACCCATCGTCGCGCTGACACCGGAGAGGTGCAGGCCGAGGAGCATGAAGTCCATCCCGGGGTTCAGGACGTCCGGATTGGACGAGAGGCCGCGCTCCGCGGAAATCGGCGTGTACATCGTCCAGCTCGACTGTGCGGGTTCGACGTTGAACCCGAGCATCGCGAGCGGGAATCCCAACCAGATGAGAATCGCCGCGGGTGGCAGGAGCCAGAACGCGATGGCGTTGATTCGCGGGAACGCCATGTCGTCCGCGCCGATGAGAAGCGGGATGAAGTAGTTCGAGAACGCCGCGATGATGGGCGTCCCGAACAGGAACAGCATCGTGATGCCGTGCGTGGTCAACAACCCGTTGTAGAGGTTCGGATCAATGAAGTCCGTCGCCGGTGCGGCGAGTTCCGCACGCATGAGAAGCACTGCGATGCCACCCCACGCGAAGGCAATGATACCGTACGTTCCGTACAGTAGGCCGATGTCTTTGTGGTCAACTGTCGTTAACCACCGAATGATTCCGGCAGGTTTCTCCTCGTGGGCCTGCCCGGTCGATTCTGCATACCCATAGCCCCCTCCGCTAAGAGGCGTGTAAGACCGCCAGTCCTCGATTCGGGCGAGGAACGTGGCGACCGCCAGCAAAAACACTCCCATCACTACGGTGAGAGCTATCTGCCCTGTAGCTGCCATGCGAGAGGGTGAGTACTACGGGGTAAAGAAAGGTTAGGTTATGCGACGGAGAGAGTCGGAAATCATCGCCTGACTATGCGACATCTTCGCATAACAGGGGGTGCCCGGCGTGACGTACAACGTCGTCGGGTGTTCGACCTGCCACGGCTTCTGGTTAGTCGAAGACGTTCGCGAACAACAAACGGCCCAGTGTCGGCTCTGCGGCCACCAGCACGACGCGAAGACGCTCCGAATCCGATTCAGTCACGACGAGCGCGAGGTCGCCGCGCAAGTCCGCGCTAGAATCCTCGCCGAGAAAGCAGGGGAACGAGAGCGTTTCGAGAACGTCGAAAACTACGCCGCGCTTGAAACTCGAATCCAGCAGGACATCGAGACACAGGCCGAGTTCCTCGAACAGGAAGCGAAGGAGGCCTTTTCGGAGTACTACTCCGCATTCGGTGAGGAGTACGAGCAGTATCACGATCGGATGAACGCGGTCTTCAGCGACGAAGCGAAGGAAGCGTTTTCGGAGTACTATTCGGCGTTCGAAGCAGAAGCCGCTGAAGTTGGTCAGTGGTGGATGGGCGCGTTCCGCGAGGAACTGGAGGAGTATCTCGAACGCAGTGATGACCTCGATGTCGATGTCCCCGACCTTGGCATCGCGGGCGAGATGACATTCACTCAACAGCCACCAATCAATTCGGTCGCGACCATCGCGCTCAATAAACCGCTATCAAGTATATCGAAGGCCGTTCTTGAGACCGACCACGTCCGCGAAATGCTGGCAGACGTGCTTCGTGAGATTGCGGAGGAGAGAGACAGCCTCACGATTGCCGCGATCCTCGATGATGCGGGTATCGAACTCGAAGACAGCAACCTCCCTGGACTCGTTACACAGATTGCTAAAGGGTCATCGGACGCGGTCGAAACGTTCATCGACCGACTCCGGTTGACCGGTCACGGTCGGTCGTCACTGGAGGATACGTTCGTTGTCGGTCGCCTCCTCGCGCTGTCCGACGAGGAACCGACCATCGACGTTCGACTCTCGGAGTCGTTCTGGAACCTCGACCGCTCACAACGCGAGATGGTTTGCGAGTATCTCGCCGAACTCGCGGCAGGGTGTTCGGTTCGGCTCGTCGGAAGTGGTCTGCGCCACCAACGACTCTTCGCCGACCATCGCGACAAACTCCCTGTTAGCTACGACTCCAACACACAGCATCCTGAGAGTGTGGGTAAGCGCGTCGAAAGAGCAAGGGAGGAACTGGGACAGAACAGCACGCAGGTTCGAATCCTTCGAGCGCTTCGAGCAGAGTCCGGTCAAACCCTCTCGTACAGCGCTCTCGATTCTGCGGCGTCACTGTCGCCATCGCGGCGGTCGCAGTGTCTGCACGGTACCTCGTCCGAAGCGGGAATCATTGAACTCGGGTTGGCCGCAGATTTCGGCACCGACCAGAACAAGCACGTCGAACTGCTCCGAGCGGGCGAACAGTATCTCGACTGGTTAGACGACGAAATCGCACAACAGCGGCGACTTGATGATGCCTTTAGCGAAGTGTGCAATCCGTCAGACGATAGCCGTGTAAACACGCGCACACACGAGGCCCCCTCCCCAGAGGACGACACCGATCGCACCCGCCTTCCGCACCACCACAGCATCGGCTGGCTGGCACGGTGGAACGCAATCGGTGCGGTGGCCTCGGCCCCCGAAAACGGGGTCGGTATCGTCGATTACCCGCTCCAAGAGAAGGACGACCGCGGCGAACCGGGCTGGTACTACGACGCCGACCGCGACCACTTGGTAGTCTCTGCTGAGTACGATGGCCCCATGCAGTTCTGGGTGTGTATCGCAAGAGCGTTAGCCAGCACCCGGACGTTCAACCGAGTGCTCCCACCAGAACGACTGGACGAGGATGGGCAGTTCGCCGAGTTCGTCGAAAACCATCGCGACTTCCTGTGGTCGTCGCGCTGTCTCGGCTATCTTCCGAACCGCGTCGAAGACGGTGCGGACTACATCGCCGAACTCCGCGACGCCGAGAACCACCTCTGCGATATGACGAAGCGACTCAACCGCGGCGACTTCGAGTGTTCGGAAGCCGAGTTCCGCGGCGTCATCACCCGAGAAGCACTCGGGCTGGCCGGAACGATGGTTCACCTGCTCGACCTGAACGACGTCGGGCTGACCCGCGAGGTTCGCCTGCCGAAATTCGCCCAGAACTTCGATGCCGACTGCACTCATCTCCACAAGACGTTCGCAATCGGGGCTGTGTAGCCGTTCGCCTCGTCGCCGTGCATGCCGCCACTCATCTCCACAAGACGTTCGCAATCGGGCTTGCAATCCAGTCGCGGTACGGACACCACAGCGCCTATCGGCAGTTGTTCGAATCCCGCGAAGACAAACAAGAAGAGGCACTCACACCGTCGATTGACGCAAACGAACCCTACGGAAATCTCATCGGAAACGTGGTGTTCGTCGGCGCGTTCAACAGCAAAAAGGCGGCCTTTGCCAACCAACTCCGGAAGCGACTGCAAACCCCTGATGAACTTCGCGACGATGCACCGGAGTTCGCGATTGAAATCCCGGTCGTTACCGACCACGACCGGTCGGCCTACGCGACCGCCGTCCAGCGGATGTGCCGCGAGCGCAACCTCACCCCGACACGAGAGGCAGGATTACGATGCGTTCGACCTCCCGAACACGACAACACTGGAGGACTACCGATAACGATGTTCGATACGAGCATCGACTGCCCGACGACCGACCCCTGTCCGGAGTGCGGTGGCTTCGCTCCGATGAATGAATCCAGCGGCGTTCGCGCCTGTGTCGATTGCGGGTGGAACGCCGAGAAGCATCGCCGCCGGAAACCAGACCCGGAGGACGAATGACCGTCAACCTGCCAACGGAGTTCGTTCTCGGCGCACCACTCCAGACCATCGACGACGACCCCGACCGCGTTGTTGCCATTCGAGCGCCCAACGGCGAACTGGTCGAACTGAAACGCATCCGACCAACGGACATCAACCGCTAATGCCACGCTCAAGAATCCCTGACGACGAAATCCTCGCCGCTGTTGATAAGCTCGATGACCCGGCAGACGAATCTCAGCCCGGCGCACATCCAACAGATATTGCCGACGAACTCGAAGCCAGTCGCAGTAACATATTCGAACGTTGTCGTAATCTTGCCGAAAAGTGGCGTCTGGAGACAGTAATTGCCATCCCGAAGCGGGGTGAGCGACCGCGCCAGAATTACAGACTCGCTGACGATTCTGACGAAATCTAAGTAAAGCCTATGCCGACAGAGTCACTAAGAAGAGGATAACCCCTGCCCGCGTGGACGGGCAGGCCATCTCACCAGCGACGCTTTTCTCCACATCGGCGCACCACACGTCGAGCGTCTGCTGGATTCAACCACCAATGGCCTCCGTCCAAAATCAGAGTCCCGCCTACCAGTGGGAACCAAAAGACCAGCACGCACCGCCGAAAAAACGTCGTCCAGAGAACGTCTTCGTCGAACTGATCCAACGCGACCCCGAAATCTGCAACAGTTGCTTCCGGCATAATCGCCACGTCATCCTGCCGCACTCACATGCCGCCGAGCGAGCGAAGGGCCTCGTCCGCTTCTACGTTCCGGCGATGGATACGACTCGGCCGGTTCCAGAAGCAGGAACCGAAGGACAGAACCCACCGCGAGCGTGCAAGTGCGGGTCGCTCCACGATACCCAGCGACCTCTCGCGAAAGACGACGCCGTCGAAGTCGCGTGGGAACTCTCCGCTCAGCTCATGCGAAAGCGTATCCCGCACGACCCGCACCTGCTCGTCGCCGCGGTGGCTCACCGGAAGCGACTCCCCAAATGGGGCGGTCGCGATGACGACAACTTCCGACTTGCCGTCGAACAGGCGCACTCGCGGTCTTCGTTTTCGTACCAAGACCTCCAACAGATACCAGATCCGCCATCCCAACGAGAGCCGAAACATGGCGACGACGGTCGTGCGTTCGTCGATGCCGACGGCACACCGCGCTGTCCGGATTGTCACTGCTATGCACCGTGGACAGTTAGTGGCTACTCATGTTTGTTCTGCGGGTGGAACGAGATGCCCGCGCTTCCACCGAGCGACGATGCATGATTCCAAATGATACCCGAGAAAATCCGGTGGGAGTTCCGCGAAGAGATAGTCGAAGGAACAGTCTTCGATGAACACTGGCACCCGTTGTGGACAGAGGACGATGTTGAATCTGTCGTGGCAAACCAGACCTACCAGGGCATCCACCCATCCTCACAGAGACACATATCATTACAGATTTCTTTTGGATTCCAGACAGTAACGTTCAGCAGAGTACAGACAACAAAGAATAGACCCGCACACGCAACTGGTCCGATAACTGTTTGAGATGTTGCAATCGCACAGTATGCAGCAGAGCCAAGGGTACAGATCCCTTCATTCGTAACACCGATCGCCGCCATACAGACATTGCAAGAAATGTCTGGTGCTGCTCCACAGATGGGGTTTGCTCCTTGGATAGAAACACCGTCTTTTGAATTTATACTTAGAGTATATTCCGATTTATTAACAGAGCCATATTTAGTTTTGATAGTTTCGTGTGTCTCATTGATCGCCTCGCTCTCAATACTTGGGCCGCTCCCATCCGCTAAATAAATTGTCGCCTTCTGAGAGAGAGTAGACTGGGTAGAAATTTCCCCACTATTGTTCGTCTCTGGATTTCTATGTACATAACACATCGGCTCTACAATTAGATTCGATGTGAATGGGTTGAATCGGTGTGATTGATCATTATCTCGGATTCGGGCTGCGATTTCGATAGTTTCGTTTGAGTTTGAGTCTTCTAGGTTGAATGATGCAATCCGGAAACTGCTTTTCTGATCTGTCTTCTCTACCTTTTGAACGATTTCGTAAGCCGATTTATCACTTTTTGATAAATTGATGGATCGCCCATCTTTTTTGAGTCCCGCAATTAAATTTTGGAATTCGTCGTCATTCTCGGCGATAGAGAGAGTTTTACTTGCTTTCTTTTCCCGTAGTTGATTTACTTCAACCTCCTTTCTCTGCGAGACTGATTTCGCAGATGCGGGAGCAATAGCGCTAGCTCCTGCGATACTAGCACTCTTCATATATTGTCTTCTACTCATTCCGTTTGGAATATCTTTTGACATCAAGTTCAAAAATACATTCATTCTTTTTAAATTTATTTATATCTAGTTATGTTATTCAGTCTCATAGTTTGTTTTAGTTTAATTACTATTATACTATTTTACTGTACCAGTAACTAACCCAGTGTCCATGCCCTTGTGGAGTGGCAAGAAATTTCGGTGTTTAATGGGCGAGAGAACTCTTCTTCTCGAGTCAGTACTCGAATCATCTGGTCATGATATTCTTTGTCATTGTATGAGTTCGTTGGGAAGTGTCCGGTGGGTCGTGTTCCTCCGGATTTTGGGACAGAGCAGGACGATGTGATTGTGGAGTGTGTATCGTCGCTTCGAGAATTCACGCTCACATTCAAACCTTTGACCGTTCCCAATCAGAAGAATTTTATCAACACATAGTGTTGTTCTCACTATGGAAAAATTGAGGAAAACTGTATTATCTGCTACAATAGGTATTCTTATCGGAGGTACAACCCATAAATTTCTCTATCCAGATTTCATACTTGCGATCGCATGTGCAATTGTATATACAAGTGGGGTATATCTTTTAATTTCACAGCCTAAACTTTTGTATGACGATTCAACAAACCAACGTACTGCAATTATGGGTGGGGTTGGCACGGGATTCCTTCTGTTCGTTTCTCTCGTTGGTATCAGTCCGACTCTCCCACTTCAGCAGTCACTTCGTGTTAGCATATCATTATTAACCTTTGGTGGGATGATTACAATGTGGGCCTTTGGAGTCACCTATGAGTCTATGAGTGCTGAAAACGCAGCATAGTAGTTCACTTCGGGTTTATCCCAATTTCTAAAATACTATTATATATCCTCTACTAATTTGAATCTTTGTAAATATACCATAAGTATGGCACTGTCTAGTTTAGTTTCTTCTCGACAGATGTTCGGCTGTTGAGATATTGGGCCGGTCTCTGCTGATTATAGTAATGCACAAACTGTTCAAGCCAGCGCTGGACGCTCGGCCGACGAAGTCTCACAGATAGAAGTCCATCACCGCGACCGGAATCGGAACAACAGCAACGACGACAACCTCACCGCGACGTGCCGACGCTGTCACCTCATCGCCCGGCACGGTCGCGACGGTCGCTCCGTCCGGTCTGCGTTCGACCCGCCGATCCCGTCCAGTGGTCGTCTTTCGTCTCCCAGCGCGAGTGGACTCGGCCCGTAATTCCCATTTTCAAATCAATCAACCCATGGAAGACGAATCAGAGTTGGTCGGGAACTTATCGGAAAATGTCCCGACAATCCCTCCCGACGGCACCTGCAACGGCAAGCGAATCTCGAAGAACGAAGACGACGAGGTCATCTTTGAGGGCTACTGCGGCCAGCCCGAAGGCTGGGGCTTAGGCCCCGATGTCACCGAAGGGAGGTGGTCAAATCACGGCGGTGGAAACGGTGGCGAGAGAGACGGAGCGGGGGCACCGGAAGGAAACGAGAACGCCGTTTCGCACGGTGCATTTTCCAAACACTTCACCCGCCACCTGACCGACGAAGAACGCGATGCCTTCGACGACGCGAAAGAGCTACTTGGGTCGCCGGAAGGCACGCAGGAAGTTGCCCAGACTGCGGCGGCCCGCTGTCTCATGCAGTTCGACCGAAGCGGCGACCCGCGATTCCTCCGTCGATACGAGAATATCTGTGACAAATTCAGACTGACGCCGCCCGAGGAATACACCCTCGAAGTCAACGGCGACCACACGCACACCCACGATCACCAGCACGAACTGACCGAGCAGCAGCGCGCGCACCTCGATAAACTGACCGGCGAAGCTGGAAGCGGAACCGAACACCACGATAACGGAGACACCGATGAGTGACGACCTATCCCTCGAAGACCTCCCTCAACCCGAATTTGAGGGGACAGTACCGGTAGACGACCTCGAAACAGACGGCGACAATCCAAATGAGATGTCGGACGAACAGTTCGGCCTACTCATCGACCGAATGCGGTCGGAGGGCTGGCTGGGCGGGCCAATTCTGACAAACACCGACGGTGTCATCGCGGACGGGGAACACCGCTGGCGAGCGGCACAAGAGCTAGGCCTTGCAGAAGTCCCCGTCCGGCAGTTCAACATCGACGAAGCAGACCGTCGTCTCTGGCGACAGGAGATGAACAAGAATCGGGGCGAACACGACAAAAAGCGTGATGCGCTTGAATACGATTACCTCCTGAACAACGGCAAAAGCGATGCGGTTGCCGACCTCACGGACGCGGCTGACGAGGATCTGGATGACCTCCTTGCGGAAATTCGCGTCAATAAGAGTAGTTCAATTGCATACGAGTATGACGTAGAACATGATGTCCATTTCATGGACTGTATCGATGGGATGCAAGAGCATCTAGAAGATGATAGTGTTGACATGGTGTTCACCAGTCCACCATATAACGTTGAGAAGACTCAATCAGGGGACAGAAAATCGGAAGCAGTCGCTTATACCGACGACCGGACAGAAAAGGAGTTCCGCGAGTTCCTTGGTGCAGTGTTCTCGGAACTGGTGAGGGTCACGAAGCCCGATGGGCACATATTCATCAATCTTGATCAGCGATACGGTGAGGGGAAGATGGAAAAACACGACTGGGTACATGACCTTGTCGGGCTTCCGCTCCGTTCTGTGATTGTTTGGAAAAAAAGACCAGTATCATCGTCCCTACCTTCCAGCAGGAGGGCAATTCCAGCGGGACTGGGAACCAATCTATCACTACTCAGAAGAGCAATCAGAACTCAAACATCTGAAAGCACCGAGTGTCTGGGATGTTAACGATGCGGCCATAGATAATCAAGGCGACTACGGAAAACATCCGGCGCCGTTTTCTACAAGCCTCGTTGAGAAAGCGCTCAAATACACGACAACAGAAGGCGAACTCATCCTTGACCCATTTATGGGGTCGGGGACGACCGCGGTCGCGGCAATCCAGAACGAGCGGAACTTTGTCGGGTTTGAATTAGACGAGGAGGGGGCCTATAAGCCAATCATTGAGCGTCGAATCCGCGAGGCAAAGCGTCAGATGACCGCGTCTGTCAACCAGACCATTGCGGACGACGACTAATACTCACTTATACTTCGAGGAATCTGCATGGGAGACATCGATTACAGAGTGATAACTGTCCCCGAGGACACGCCACCCGACGAGTATAGTTGGCAACAGCGCCGGGCAGAAATCCTCCAAATTATCGAGCGGGCGAACCATCCACGAGCGGTCAACCAAACTCGACTTGGCGAACGCTACGACGTCTCTCAGTCACAGATCTCCCAAGACATCGACCGACTTCGCGAGTACATCGTCGATGCCATCAGCGAAACACGGGCCGACGCATTCACCGAGTCGATCTACAGAACTGCCATTGAGGGGTTGCTCGAACAGGACGATTACCGTGGCGTCGTCCGGGCGGTCGAGTCGCGGAATGACTGGCTGTTCGACCGTGGGAAGATGGAAAAAGAGCCGGAGACACATCACGTCGAAAACGAGGTCACCCAGAGTCCGTCACCCGATTTGAACGAGCGTCAACGCAAGCATCTGGATTACCTCACCGCTGGTGGAGCTCGGCGCGGAACTCTCGGTCGAATCCTTGGAAATCGACTCCGTTCGACATGACACTCCTACTGAGTGCACGTTTGTTTATAGTATTTCGTGCAAAGAACAGGTTAGGTTACGACTTCGTCTATATCACTCGTGCCGTGAGATACGTTAGCAGAGCCAGCCCGATGAACGGGATGACGATGAGAGCGAAACTGATGAGGCCGACGAGGGAACTGCCGCCCCACGGCGCGAAGACGAGGAAAACGACGAAGAAAAACGCCATTATGCCGAGCGGAATCACGTTAACCGTGGTGTCGAGTATCGTTTCCCGGTCGAAGACACGTTCTGCCATAGTACGTGGAGATAACGAAGGGGGCATCAAATAGGTTAATGGTTCGTGGTAGCGAGAAATCGTACCCAAACGGAGTCGAAATAGCTCCGAATTACTTTATCTTCGACATTTACGACGCGTTCATACTGGAACCCGTCCAGAGGGCACCGGCAATCGCACCGACGAGGAGGATGACACCGCCGATGAGGATGGCCGTCCCCCGAAGTCGCACGTCGCCGGTCGTCATCGTCCAGACGACGCCGCCGACGGCGAACGCCAGTCCCGCCGAGACGACGAGTCCTTTCCACGGATTTTTGATGTACTCCGACTCGCGGAGGATGCCGACACAACTCCCGACAAACATCAGCATGCCGCCGACGGCGACGGGAAAGAGATACTGCGCCATGACGATACCGACCTCGAAAAGCGCCAACCCGAACGCGACGAACAGCGGCCACGGACTGGATTTTCGGTACTGGTCGGAGAGTCCCGGTTGTTCGTCCATGGTCGCATTTAGGGCTTCAGTGGTTTCATCGTTCCGTCTTCGGCTAACGGGACGAGAGAGTGAATTTGGAGTTCCGGAGGCTACTGGTGTGTCTGTAACTGTGGGTTGTAAACCACGCCTGCGATATGTTGATATTGATTTCAGTGGGGTAACGACCGCAGAAGTCACGACTGTAGGTCACGCCCTCGCTCGTCACTCGCTCCTTACAGTCGCTCACTCCTCGCGTCGCCCGTTGCCTCCGAAGCTGCCGGAGGCCGCGCGCGCGAGCGCACCCGGCCAACCCAAATTTAGTCAGCCGTTTTTCGGTGGTAACTCGCCCTACCGAAATCTGTGGCTTGTTCCAAATCGTGCCGAGGACGCGACCACCTTCACCCCAGAAAAATAACGAACGATCTCAAATCAACAGACGCTACCAACGTTTCGCCGCTAATCCCCGCCGACGGCATCGACCTGCTCGCGCGCGGGGTCGGTGCTGTACAGCCACGCGAACACGGCCGACGACACGACGATGAATCCCGACGCAGTCCAGAACGCGACGAGGACGCTCGTGGCGTCCCAGATGGCACCCACCAGCACTGGGCCGCCGACCTGTCCGACTTTCCACGCGATAGAGCGCAGGGAGAGGCTGGAGGCCACGGCGTCGAACTGCTCGCCCTCGCCGACGAACAGGGCCATGCTGGCCGGAAGGCGGAGGCTGTCCCCGATTCCGAGGACGGCGTAGGCCGCAAAGAGGACGAAGAAGGCTCCGGGGAGCGCCATCTCCTCGCCCAGCGCGGTGACGGTCGTATCCGGAATGTAGATGTGTGCGAATCCGGCGAGTGGGATGAGCGCGGTGCCGAGCGCGTACACCAGCGCGCCCGCGAGAATGAACCAGTGGGTGTGTTTGATGCGATCTGTCCAGTGGCCGACCTTCCCTTGCGTGATGGCTTTGGTCAGTTTTCCGCCCGCCATGATGCCGCCGACCATGAACGGGTTGATGCCGAACTCGGTGTAGGCGTAGATGGGAAGGAAGGTGATGACCGCCATCTTTCCGACGCTGAACGAGAGGCGAAAGAAGACGAGGGCTTTGATGGCCGAGCGTCCGAGAAGCATCTCGATGGTTTCTCTGCCGCTCGAATCCTCGGGGTCTTTTCGTCCGCCGGGGTTGTCCCGAAGGAACAGGAGGACGGAGAAAAACGCGCCGAGAGTGACGAGGGAAAGCGCGATGTAGGTTTCCTGAAAGCCGTAGACGTAAAGCAGGAGTCCGCCGACGATGTCCCCGATGAGACTCGATATTGCGCCGACCTGATTGTAGGTTCCAATCCACAGTCCGCGGGAACCCTCGTCGCTGATTTCACCGACGACGGTCATTCCGGTCAACCAGAGGATGCTCGCGGCGGTTCCCTGCAAGACGCGAACGAGAATGACGTGGGTGACGTTTTCGACGAACATGAAACCGACGAAGACGACGACGTTGAGCAGGAGTCCGAACAGCAAAATTCGCTTCGAGTTTCGCGTGTCGATGTACCGACCCAGTGGAAGAACGATGAACAGTTGAACGATTGCGAACGCCGTGCCGAACAGTCCTTCCACGGTGCTCGTCGTCTGGAACATGTCGGCGTACAGCGCCAGCGCGATGAGAATCGTCGAGTACGCTTGACTTCGCGCGAACGCGGTGCTGGAAATGGCGATAAACTCGCGGTTGGTGAGCAGGCCAAGTGAACTGCTGTCGCTCGTCTCCCCGGACACTGTTACGAACCGAAACAGGCATGCGAGCTATAAGAAACCCCGTTTTCGGTTATACAATTGCCGAAAGTTGGGTGACAGGTTACGACCGTTTCGGAAATCGTGACCGCAAAAATACCGGACTAGTCGTCTTCGAGCGCGTCTGCGATGCGCTGAAGCTGTCGGGTCACGTCACGGACTTCGTCCCGAAGCTGTCGAACCTCACGGGTGAGATCTTCGTTTCCGGCAGATTCGCCGCCGCGACCGCCCGGCCCGCCGCCCATGCCACCGGGGCCGCCGCCCATCATGCCGCCCATCATCTGTGCGAACGGGTTCCCTCCTCCTCCGCCACCGCCCATACCGCCCGGGCCGCCGCCACCGAGGGCTTCTTTCAGGCGTTCCTCTCGGTCTTCTCGGTCTTCGTCGCCCTCTTCCGCACGTTTTTCCCTGATTTCCTCGACGCGTTCTCGGAACGATTTCTCTTCGCCATCGTTTCCGCTGTCGTCTTCGTTGGCTTCCTCGTCTGCCATACCTCTCCGTTCTTTCGCACGCCCGAAAAGGGTTGTGTCCCGTGCTGGCACGAGTAGGGAGGTGATTCTGTTCGGTATCAGAGCAGGGCGGGAAAGAAGAAACGAACGAGCGTGCGTGAACGCGCTCGAACGCTGGCTTATCGGCGCGAAGCCATCGTTACCGACGACCGGGGTTCGATGAAACAGCCACATCCAGTTTCGTCGTTCGGAACGCTCGGATACGGGTGTCGTTGTCCCGTGCTCGCCTCGCATTACGAACACTGAACGATGGAAAACGGTTGCGGGGGTTAAAATTCGTTCACGGCGACTATGGAAGGGACTGAGAATGGCTCGGGGGTCTGTCGGTTCAGTGGTGGTTAGCCTGTCTGCACAGCGAAACCGGTACATCCTCTATTCGCTCACTCGCCACGCAGAGAACGCTCCGATGGGAGTGGAAGTGCTCGCCAGAGAGGTCGCCGGATTGGAACACGGAATCGCCCCCGAATCGGTTCCCGACGAAACGTTTGAATCAGTTCTCGACGACCTGTCGCAGAACAGCCTTCCCACCCTCTCCTATCGCGGGTTGGTCGAGTACGATCCCCTGAGCGGACTGGTCGGTCGACCGAGGTATTCGCTTACAGCCGAGACGCTCGTCTCCCTGTTGACTCGAATCGAACTGGGTTGGCTCTCGTAGACCGCGGTCTGTTTTTGTAACCCTTAAACGCACGCACGGACTTTCAGTATGTATGACCGAGGAGCCTGTCCAGACGACAGACGACGACCACGTCGAAGACGACACTCCAAGCGAGAAACCGGCTGACGAAAGCACGACGGGCGAACAGCCGACCGACGAAGACGTACTGAGCGCAGAAGAAGCCGACCTCGTCGCGGAAATCGCGGCTCACGACGAGAGCCTTGCGGGGACTGTCGAAGAGCGATTCGTCGCCATCGAGTCGGAACGACAGGAACAGGAAACCGAAATCGACGACCTTCGCACGCGACTGAAGCGAAAGCAAGCCGACTTCCAGAACTACAAAAAGCGGGCGAAAAAGCGACAAGAACAACTCGAAAAGCGCGCGACAGAGGACGTCGTCGACCGTCTTATCGACGTGCGAGACAACTTAAAACGCGCCGTCGAGGAAGAACACGAGGATGTCGAGAGTCTTCGCGGTGGCGTCGAACTCACGCTAAAGGAACTCGACCGCGTGTTCGAGGACGAGAACGTCGCGGAAATCGACCCCGAACCGGGTGCGGAGGTTGACCCACAACGCCACGAAGTGATGCTCCGGGTCGAGAGCGACCATCCCGAAGATACCATCGCGGACGTGTACCAACCGGGCTACGAGATGGCCGATAAAGTCTTGCAGGCCGCGCAAGTCACTGTGAGTGACGGAAGCGGCGATGGTTCCGACGAGTAGTAAATTCTAGTGAGCGAATAGATAATACAGAAATAATCTGATTGCGGTCAACATATATACCCCCTCTTTTCCGTCTGTCGATTTTATAAAAATCGCATGCGGGCGTCCGATTCAATTCGTTTCCCGGTTCGTCCTGTGTAGCAAGGTTTAAAGGAGCGAAAGCGCAAGATAGCGTCAAATGACGAGTAACAAGATTCTCGGTATCGACCTCGGTACCACGAACAGCGCGTTCGCGGTAATGGAAGGTGGCGACCCTGAAATCATCGTCAACGGGGAAGGCGACCGGACGACAGCCTCGGTCGTCGCGTTCTCCGATGACGGCGAGCGTCTCGTGGGGAAACCGGCGAAAAATCAGGCCGTTCAGAACCCCGAGAAGACGATTCAGTCCATCAAGCGCCACATGGGCGACGAGGACTACAGCGTCGAAATCGAAGGCGAGGAGTACACGCCGGAACAGATTTCGGCGATGATTCTCCAGAAAATCAAACGAGACGCCGAGGAGTATCTCGGCGACGACGTGGAAAAGGCGGTCATCACGGTTCCCGCCTACTTCAACGACAAACAGCGACAGGCGACCAAGAACGCTGGTGAAATCGCTGGCTTCGACGTAGAGCGCATCGTCAACGAACCGACCGCCGCGTCGATGGCGTACGGACTTGACGACGAGTCCGACCAGACGGTTCTCGTCTACGACCTCGGTGGAGGAACGTTCGACGTTTCCATCCTCGATTTGGGTGGTGGCGTCTACGAAGTGGTCGCCACGAACGGTGACAACGACCTCGGTGGCGACGACTGGGACCACGCCATCATCGACTATCTCGCCAAGGAGTTCGAATCTGAACATGGTATCGACCTCCGCGACGACCGGCAGGCGCTCCAGCGACTCAAGGACGCGGCCGAAGAGGCGAAAATCGAACTCAGCAGTCGAAAGGAGACGGACATCAACCTCCCGTTCGTCACCGCGACGGACAACGGCCCGGTTCACTTGGAAAACAGTCTCACCCGTGCGAAGTTCGAATCGCTGACGGACGACCTCATCGACCGCACGGTCGAACCGACCGAACAGGCGCTTTCGGACGCGGGCTACGACAAGGGCGACATCGACGAGGTTATCCTCGTCGGCGGTTCGACCCGCATGCCGCAGGTCGCGGAACAGGTCGAAGAACTCACCGGACAGGAACCGAAAAAGAACGTCAACCCCGACGAAGCAGTCGCGCTCGGCGCGGCGATTCAGGGCGGCGTCCTCTCCGGCGACGTGGACGACATCGTGCTGCTCGACGTGACGCCGCTCTCGCTCGGTATCGAAGTGAAAGGTGGCCTGTTCGAGCGTCTCATCGACAAGAACACGACCATCCCAACTGAAGAATCAAAAATCTTCACGACCGCAGCAGCCAACCAGACCTCGGTGCAGGTGCGCGTCTTCCAGGGTGAGCGCGAGATGGCACAAGACAACGAACTGCTCGGCGAGTTCCACCTCGCAGGCATTCCGCCAGCACCCGCCGGAACGCCGCAAATCGAAGTCGCGTTCAACATCGACGAAAACGGTATCGTCAACGTCTCCGCCGAAGACCACGGTTCGGGCAACAGCGAGGAAATCACCATCGAAGGTGGCGCCGGTCTCTCGGACGACGAAGTCGAGCGCATGCAGGAAGAAGCAGAACAGCACGCAGAAGAGGACAAAGAACGGCGTGAACTCATCGAAGCGCGCAACGCCGCCGAAGGCGCGATTCAGCGCGCCGAGACGCTCCTCGAAGAGAACGAGGAGAACATCGACGAGGAACTCGAAGCCGACATCCGGGATGCAATCGAAGACGTCCAAGAGACGCTCGAAGCTGAGGACGTGGACAAAGACGAACTCGAAGCCGCGACGGAAGACCTGAGCAAGGCGCTTCAGGAAATCGGCAAGCAAATGTACCAGCAACAGGAGCAAGCCCAACAGGCCGGTGCCGCAGGTCCCGGCGGAATGGGCGGCGGCGCTGGCCCTGGCGGCATGGGCGGTGCCGGACCCGGTGCGGGCGCAGGTGCCGGTGCTGACGACCAGAACGCAGACGAGTACGTGGACGCCGACTTCGAAGACGTGGACGACGACAGCGACGAATAGACGGGCGATTCAAGTATTCCCCTACTTTACTGAGGATAACTGATGAGTGAGGATTTCTACGACGTGCTCGGTGTGAGTCGGGACGCCGACGAGAGCGACATCAAGAGCGCGTATCGAAAGAAGGCGGCCCAGTACCATCCGGACGTGAGCGACGAACCGGACGCGGAAGAAAAGTTCAAGAAGGTCAAAAAGGCAAAGGAAGTGCTCTCTGACGACGAGAAGCGACAAGCCTACGACCAGATGGGCCACGACCGATTCGAACAGGCCCAAAAGCGCGGTGGCTTCGACGGCAGAGGCGGTGGCGCTGGCGGCGGCAATCCGTTCGGCGGCGGCGGCGGTGGCGGAATGGGCGGCATGGGCGACATCTTCGAACAGTTCTTCGGCGGCGGTGGCGGACGCAATCCAAACCGTCCGCGACAGGGTTCGAACCTGCGAACCGGCGTGGAAATCGACCTCGAAGATGCCTTCGAAGGCGTGAAAAAGCAGGTGTCGGTTCGGCGTCCGGAACGCTGTGACACCTGCGACGGAAAGGGCCATCCCAAAGGAACCGACGTGAAAACCTGTCCGGAGTGTCAGGGACAGGGGCAGGTCACACAAATTCAACAGACGCCGTTCGGTCGTGTCCAGCAGTCTCGAACCTGCGGCCGCTGTAGCGGCGAGGGTGAACTGTACGAGGAAACGTGTGGCGACTGCGGCGGGGATGGCGTGGTTCACCGTCGAGCGACGCTGAACGTCGATATTCCGGCGGGTATCGCCGACGGACAGACGCTCCAGATGGAAGGCGAAGGTGCGCCGGGCGAAAACGGCGGGCCGAACGGTGACCTGCTCATCGAAATTCGAGTGAACGACCATCCGGACTTCGAGCGCGAGGGCGCAGACCTGTTCTATCGGAAACCCCTTTCGTTCCCACAGGCTGTGTTCGGCGACGAAATCGAGATTGCAACGCTCGACGGGTCGGTCGAGATGGACGTTCCGTCGGGCACCCAAAGCGGCGAGACGTTCCGCCTGAAAGGAAAAGGAATGCCTCGACTTCGACGGCGAGGAAACGGCGACCTCTACGTGAAGGTGCAAGTCGTGACGCCCGAATCGCTGAACGACGAGCAAAAAGAGGCGTTGAAGGCGTTCGCGGAGGCGGGCGGCGAGAACGTGAGCGTCGAGAAGGGCTTTTTCGAGCGCATCAAAAACAGCTTCTAACCTCTGTTTTCCCCGTCTAATCTCTCGGTCAAGCCGAATGAGCTAAGCATATGCATCTCTATAGATAGGTAGTACAGGAAGTACACGCTCGAATGTCCCACGTTGAGTTCTCACGCAGGCAGTTCGTACAGACGATGATTGGAGCGGGCGCGCTCGTCGGTGTCGCGCGAGGACAGGCCGCAACGTTCGAATTGGGCGGCCAACTGTCGGGATGGATTGGTCGCGCCCCTGACCCGATTGCTGACGAGACGAATCCGACGATTCAGATGCAGGCCGGGAAAACGTACGTCATCGCGTGGGAAAATATGGACGGACAACCGCACAACGTCGCCATCGCGGACGGAGAGGGGAACACGCTCGAAGAAACCGAAGTCGTGAACACGAAGGGGTACGTACAGACCCTCGAATTTACCGCGAAACCGGCCATGACGACGTATTTTTCGCAACTCGACAAAGAGTCGATGCGCGGAAAAGTAGAAATCGTACAACCGACGACCACTGCGACCACGAACGGAACGAACAACACGACGGGAGCGACGACTGCAACGACCACGCCGCCTGCGACGACTTCTTCGACACTATCGGCCACGACGACGCAATCGACTGCTCCGAGTTCGACGGACACAACCACCGAGACAACGGGTTCAACGGAAGGCGGAAGCCTCCCCGGGTTCGGATTTCTCGCCGCTCTCGGCGGGATTGCAGGGGTCGGCTATCTACTCCGGCGAGACGACTGATTTTCCCGCCAGTGCACGACGAGAGGAGTGCACGATAGGCAGACGAGACAACCGCTATAATTCCACGAACTTTCATTGACAGCAGGAATCAGCAACCGACACATCAGCCAGAGTCAGAATCTACACGATCGACAGAATCAGAATTACACATCCACTAGAGTGCCAGCACACTCCCCGCGAGTGAGGAAGAACGGCGAACGAGCGGGGCGACGAATCTCTCGAAGGAGCGTCGAAGACGCGACTGAAGGGGTGAGGAGGCTTTTGGTTCAGCTTTTGCCAGTGAGCGCGGTTCCACCGCGCTCACTGGCAAAAGGTGGTGTTCTACATCGGCAGAACCGTAATTCCCACCGCGATGATGACGCCACTGCCGAGCAGAACGAGTACACAGTAGCCCATGATATCACGAACCGATAGACCGCTGATTGCGAGGAGGGGAATGGCCCAGAAGGGCTGAATCATGTTGGTCCATGCGTCACCCCACGAGGCGGCCATGGCGACACGGGGGACGCTGGTTCCGCTGGATTGTGCGGCGGTCACGAGCGTTTCGCCGATGACTGCCCATTCGCCACCGCCACTCGGGACAAAGAAGTTTACGACGCCAGCGGTGAGAAACGCCACCGCGGGGAGGGTGCCGTCGGGGGACACCTGCACCATTCCCTGCGCGATTTGCGTGGCGAGGCTGGTCGAACCTTCCGGCGCGTAGCCCATAATTCCCATGATACCAGCGTAGAACGGGAACTGAAGGATGATACCCCAGACGTTTTCGACTGCCTCTTTCATCGCCCCGATGTAGTTCGCGGGCGTACCGTGCAGGAGGATGCCGAGGAAGAGGAATGTGAAGTTGACGATGTTCAGGTCAAGGTTGTTCCACGGCATCATTCCGTCCGCGATTCCCCGCCAAAAGTAGCCGAAAACTGCCAACAGGCCGCCTAGACCGATTCCCCATGCAACGGCGCGGGAGTGTTCAATTCGGTCAGCGAGGGTCGTCGTTCCGGTGGGTGCTGTCGTTACTTTGGTTTCCGCCTCGCCGCCGTCCGCTGCGACTTCGAGTTTGGCGGGGTCGATGGGACGCTTTTTCTCGTCGCTCTCGGGGTACATCAGCACGAACAGGAGCGGGAGGAAGACGAGGCCGACCACGACGAACAGCACGAGATTTGCGGTCGTGAAAATCGTCTGGCTCGTACCGATAGTGTCGTTGAGAACGCCGCTTGCGATGAGGAAGTTGCCGTTGTCCCCAGCCGAGTTCAAATTCAGCGGAATCGACGCCGCGAGGCCGCCGTGCCAGACGATGAACCCCGAATACGCACCAGCGACGATGATGGGGAAGTCGATGGTTCGAATCTCCTCGGCCACTTTCCGGGCGAAGATTCCGCCGACGACGAGGCCGAGTCCCCAATGAACGAACGATGCGAGTGCGGCAACGACGGGAACGAACGCGACGGCACTCCGTTCGCTAGACGGGATGGCCGCCGCTCGGGTCAGTAAGCCATCCACGAATTCCGTTTTTGCCAGTCCGTAGCCCGTCATCAGGATGAGCGTCATCTGCATCGCGAATGTGAGCAATCCCCAAAAGCCGCCGTACCAACCCGTGACGAGAATATTTTCCGCGTGGGAGAAATACCCATTCGCCCCGGGAGAAACCGTAACGAAGGCAAGTCCATACGTGACGACTGTGAGAATGATTGCGAACAGAAATGCGTCCGGAAGGTAGCGTTCGACGACGTGGGAACTTCCTTCCGCCATCTTTCGAATTACGTTTGCCATAGCTACGTGAGAGAGTATCTAGCAATTAAATATAAAGGTTGGTCAGACACGGTGACGGCAGACGGAACGGTGGCGAAACCATCGGAACCGTCGAACTTTTGCACGCATCACTCCGAAATCCGGCATGGACGCACTCTCTGACCTCGTCGCCCGCGAGCGACGGAGCGACGACCCGGCGCTTTCCGTTCCCGACTCGCGGGGATACGACTACCATCGTCTCTGTACGACCGCGTGGAAAACGGGGAACTTCTTCCGCCATCTCGGTGTCCGAGACGGCGTCACGGTCGCCATCACCCCGTCCAGTACCCCCCAGTCGATTCTCGGGTTCCTCGGCGCGATTCTGCTGGGCGCAAACGTACGATTCGACCCGCCGCGGGACATCGACGCCCGGGTGCTCCTCGCACCGACCGAAACTGTCGGTGACTACGAACTGTCGCCCGGCGGCCAGTACGTCGGCTACGGGGAGAAACCCGCCGACCCGACAGTTTCGCATTTCGAAACCGACGTGTGGAGCGAAAATCCGACGTTTCCTGAGACGGTCATCTCACCCGAAACGATTGCACTGACCGGCGAACGGGACGTTTCGCACGCGGAACTGCTCGCGGTAGGAACCGCGGTTCGTGACCGGTGGGAACTCGAATCCGGCGACTCCGTCGTCGTTCGTGCGCCGCTTTCCGACCCACGAGTTGTCGCTGGCGGAATCGTCGCGCCGCTGGTTGCCGGGGCTGAAATCGTCCTCGACGCCGACCGAACCGGCGATTTCGCGGTTGCTCGTGATGCTGAAGCAGCGCCGGAACCCGTCGCTTTCGTGCCGGACGAAATCGGGCTGTGAGGTTCCGGAACCGCATCGGTTAGGTTCCTGCCGCGTGAATTTTCCGCTATGTCACCCGACGCGCTTCCGGAAATCGGACTCGGGACGATGGGTATTTCCGACCCCGAGCGAATCGCCAGCGCCATCGAAATGGGCTATCGCCACCTCGACACTGCACAGATTTACGAAAATGAGGACGTCGTCGGGAAAGGAATCGAACTCGCGGACGTTTCCCGAGAGGAACTTTTCGTCGCCACGAAAGTCTGGGCCGACAGCCTCGCGCACGACGACGTGATTGCGAGTACGGAAACCAGCCTCTCGAAACTCGGCCTCGACTACGTTGACCTGCTCTACGTTCATCGACCAATCGAAGCCTACGAACCGCAAGAAACGCTTCTCGCCTTCGACGCACTGATGGAGCAAGAACGAATCCGGCACGTCGGCGTGAGTAATTTCACGGCCGAAGAACTCGATACCGCTCGAAACGTTCTCGACGCGCCGATTTTCGCCCATCAAGTCGAGATGCACCCCCTGTTTCGGCAGGCCGACCTCCTCGCTGACGCTCGTCGGCACGGCACGAATCTCGTGGCCTACTCGCCAATCGCACAGGGCGAGGTGTTCGACCTGCCGGAACTGACCACCCTCGCCGAGAAACACGACGCGACGGAAGCGCAAATCGCACTGGCGTGGGTTGTGGAGACGGGTGCGGTTCCGATTCCGCGCTCGCAAAGTGACAGCCATCTCCGCGAGAATTTGGTCGCAGGAGACATCGAATTCACATCGGAGGATGTAGACACAATCGAATCAATCGACCGCGAAAAGAAGTTGTTCGAATAGATTCAATTGGGATGGGCGAGTCAGTCGCCGACGGCGACTGACTCGCGTATTCTGACTCTCCCGCTCTTACTTTGCGTCTGCCAGTTTGTCGAGCGACTCCGGATTCTCGATACTGCTCATGTCGCCCAACTCCTCGCCCGTGTAGGCCGCTTCGATGGCCCGGCGAATGATTTTGCCCGACTGGGTTTTCGGGAACTCGTCCACGAACAGGATTTCGCGGGGGCGGAACGGCTTGCCGAGTTCGTCGCCGACTTGTTCGCGCAGTTCCGCGCGCAGGTCGTCGTTGCCGGTCACGTCCCCTTCGAGGATGACGTAGGTGACGACTGCCTGTCCGGTCGTATCGTCCGGTACGCCGACCGCGGCGGCCTGATTCACCGCGTCGTGGTCCATCAGCGCGCCTTCGACTTCGGCAGGGCCAACTTTTCGACCGGCCACGTTGATGGCGTCGTCGGAGCGCCCGTGGAGGAACCAGAAGCCGTCCTCGTCCTTCTGCGCCCAGTCACCGTGGTTCCACATGTCGTCAAACGTAGACCAGTAAGTGTTCAGATAGCGCTCGTCGCCCGACCAGAGTGATTTCGTCATACTCGGGCAAGAATCACGAGCGACGAGGTAGCCGCGTTCGTGGGTGTCCACGATGGATTCGCCCTGTTCGTTCACGATGTCGATGTCCATACCGAGTCCTGGCCCGCCGAGGGTGCACGGTTTGAGCGACTGAATCGGCATCGGCATGAGGAAACAGCCGCAGATTTCGGTGCCGCCGGAGATGTTGATGATTGGCGCTTCGCTCCCGCCGACGTTTTCGTAGAACCACTGCCACGATTCCGGGTCCCACGGTTCGCCGGTCGAACCGAGCAGGCGAAGCGACGACAGGTCGTGATTTTCCAGCCATTCGTCGCCGTACTGCCGGAGCGCTCGAATCGCAGTCGGCGAGATGCCAAACGTCGTCAGTCCGTGTCGGTCTATCATTTCCCAGAACCTATCCGGGTCGGGGTAGTCGGGCGCACCTTCGTACATAAAGATGGTACCACCGAAGGCGTGGTTGCCGATGAGCGTCCACGGCCCCATCATCCACCCGATGTCGGACACCCAGAAGAAGCGGTCAGAATCCTTGTGGTCGAAGCCGAAGTAGATTTCTTTGGCACACTGCATCAACTGCCCGGCGTGCGTGTGGACGATGCCTTTCGGCTTGCCCGTCGTGCCCGAGGAGTACAGCAGCATTGCCTCGTCGCTGGAATCGAGTTCTTTCGTCTCGTACTCGTCGTCCTGTGTGAGGACGGCCTCGTCCCACCACTCATCCCGTTCGTCGTCCCACGGAATGTCCGTGTCAGCGCCCAATCGCTCGTAAACGATAGTGTGTTCGACGTGGCCGACCTGTTCGATTGCTTCGTCCGCCGTGTCTTTCAGCACGATGTTGCTTCCTCGGCGGTAGAAACCGTCGCCCGTGAACAGCACCGAACATTCGGAATCCTCGATTCGCGTCGCGGTCGCGTCGGTGCCAAATCCGGAGAAGATGGGCACCGCAATCGCACCGACTTTGAAGATGCCGTACAGAATCGAGTTGACTTCCGGCACCATCGGCATGTAGAGGCCGACGGTGTCGCCTTTGCCGATACCGCGCGCTTCTAGCGCGTTCGCCACCTTGTTCGCTTCGCGGTGGAGTTCGTGGTACGTGATTTCCCGAACGTCGCCCGGCTCTCCCTCCCAGATACAGGCCACGTTGTTCCGGTTCGGACTGTCAACCTGCGCGTGCCGGTCGAGCGTATTGTGCGCAATGTTGATTTTCCCGCCGGGATACCAGTCGGAAAACTGTGGCCCATCCGTATCGTCCCGAACAGCGTCGTACTCTTCGTAGAACTCGATCCCGAGGTACTCCACCAGTTCGTCCCAGAACCAATCGACCTCGCCACAGGTTTTCTCGATTAGTTCCTCGTAGTCCGCGATGTCGTGTTCCTGCATGAACTGCCAGACGTTCGTGGACTCCACGAACTCCTCTGTCGGTTCGTGGACGATTTCGTTTACGTCCGCAAGCGTATCCATATTGGAACGATTGCGTACCCGCCTCAAAATAGTTTACTTCGTCCCGTCAGGGGAGTTCGGTTCCGTTGGTTCCGTCGAGTCGCTCGACCACCTGCTGGAGGTTCGCCGAATCCTCGATTTCGTCTCGGATTCGCTCCCGCGTTCGAACGTCGCTCGAATCGGCGTCGTAGGCGCGGACGTATTCGGCGCGCGAGTGTTCTTCGAAGGCGTGCCGGATGGCGAAATAGCCATCCGGTACGACCGCTCCGCAGACCTTACACTCGCGGCGCTCGTGCTCCGTGGTCTGGTGGACGATGGCGTTCTCGACGCTGTCGAAGTGTTCCCCACAGCCGTCGATGTCACATTCCCAGGCGGGCATTCGTGTGTTGACTCTGTAATCCCGATGATAAAACCTTTTCCTGCTCGTCAGGCGAGAAGCGTTCGAACAGCAGAAAGCTCTTCGACACGGTGGTCAGGCCGTGAGTCGAGCGATTCCGAGAGTAAAACACCGGTAAACCCTGCTCGTTGGGCCGGAAGTACATCCCGTTCGACGTCGTCCGCGACGAACACGAACCCATCATCGGACAGTTCCTCTTTGGCAACCTCGAAAATCCCCGATTCCGGTTTGCCGACGCCGACCTCGCAGGAAACGACGACAGCATCGAAATAGGAGTCGAGGTCGTGTCGCTCCAATTTCGCTCGCTGGACGTGTCCAGCGCCGTTCGTCACAACACCGAGTTTACGGTTGGGGTCGTCCGCGAGCGAAGCGAGCAGTTCGTGCGCGCCATCCGCGAGTTCCGTGTACGACAGTTCTACCTCGATGAGTGCGTCGGCGAACGTTTCGCCGTTAGTGTCGAGGGAGAAATCGTGACAGAGGTCGGCAAGCGCAGTCCGATACGGTTCCGGATGGCAGTCCCCGAAGTAGTCGAGAAAGAATGCCACGTATTCATCGTGGAGGCCATCGTGGTCGGAAACTCCCACTTCGCGCCGCGCTCGCTCGAACATCTCCTCGAAGGAAATCGCGTGATGTATCAACGTTCCATCGAGGTCGAAATACAGAGCCGTCATCGGTGTTGACTTTCACACATCCCTACTTCTAGCTCTCGAAACCAGAACCACTATCGTCCGACCTTCACAAAAGTACGGCGTGACCGACTGCGACGAGTTTCGTGTCGATATGCACGTGAAAGTGCTGGACGAGCAGGTCGTCCAACGGGCAAAAGACCGTCGTCTCGATGCATTAGTCTACGCGCCGCATTTCGTTCGGCTTCCGGAGATACGTCGCCAGGCGGAGCGGTTTTCGGACGATGAACTGCTCATCGTTCCGGCGCGGGAGGTGTTCACTGGGACGTGGCGCAACCGAAAACACGTCCTCGCGGTGGGACTCACCGAACCCGTTCCGGATTTCATCACGCTCACCGGAGCTATGCAGGAACTCGACCGGCAGGGTGCCGCCGTTCTGATTCCCCATCCTGAATTTCTCAACGTCGGCCTGTCGGAAGCGGACATCCGCGTTCACGGCGATGTCATCCACGCCGTCGAAACGTACAATCCGAAACAGCTTGGCCGACACAATCGCCGAGCAAAAGAAATCGTAGAAGACACCGACAAACCCGCATTCGGGTCGTCGTATGCACACCTCCGCCGGAGCGTCGGCGAGGCGTGGACGACACTCGACACGCACGTCAAAACTGCGGCAGAACTGGTGGAGCGAATCCGGGACGGCGGCCTCACTCGCGTCGTCCACCGAAGCGGGCGTTCGCACGAACTCCGCCGACGGGCCGAGTTCGCGCACCTCGGTTGGGAAAACACGTGGGGGAAATTCAACCGACTGATTCTCTCGGGGATGGAAGCGACCCATCCAGACCGCGACGAATACGACGGTCGATTCGACGACGTGAGCGTGTACTGAATAGTTTCTCCGGGCAGGTCGCCGCCTCTCGACTTACTACATTCCAACAGCCGTCAGACCGGCGTCCACGACTAACTGGTGGTGAACCAACAGCGCCGCGACCACGAGTTCGAAGGTCGTGACGAGGAGCGTGACGCTCGTCGCATGATTGCTACTCACGGCGACGCCGAACGGCGCGCCGAACTCCTTCTCGTAGGGGTAAAACCACGCGAGTCCGCGCTTGCTTCCGAGCATGTCAAGCACGTAGTGAGTAAGGACACCTACCCAAACGTATTCGAGGTTGCCGAACACCATCGGGAAGACGTAGAACAGCCCCAGAACGGGAAGATTGTGGAGCGTCTTTCTGTGTTTGCCGAAGGCCGTATCAACGTCGGGAAAGAGTGCCCCGAGGATGACCGGAACCCCGACTTCGATGATGGTGTAGAACGTGACCGTATCGCCGGACGGATGAAGCACGTATCCGAGTCCGATAGCCAGCAGTGCGGCGTTCAGGACGTGTTCTTTCCGATTCATTCGATTGCACGTCCCACCCCGCAGTATCAAGGTTTTCCTTTTTATCTCAGTTCGGAGAGAACATCGGCAAGCGCCTGTCGCGCGATTTTTTCCTTGATTTCTCCCCGCGACCCGCCGAACTCGTAGCGTTCGACGGTCGCGTAGCTATCTCCGGTACCCCATTCGCCTGTGTAGGCAACCCCAATAAAGACGGTGCCGACTGGTTTTTCCGGCGTTCCACCGGTCGGCCCTGCGATTCCGGTGGTGGCGAGTCCCCACGTCGTCCCCGAAACGTCCCGCGCACCGCGCGCCATCTGTTGGCCCACAGGTTCGCTTACGGCACCGTGTTTGTCCAGCATCTCGCGGGAGACGCCGAGTTGCTCCATTTTTGCGTCGTAGGAGTAGGTGACGAACCCGCGGTCGAAGTAGTCACTCGACCCGGACACGTCGGTCAACAGCGACCCGATGAGGCCGCCCGTACAGGATTCGGCGGTTGCAATGGTCGCGTCTGCATTCCTGAGGGCATCCCCGAGTTGTTCTTCGATTGGAGAGGTGTCGGTGCTCATGCGAGAGGAGACGCGACGGGCGAGAAAGAAGGTACGGGGTCGAACGGACGAAATCGGGAACCCTATTAGACCGTATCGCGGTCGGTGTAGGTCGTGCGCTCCGTTATCTTGCCCTCCGAATCGAACCGGTGAAAATCCGAAAAACCGAACGAAACGCGCTCGCCGTCTTGGACGCCGCTGAATCGCCCGCGGACGGCTACCGTGTCGTCGCCGACAATCAACTGCTCGATTTCGTGTTCACCGTCTTCGAGCGGTCGGCCTTCGAGGTAGAACTCGCGGAACTCGGCCATTCCGGAAAGCGGCGGTTGGCCGGGACGCGCGTACACGATGTCGCTCGCAAACAGGGAAAACACGTCCTCGTAGGCTTCGGCGTCGATGTAGTCGTAGTACGACCGCACTGCATCCGGATTGACAGTTGGCTCCATACTTCCACTGCGATTTCCGGACAGCTAATGATTTCGGGCGAAAGAAAGACTTGCCAGTACTGCAACCACCCGGTATGGACTACGATACCCCGTTGTTCTTTCATGTGATGTCCTACGCGATGGAGGCAGAACACGACGTTATCGACATGGTCAGCGGCAATCCCGACTGGGGGTCGCCACCCGGAATTTCCGACGGACTGCACGAGTACGCCGACCTCGGTGGTGCTGATTTCCAGTACCCGCCGAGCGAAGGTCTGCGTGAATTGCGCGAAGAAATCGCCGCCCGGCGCGACGTTGACCAGTCGCAGGTCATCGTCACCTGCGGCGGCGGCGAGGCGAACTATCTGGCGATGGCCCGCGCGATGGAGCGCGAATCGGGTGACGAGTTCATCCTGACCGACCCGGTGTATCCGTACTACCCCGGCAAAACCAAGATGCTCGACGCAACTGCGCGGTTCGTCGCCACCGACGAGGACGGCACGCTCTCGCCCGATGCCGTCCGCGAGCAGGCCAGCGAGGACACCGCTGGAATCGTGGTAAATTCACCGAACAATCCGACGGGAGCGGTGTACGACGAGGAAACGATGCGCGAACTCGTCAGTATCGCCGAGGAGTACGACGCACTGCTCATCAGCGACGAGGTGTACGACCACTTCGATTTCTCGGGCACGTTCACCAGCGCGCTTTCGTTCGACTCCGACCACCGAATCGTCACGAACTCGTTTTCGAAAACCTTGGCAATCACCGGTTTTCGGGTCGGCTACGCCATCTTCCCGCCGGAACTCGTAGACGTGGCGAAAACCCGGCACATGCTGACCAACGTGGCGACGAGTCGCCCGGCGCAGTACGCCGTGCTCCACGCGCTCCGCGAAACGACGCCAGAGTACCACGAGGAGAATCGACAACTGTTGAAATCGCGGGTGGAGACGTTCACCAGCGCGCTGGACGCCGCGGGCGCGGACTACTCGCAACCGGACGGCGCGTTCTACGTCATGGCGCGATTTCCCGACTTCCCCGGCACGCTTTCGAACGTCGAGAAACTCATCGACGAGGCGGGCGTGGCTGGCATGCCCGGTGAAGCCTTCGGCTCGTCGCGCGACGACTGGGTTCGATTTGCGCTCGTCACGCCAGAAGTGGAGGCGGCCGCGGAGCGACTCGCGGATTATTTCGGATAGGCGCTACTGAACTGCTTTGGTCGTCACTCTTCGGATTGGCGCACCCTAGCCGGTTTCGGCACGGTGGGTTAGGCAGACTATCGGTCTTCGGGATTGGAGTTTCATCCGTCAACCGGAATCGTCCGCCGTGTTTGGTTTCGGCTCCGTATTTGAACTCTGGGGTGAGGAATTGAAATCTATCGAATTATCATCTTTACTCTACTGATTACGTTTCCAGTGCTTCGAGCAAATCACGACTCCAATCGAACCGCCTCCGCACCGTTACCGCAGTCTCCCCAACCCTCCCCGCCAGCGCAGGATTGGACTCACGTCTCTGTCGTTCGGCACTCATCCGAACGCGCTGGCGCAACCATTCGGCTGAGTAGTCAAGCGATGTGGCGCGCGCTGGCGAGGCTTCGAGGAGTTCACCTCCGAGAAGGCGAGTCAAAACCGTGCGAGGGATGAGGCTTGCAAAACGCGTTGCGTCTTGCTGACCTGCGGCCGTGGCCCGCAGGCACTGGAACGAAGTGAAGCGCGCAGTCGGTTGGGGAGGGTGTGGCTGATGCGGGGCGGTTGCGGTATGATTGGAGTCGAGAACACCTGTCGGTATTCCTGAAACAACCCTTTTAACAGCGACAGGCGCATCAAAATATTTCGCTCGAAAAACCCGTCCACCAAAACGCGACGACGAGAGATACAGAAGCTACACAAACCTCCGCCGGATACCTCCGGTATGGCCGAAATCGACGTGGAGGCCGTCGAACGAATCGACGAAGGGGACGTTCCGACGGGTATCGACGCGCCGGAGTACGTACTGTACGGCGGAAAAGGAGGCGTCGGGAAAACGACTTGTGCCGCCGCGACGGGGCTTGCGAGCGCCCGCGACGGCACCCGGACGCTGGTCGTTTCGACCGACCCGGCGCACTCGCTGTCGGATACGTTCGAATGCGAGATTCCGGCGGAGGCGACGAAAATCCGCGAGGAGATTCCGCTGTACGCCGCGGAAATCGACCCGGATGCGGCGCTGGAAAACCAAGCTGGAATGCTCGGAACCGACAGCCCGCTGGGCGGAATGCTCGGCGACGAGGAGGACGGGCCGATGGCGTCCCTCCTCGGCGGAGCGATGCCTGGGGCCGACGAGGCCGCCGCAATGCAGAAACTCATCGAATTTTTAGACGACGACCGGTTCGACCGCGTCGTGGTGGACACCGCCCCGACCGGGCACACGCTTCGACTGCTCGAACTGCCCGAAATCATGGATACGATGGTGGGCCGAATCGTCTCACTCCGCCAGCGATTCCAAGGTATGATGGACGGAATGAAGGGAATGTTCGGCGGCGACGCCGACCCAAAGGAAGGAATGGACGATTTGGACGCGATGAAAGCGCAAATCGAGCGCCTTCGAACAACGCTCCGCGACCCGTCGAAGACGGACTTCCGCGTCGTCATGATTCCCGAGGAGATGAGCGTCTTCGAATCCAAACGCCTACTCACGCAGTTGGACGACTTCGACATTCCCGTCGGAACCGTGGTCGTCAACCGCGTGATGGAGAATCTGGCCGACGTGACGGATGCGGTGGATTCCAGTCAGTTCGTCACGCCGAACCTCGACAGTTGCGAGTTCTGCCAGCAGCGATGGGACGTTCAACAGGGCGCTCTCCGGGAAGCACAAGAGGTGTTCCGCGGCCACGACATCAAACGGATTCCGCTGTTCGCCGACGAGGTTCGGGGAGAAGAGATGTTGCGCGTCGTCGCGGCCTGTCTGGAGTAGCATCTAAAGAGGATTTCAACGCGGGCGTAACTCGGGGTAACGGAGATTAAACGGAATATCGGGGAGTCATCCGGTTTGGATATTGCTATTCGATGACCAAAATCCGGTCGGAGTCGTTCGAGTGAAGCGACCCCCGGTTCGAAATCAGCCGAGTAATTTTTTCGCCCAATTGCTGGACGTAAGGCTCGCAACCGTGCCGTACACTTTGTCCAGCCATTCGGCGGGAAGGATTCGGGCGTAGTCGGTGAGTTCCGCGACGGTGCCGACCGGATACCGAGCGTTCGGATGCTGGACGTTCGCCGAATCGAGAATCGTGTCGGCGACTTCCTTCGGGTGAACTGCGCCGGGCATGCCGCCGTCGATAGCCTGCCGGTCGCCGTACATTTCGTAAAATCGCTCGTAGGCTCCGGAGCGCTCGACGCCTTCGATTTCGCCGTTCGCGCGGTCGTAGAACTGCGTATCGACCGGGCCGGGTTCGACCAAGACAACGTCCACGTCGTAGTCGTCTACTTCCGAGCGAAGCGCGTCCGAAATCCCTTCCAGCGCGAACTTCGACCCGCTGTAGATTCCCATGCCGGGCACCGAGATGCGACCGACCGAGCTGGAGACGTTGATGATGGTTCCTTTGCCGCGTTCGCGCATGTGCGGAAGTGCTTCCCGGACGAGGCGAAGCGGGCCGTAGACGTTGACGTCGAACTGCGCTTGAACCTGCTCTATCGGCACGTCCT
The DNA here is from genome assembly GCF_000710615.1 of Haladaptatus cibarius D43. Classification (NCBI taxonomy): domain Archaea; kingdom Methanobacteriati; phylum Methanobacteriota; class Halobacteria; order Halobacteriales; family Haladaptataceae; genus Haladaptatus; species Haladaptatus cibarius. The sequence goes on along the minus strand of NZ_JDTH01000002.1, from coordinate 1,035,909 downwards.
CCACGGGGCCGGGTTGAGCGTAGCCTGCGTTGTTCACGAGGCAGTCGATGTGGCCGTGGTCGTCCACGATTTCGGACACGACGCGCTCTATGTCGTCGTCCTTGGTTACGTCCAACGTAGCAATGTTGCAGCCCTTGTCGCCGAGCGTTTCGATGTCCGCGGGATTTCGCGCAGTCGCGTACACTTCCCAACCGTCCGCAAGGAAGGAGAGCGCGGTTTCCCGACCGATTCCCGACGAGCAACCCGTAATCAACACAGTTTCAGTCATTGGCCCTTCTTTCGGACGGGGGTGGCTAAGAACCAACGGTTTCCTTCACCTCGTCGGCGTAGGCGTCCGCGCGCCGCGTGGGTTCGGGAAGTTTGTAGCCAGCACAGAGTTGCCAGACGAGGTCTGCGGTCGTTTCTGCGCTCACGCGATGGCCCGGACTGACGTACAGCGGGTTGACGTGGCGCTTCTCGGGATTGTCGTACTGGCGCGATTGGAGCGCGTAGCCGATGACTGTCCCGTCAGGCGCGCTGACGCGCTCGTTTGCGAGTACGGGAACGCGCTCGCCTGCCGACAGGTGACCCTGTATTGGGTCGCGCAGTTTCCCGCAGAGCAGGTTTTTCGCCACCCCAATCGCGGGCAAGTCGAGCATAACGCCGATGTGGGTTGCGATTCCGGCCTCCCGATAGTGGATTCGTCCGCTTCCGTCCACGATTGCGAGGTCGGGTTCGACCGACAGTTCTTCGAAGGCCCGTAAAATTGCGGTTCCCTCGCGGAACGACAGCAGGCCGGGAATGTACGGAACCTCGGTTTCAACCACTGCGTGGGTTCGTTCGATGACCTCGCCATCGCGCGCCGCGACGATAGCGCTGACCGCCTTCTCGCCCACGAAGGCTTGGTCTACGCCGACGACGATTGGTTCGTCGTCCGTGTCCGCTTTCGTCGGCAGTTCGCGCTGGGCGTCGTCGGACGACCCAGCGCGAACGCGCTCCGGGTCGAAATCGAACTTGTCTCGGAAAATCGCCGTCTCCGCCACCTCGTGTTGAAGCGTTTCCATCTCCTCGCGCGACAGCGACGCGTCGGGTGCAAATTCGGGGTGGACGACGCGCATTAGAACCGTCTACCGCCCATGCCGCCGCGTCCGCCGCCGCCACCGAACTGGAGTTCCTGCGGTGCGCGTTCGCCGTCTCGTTTCAGTTTCGCGCCGTAGAGCAGACCTAGTCCGAGTCCTGTCAGGTGGGCCAGTTGTGCGACGCCGCCCGCGCCAATCCCACCGGAAACGCTGACGAACGCCGAGTAGATGGCGAACAGCAGGGTCGCAATCCACAGCGGCATCGGGAGGATGAAGTAGATGTAAATGCGGAGATTTGGATTCAGAACCGTCATCACACCCATGATGGCCGCAATCGCACCGCTTGCCCCGAGAACGGGGACGAAAGCTCCAGGGTCGGTGAGAATGGTCGCCCAGACCTGCGCGAGTCCCGCGAGTGCACCAGTCACGAGGAACATGACGGTGAACTTCTTGCTCCCGATTCGTCGCTCCACGAGAGGGCCGAAAAAGTACAGCACGATGCTGTTAATCGCAATGTGGCCGAAGCCACCGTGCGCGAAGACGGAGGTGACCCACGTCCAGACGTAAAACGGGTTCGCGGTGTTCAGCGTGAAGAGATTGAACCATTCGAGCGAGTTCGTTGAAATCCCTAATAGGAGCGGAGCAATACCGTATTGGAAAATAAACGTCAACCACATCAGGCCGAGGAAGACGAACGTCATGTTTCCACGGAAGTAGGCCAGCGGCCCGCCTGTACCGGTGTTGATGCCGAAACTACTGTTCCGCCCCTGCTGGTTCACGCTGTCGTCAAAGCCGCTATCGAAGACGCCTTTCGGGTCGTTCCACTCGTTCAGCCCCGGACAGGAATGATTTTCCGGAAGGCGGTGGTCGCCACAGAACGTGTTGCCGCACATCCGGCATTTGTACGGCATGTTCTCGTGTTGCCCACACTCGTCGCATTGCGCCATTGTTCCGACTTTTGAACCGACAGGTCAAATGGGTTTGGGTGAGAGTGCCGGTCGCCGATTACGGTCGGGGTCGACGCTTACCGACGAGTCGCGGGATTCCGAGGCCGACGAAGTACGCGACGGTTCCGAACACTGCCCCTGAGAGCAGACAGAGCGCAAACGATTGCAGTCCGAAAATCGAACCGCCGGACGAACGAATCCCATCCCGAACTGTGAGAAAGAGGCCGACCCACGGTGCGGACGCCAGAACCAGACAGTCCAGCAGTGAGCCGCCACGGCTCGCGTAAACGGTGGCACCCCCGAACACGAACAGTGAAAGTACTATCGTGAGAGTTCCCACCTGCACCCCCGAGACGGCGAAAAGGCCATCCGCGGGCAACGCCCCAGCGAACGAACTCGCGGCACCGCGGGTCAACAGCGCCACTCCCGAGGCGAACACCAAAACGCTGAGGGTGTCGTCCCGGCGTGTCGAAGAAAGTGCCGTAGAGTCTGGAGTGTGCGACGCCATGCTATTTGCATCTATCTTCGCGGTTCAGCTAAAAGGAATTTGTGGCCAGCAAACCGAAAAACAGCGATTCATTCCGATTTTCGTCCGCCGTAGACCGCGAAGTTGTAGTACTGCCAGATGGAGGTGACCGAGTCGAATCCCGCCTCGCGGAGCCAGACGAGCTGGTCAGTTAGCGTGTCGGGGTCGTCGTAGTCGTCGCTGGCCTGCCAGCGGTTCATGAACTCCTCTTCTTCCCACCCTTTCGAGCGAACCCAGTTTTTGATCATCGCGTCGGAAAGCGTTTCGAGGTGGTCTGCGTCGAACCGAACGACGTCGCCGTTGAAGAACCAACCGCCCGGAACGAGCGCCTCGTGAATGTTGCTGAACAGGGCTTGTTTTTCGTCTGACGTGAGGTGGTGAACCGCGAGCGAGGAGATGACGAGGTCGAACTTCGATTCGCCACTGGGGTGGTCGTCCGGAAACGTCCCCTGTTCGATTTGGACGCGGTCGCCGAACGTTTCCAGTTTGCGCTCCGCCTCGGCGAGCATTCGTTCGCTGTGGTCAACCGCGAGGACGGTGCTTTCGGGAAATCGAGTGAGCAGTTTCGCGGTGAGTTCGCCAGTGCCAGCGCCGAGTTCGAGAACGTGGATGTCCTCGCCACGTCCCTGCACCGGTGCGTTCAAAATCGCGTCGTGAAGTTCGTCGTACCGTGGAACGATGGCTTCGATACCGGGGTCGTAAACGCGAGAATCCTCAAACACCTCTCCGGGTTTCTTCATGCTTCCTGTTATCGTCGGAGTGGTTAATGCTTTTTCAAGCCTCATTCTCGCGCCGAGATTTATTCATCGAGCGCATAGGGGGAGGGCAGGAAGTTTTTGCTCCCGGAACGACGAGTAGTGGGCGTGAAAGAGTACGAGCGCAAAGGGCTACTGGAGCGCGTCGAGCGCGAGGGTGCCACCGTCGGGGCATCCATTCCGGAGGAAATCACGGTGCAGGGACAGGACATCGACCTGCGCGAATTCGTCTTCGAAATCAAGCGCCGGGATACAGTTCCGCGCGGGGAGCACGACCGGGTCGAACAGGCGAAGACGAACCTTCGACGGGAGCGTCTTCAGCGAAAACAACGACTCGAAGAGGGCGACATTTCCCACGAAGAGGGCGAGCGACTGGTCGAAAGCATCATCGGAATCGACCGTGCACTGAACGCGCTGGAAAGCCTCGGGGGAACGAACCTCGAAGCCGAAGAGAAAGCGAAGGAGGCGGCCGACCAGAAACGGTGGATGTCGTTCCTCCAGAAAGCATTGGGGAAAAAAGACGCCAGTAAACGGTCACGATTATGAGTCGAAACGCAGAAATTGCCGATTTGTTCGAGGAGTACGCAGACTTGCTCGACGCACAGGACGTACAGTACAAACCACAGTCGTATCGCAGGGCCGCAGACAACATCCGCGACTATCCGGAAGCAATCGAAGAATTGGCAGAGGACGGCCCGGACGCCATCGGACAGATACCGCAGGTCGGCGACTCCATCGCCGGAAAGGTCATCGAATATTTCGAGACAGGCGAAATCGAGGAATTGGAGGAAGAGCGCGCAAAACTCCCGGTTCAGATGGCCGAACTGACGCGCGTGGAGGGTGTCGGGCCGAAAACGGTCGGAACCCTCTACGAGGAACTCGGGGTGCAAACGCTGGACGATTTGGAGGCGGCCGCTCGCGCCAAAGAAATCCGGGAAATCAAGGGCTTCGGGCCGAAAACGGAGGAGAACATCGTAGACGGCATCGAGTTCGCCCGCACGATTCGAGGGCGGGAACTGCTCGGAAACGCGCGACCCGTCGGTGAGCAGGTGCGAACGTTCGTCTCCGATATTCCGTCGGTCGGCCGCTGTGAACTCGGCGGTTCCATCCGTCGTTGGTGTGAAACTATCGGCGACGTGGACGTGCTGGCCGAAAGCGAGGACAAACAGGCCGTCGTGGACGCCTTCGCCGATTGGGAGCGTGCGACGGAGGTCATCGAGGCGGGAACCGACAAAGCCGCGATTCGCGTCTCGGACACGCGAATCGACCTTCGCGTCGTGGTTCCCGAGGAGTTCGGCAGTGCGCTTCAGTACTTTACGGGAAGCAAGAACCACAACATCACCCTGCGGAACCACGCCATCGAGCGCGAATTGAAGGTGAACGAGTACGGCGTGTTCGACATTTCGGCTGTAGACGACCCGGATGCAGGCCAGCGAGTCGGCGAGAAAGTCGCGGGAGAGACGGAAGCAAGCATGTACGACGCGCTCGGCCTCCCACTAATCGCGCCCGAAATGCGCGAGGACAACGGCGAAATCGACGCCGCACTCGCCGGGGAACTCCCCGACCTCATCGAGGAAGACGACGTCAGCGGCGACCTGCACTTGCACACCGAATGGTCGGACGGAAACAACACCATCGCGGAGATGGTCGAAAGTGCCGCCGAGTTCGGCCACGACTACATCTCCATCTCCGACCACGCGACGGGGCCGGGAATGGTCGGCGGCGTCGGATTGGACGACGACGAACTCCGCGAACAGATAGACGAAATCCGGGCAGTTGCAGACGACGCCGAAATCGAGGTGTTCGCGGGCGTCGAAGCCAACATCGAAGGAGACGGCGGAATCAGCGTCGCGGACGACGTGCTGGCCGAATTGGACATCGTCGTCGCCTCTCCGCACAGCGGTCTGGACGGAGACGCCACGGAGCGCCTGATTCGCGCCATCGAACATCCCAGCGTGGATATACTCGGCCATCCGAGTGGCCGACTCATCAACCAGCGACCCGGCCTCGATTTCGACGTGCGCGAGGTGGCAAGGGCCGCAGTTGAAAACAATGTTGCGCTCGAAATCAACAGCAATCCCAGCAGACTCGATTTGTGGGGCGGCGCGGTACAGGTCGCAGTCGAAGAGGGCGCGACAATCGCAATCGACACCGACGCACACAGTCCCACCGAATACGGAAACGTTCGGTACGGCGTTCACACCGCCCGACGAGGATGGGCCGAAGCAGGAGACGTGCTGAACACGTGGGATGCGGAGGCAGTCCGCGACTTCATCCACTGATGGGTTCACCCTCGTCGGCCTCGTCTTCGACTCGCCCGACGCTCTTTCTCGACGTGATGCTCGGAAAGCTTGCGACCTATCTGCGGATGTGTGGCTACGATACGGCCTACGCGCTCGATAGGGGTGTCGAGGACGACGACGAGATTCTGGAACTGGCGCAGAAAGAGGGAAAAACGCTCATCACCCGAGACGAACGGCTTTCGGAGCGCACCGAAAACGGGATTTTGCTCACCTCGTTGGACGTGACCGAACAATTGCGAGAACTGGACACGCGAGGATTCGACCTGTCGCTTTCCGAGCCTTCGCGGTGTTCTTCGTGTAATGGGGAATTGGTTCGGAACGACGGCGAGTCTCCTGAACACGCACCCGATGGAACACAAATTTGGCGGTGTGCGGACTGTGGAAAGCGATTCTGGAAAGGAAGCCACTGGGAGTCGGTGGAACGGACGCTTGCCGACCTGTAAAATTCGAAGACAGATTAGCGATTCGACTGCCACTGCTTGCAGGCATCCATGTCGGTCATTCGCTGGTCGTGGAGACCGCAGTACGGCGTCATTCCGCTGTCCGTGCGAACGTAATCGAAGTGGGTGCAGTTGCCGCAGTAGGCGTCGGTTGGATTCGCTGGGGATGTAGAGTTCGTGGTCGTTGTGCCTGCCGTGGTTGCGGTTACGCCGTCCGCAGTTTGGGTTCGTCCCGAATCTATCGGCGACGAAATATCGTCGGTCGTCGCGCCGCCGTCGCTGACGGCGGCTACGTCTTCCGGTGGGTCGCCGAAGATGCCGACGCTTCCGAATCCGGCGTTTCGCTCCACTTCGACGATTTTCGTTTCGCCCTTGCGCGTCACTTCCATCGTCACGGTGCCGCCGGGGTCGTTGCGCGTTTTGAAGTTCACGACGGCGACGAACAGACAGCAGAACGTCGTGATGAGGCCGATGAAGTACACCGCGACAACTGGAAGCGTGAGGTGTTGTCCGTGTCCCCGCCAGTGCAGTGGGTAGGCGTACCAGAACATCGCAACGCCGAGAACGGAAATGCTCGACCCGATTGCGACCGCCGCGCGAACCCGATTGCTCGTCGCCGGAAGGACGGTGAAGATACCGACGAACACCGCAGGAATGCCCAATCCGGCCGTGATTCCCGCGATTTTGTACGAACCGTACTGGCCCACTCCGACACCCGCGAACGTGGTTGTCGTTGCGGCGAGAATACCGACGATGACGAGCAGTGACCCGGCGAGGAAGCAACCGACGCCGAGGTAGAGGCGTCGCGGGCGCTTTTTGACCCCGTCGCGCCCTTGATAGGTTTCCCCGAGGCTTGTCATGTGTCCGTTATTGAACCCCTGATACAAAACTACTGCGTCAGACGGATGTCAGATTTTGCATTTGTTTGAGCAAAATAGGCGGAAAAGCAGGATGCGTAGAGGCGTCGAGTAAAAGACATTTTTGTGACTCATTTGAACAGGCTACAATGGCGATTTTCGGCAGGCCGACCAACCTCCGATTTTCGACAATCGACACAACCGCCGGAATATCGAATTTTCACAACCGCAGAAATCGCCAAACTACACAACTGCAGAGGGCTAGCAGTTCTTCCGCGACCGAGGAGCGCAGTGACGAGCGAGCGGGCCAAGCGACGACCAGTACGAGGCGCGGAGCGTCTCGAAAAGCGAGCGGCGAAACCGCAAGCCGAGGGAGGAGCGCCCTGCTTTTGGTCCTGATTTTGCCAGAGAGCGCGACTCCGCCGCGCGAACGCGGCAAAAGGTGGGTCCGAAAAGCATAATCCCCGTGCTGTCAAACGCCTCGGTATGGCTGACGACAACGAGGACGAGAGTCCCGCCGTCGAACTCGGAGAGCGCGACCCCGTCGAGGGTATTCCGGTCGCACGGATCTCCTCCCGATTGCACTGGCCCGTTAAAAAAAGCGAAGTCGTCCGAAAGGAAGGCGACGAGACGATTCGAACGCCCGACGGCCCGCGGACGCTCACCGATGTGCTGGAGGACGTTGACGAGACGTACTTCCAGACCGAACACGAGTTCACGGCGAACATTCGAGACACTATCGGCACCGGCCCGATTCCGACTGCGGACGATTCGTGAGCATCGTTCGGTCGGCAGAAGAGCGAACGCTCGGGCTGACGTGGGTGCAGCTATCGCTCCTCGTCGGCGCACTGCTCACCCTCGCGTGGTCGTGGTGGGAAGTTCCGAGCGATAGCTTAAACGCCCGACTCGTCCGCGATGTGACGCTGTTCATCGCCATTCCCGGCGTCCTCGCGGTGACGCACGGGCGACATCTCGGCTATCGAATCGACCGTAGAGCGATTCGCAACAGCCTTCTGCTGGCCGCATTCGTGATTCCGTTTTACGTCGTCGGGTCGTCGCTTCCGTCGATTCGAACCTACTACCCGATGTGGGAGGCGACGCCCGCGTTCGGGATCTTCGTCCCGCACGCAATCAAGCAGTTCATCGTCGTTCTGGCCGCTGAAACGTACTACCGTGGCCTGCTCTGTGTCGGCGTCAGAAAAATCGGCTTCAAGAGCGTGTTCATCAGTCCGGTCGTCTACGCATTCCACCACCTCGGCAAGCCACCGATAGAACTCATCCTTTCCGGGCCGACCGACGTGCTGTTCGGCGCGGCAGATTACGACTGTAATTCGCTCCTTCCCTCGGTCGTGGCGCACGGACTCGGACTCGTTCTGCTCGACTGGTTGGTACTCCACGACCCGCTGATTCGACCGGAGACGGTGGTCAACTGGCTGTCGTGGCTTCCGATTCCCCTGTGAAGGAAAATTCTGTACCCACCGTCCCTCACCCGGAAGTTTAAATCGGATGCCGGAACCAGTGAGTGACGAGGAATGGTACAGTTGGCAGAGCGGGTCGAAGACGAAGTCCCTCCGATGGCCGCGCTCGCCGTCGCAATCGTCGCCGTGAGCACGAGCGCGATTCTCATCGAACTCAGCAGTGCGCCCAGTATCATCAAGGCATTCTACCGGGTGCTGTTCACGACGCTCCTGCTCGCGCCGCTCGCAGTCACGCGCTATCGTGACGACCTCAAAGCGTTCTCCCCCCGAGACTTGCTAATCGCAGTCGTCACCGGCGGCGCGCTCGCGGCCCACTTCGTGACGTGGTTCGAGAGTCTGGAGTGGACGACAGTCGCCGCATCAGTGACGCTCGTCCAGTCACAACCGCTGTTCGTCGCCTTCGGCGCGTGGGCACTACTGGACGAGCGCGTTACCCGCCGGACGGTCATCGGCATCGGCATCGCGCTGGTCGGAATGGTTGGAATGTCGTTCGCCGAGGTGATTTCCGGTGCCGCAGTCGCCGGGGAAAACCCACTGTACGGCAACGCGCTGGCAGTCGTCGGCGCAATCGCCGCGGCGGGATACGTCCTCGCGGGACGGTCGCTCCGTCAGCGTGTGTCACTCATTCCATACGTGACCGTCGTCTACACCGTCTGTACGGTCGTTCTGTTCAGTGTCGCGCTGACGAGCGATGCGACGATTGCGCTCACTGCTTATCCGCCAGTGGAATGGCTTCTGTTCCTCGGGATGGCAATCGGGCCGGGAATCTTCGGCCACACGGTCATCAACTGGGTGCTGAAATACGTCGAATCGAGCGTCGTCAGCGTCTCGCTCCTCGGCGAACCCCTTGGCAGTACCCTCCTCGCACTGTTCATCCTCGGACAAGTTCCGGGAGGCGCGACTATTCTCGGCGGAATCGTCGTCCTCGGCGGAATCTATGTCACATCGACTGCTGAGAGCGAGACTGCGGAGGCGAGCGAACAGAAAATGCGACGGGAAACCGCGGAATCCGCCGAAAATCAGGATTGAATAATCGCAAAATTCGGATCAGTAGTCCGGACGCTTTTCGTACTCTATCGGGTCGCGTACGCCGATGTTCTGGAACGCCTGCAACCGGAACGCACAGGCGTCACAGGTACCACAGGCGGGTTCCTCCTCGCGGTAGCAACTCCACGTAAATTCGTAGCGGACGCCGAGTTCGGTTCCTCGTTCAGCAATATCGGTTTTGCTCCACTCGACGAACGGCGCGATGAGGCCGATGGTCGTGTCGTCTTTCGTCCCGACGTTCACTACCTGCTGAAACGCCTCGAAAAACGCAGGACGACAGTCGGGGTAGCCCGAAAAGTCCTCGCTGTGCGCGCCGATGAAGACGGCATCGCAGTCGTTCGCTTCGGCGCAGGACACCGCCATCGAAAGTAGGTTCGCGTTACGGAATGGAACGTAGGTGTCCGGAACCTCCTCGCTGTCCAAATCCGCGTCTTCGACGGCCATCTCGTCGTCGGTCAGGCTCGACCCGCCAATCGTTGCGAGATGACTCGTTTCGACGTGAAGGAACGAAACGTCGAGTTCGTCCGCTTGCTGTTTCGCACACTCGAACTCCTTGCCCTCGGTTCGCTGGCCGTAAGAGGTGTGCATGAAATACGGTTCGTATCCTCGTTCTTGGGCTTCGTAGGCCGCAGTCGCGCTGTCCATCCCGCCGGAGGCCAGAATCACGGCGCGTTTTGGGGTCGATTCGTCGGTGCTGTCGTCGTCTGTCGTCGTGTTGTGTGCCATTGTCAAATCCTTACGTTCCCGGTGCGTCGTTCCACAAATCGACGTGCAGTCGCGGAGTGTATCGGTAGCCGTACTCCATCGCCAGTTCCGCGACCCGCTCGCGGTTTTCGTCCAGTCGTTCGCGGGTCGCCCCTTCCGGCATCAACAGGACGTCGGTATCGCGGATTGGAGCATCGGCGGCGGCACGGATTTTCGAAACCAGCGTTTCGATTTCTTCCAAATCCGATTCGTTCGTGACGACGAACTTCAGTTGCGTTTCGTAGCTATCCACGAATTTCCCGAGCGCGTCGATGTCGATTCGCCGTTCTTCGTGGCGTTTTGCCCATTCACCGTCGCCCTTTGGGTCGCGTTCCGCGGTCGGCGTCGAAGACGCGAGTTTCGGGCTGATGCTCGCCAAGTCGATAGCCGTCTTCCGAAAGAGGGTTCCGTTCGTCTCAACCGTCGTGTGATAGCCCGCGTCGGAAAGTCGGTCGAGCAGGATGCTCGTCTCTTCGTGAACCAGCGGTTCGCCGCCCGTGACGACGACGTGATTCGCGTCGTAGGATTCGACCTCGTCCACGATTTCGGAAATCGTCATCTGGGCGTGCGTCGGTTCCCACGACGTGTGGTAAGAGTCACAGAACCAACAGCGCAGGTTACAGCCACTCGTTCGGACGAATACGGTCGGGACTCCCGCCAGTTTTCCCTCCCCTTGAAGCGAGTAGAACAATTCGTTGATGGGGAGCGATTGTGCGTCTGCCTTCGTATCGATTCCCGAAATGGTGTTCACCGGCATGGTTACACCGGGCCGCCACAGAGTTCCGCGGTTTCTCCCACCGTGACCCCAACGTCGGAGATGGTGTCCGGCAGTTCCTCCCGAAGTCGGCGTTCGAGTTCCAAACTCATGACTTCTGCCGTCGGTGGCGAATCGAACACTACGACAGCATCCGAATCACCGCTTTTCTCGAACGCGTCGATAAGCGGGTCGCCCGCCTCCAACAGGAATCGATGATCCCACTCGGAGATTATCGAGGTAATCTCTCCCTTGTCCACGACCCATCCTTCCTCGGTGAGTTCGCCGGTGATGGTCACTTCAATTTCGTAGTTGTGACCGTGCGGTCGGCTACATTTTCCGTCGTGGTGGAGCAGTCGATGGCCGGTGCTGATTCGAATCGGACGGTCGCGTCCGATGTGGAGGGTTCGTTCTGGAGAAGATTCCGATACAGACTCGGGCATATCCGAAGATTATCTGGAGAATACTTAAGCTGTGTCACTCGGAGTTAGCGGGAGACTACAGTGTCGAGGTTGCCGACGACCCACCCGCCACCGTGGAAGTAGACCACTCCGGGGAGCATCTGGTCTGGATTCGGGTCGTAGATTCGCACACGAATGTCGCGTGCGTACGCCGAAATCTTTCGTTGGTTAACCGACGCAACCGGTTCGGGTTCAACATCTGGAGTGAACAGGTCACCGAGGAGCGTTCGAGTTTGTTCGGGCGACAGCTGCGTGAGATCCGGTGCACCTGCGTCCTGCAGCGCATCTAACAGTGCTCGTGCATCCGAATCAAGTTCGTCAGCGCGGAGGGTACCGGTATCGATCTCTGGTTGGGTGTGGTCAATCTGCATCATATTTCTCTCATCGCCGACTTCGAGTCGTGGATGCGGCCGCATTGCTCGTGGTTCGGCAACGGCCGACGACTGGGTCAGGTCACGACTCTTCTCCATTCTGAATAGTTATTCACCAATGGTTCACGCAGTATCGTCTGACTTTCTGTACTAAATATGGCAAGATATCCAATATTGTTGGCTAGATAGTCATTTATTCACCATATGAACGCATTCTTTCCCTTACTCGGAGTACGGTATCTCGTTTAGAACTATCTCGGAGAGGATTCGAAGTTCACCAGGCGGAAACGCTCGGGTATTGATTCGTGTCTACGGGACGTTCAGGGATGAACGCGAGGACGACGTTAAGGACTAACACAGCCCCAGAGTCACGAGCCGGTGCTATAAAACCACACGGTAAACGGTAACAAACAACCAACTAGAGTCGAAGTTATCCGAGACAATCAGTCGCATCACCGGTCGGTAGCGCCGACGTGAAGCGAGGAGAACACGGCCGCCTCAATCTTTCGGAGGTGCTCACCGACGGTCGTCTCGGAGAGGCCGGTCGTCGCCGCGATTTCGTTGTGAGTCGTTTCGCGGGGTTCTTGGTAGTAGCCGAGGCAGACAGCTACCTGAAGTACTTCGCGCTGGCGCTCGGTTAGCCGAGAGACGATATCACGCGGGCCGGGCGTGTACGGGCCGGTTCGCTCGACTTCAATCCGGACGCCCTTCGGCTGTTCGGAGAGGGCGTCGGTGAAGGCCGCCTGCGTCCCGATGTATGTCACTCGGAGACCACCGTCGTCGGTGTGTTCTACCGGCATATCTATCAAATACGACGATTCACGCCGGTCTTCCATGAGCATCCGGGTCAGGTCGTCCGCCGCATAGCGCGTGTAGGAGAAGAACCCGGCATCGTCGCCGGTAATCGAGAACTCGAAGACCTCGGGGGACTCCGAGAGAACTCGACGAACCCCTTCGATGTCGCCGCGGCTCTCGGCGAACATTGCGACGGTGTCGTCGGCGAGGAGTTCCATGCGGTGAATCGCCCGGTACTCCAGCTCCAACTCGTTGACCCGTCGGTCGAGTCGGTTGACTCCCTCCTCGTCAGGATAGGCTACGACGGTAACATAACGCATATGCTACGATTGGGTGCCATCTTCTAATCGTTGATCATAAACGTCCGTGGATTACCGGCAACGCGCTCATCATCCCCGGACGAGGAAGGGTAACCATCATGTCTGACCGACCGCCGACGAGTGTCCTTCTACCGACGACGAGGTGGACCGACGCATGTGCGGAACTAGCCGCTCAGCTCGGAGACAGCGACGAACTGTTGATAATCCACGATGACGAGGATGACCCCGTCATCGAGCAGGAAGACCACCCCGAAGGTGTCCGATTCGTCGTTGCCGGAGAGCCGGAAGGCTGTTCGGGGAAAGCCAATGCCATTGCCGCCGGAATGAAGGCCGCGCGCCACGACCGTCTCGTCTGGACCGATGATGACTACCACCACCCTCCGGACTGGCTGGCGACCTTCAACGCGGACTACGAGAACCACGGGCCGGTGTCGGAGGTGCCGTACTTCGTCGGGCAAGACCCCTTATCGGTGTTACTCGAACCGCTATACGCCTCCGCTGGTTCGTTGCCCCTCTATCTCGGCAACCAGATTTGGGGCGGCGCGGTCGTGTTCGAGCGCGGTGACATCGACGAGGCCGCGTTTCTTGGCGAACTTCGACGGACTGTCAGCGACGACGGACTCCTCATGGAATACCTCCAAGTGACGACGGTCGGTCGGACGCGCATCGTCCCCATCGGGGGAACCGTCCGCGAGTCGGTCGAGCGCCCGGTTCGGTGGACACAGATTCTCCGATGGCATTTCCCCGGTTCCGTCGCCGGGACGTGGCTGGTGTCGCTACTCGTTCTCGTAGGGGCAATCCTGGCCCCGCTCCCAGCGCTGGTCATCCTAACGGTGCTACATTTCGCCGTCAACGAGGTTCTTGGCGTCCGTCGATGGACGGCCGTGCTGGCTTACCCGGCGCTATTCGTGTTCGTACCTCTCGTTCTGTACGGACTTGCCAGTCGAACGTTCGTCTGGGGCGACCGTCGGTACCGTTGGCGCGGGAAGTTCGACGTGACGGTGGTCGAGTAGGTGTTCCGCCGAGAAACGGTTCACTCGCCGGGTGCTAACCGTTTATATATAAGCGAAATTATATTTTTGGAGGAACGCTACACAGAATATGAGCTCAAATGAAAAAGCCCTGTTTACGATAGGAGCCCTCATCTGCTTCGGTGGAGTCGTTTATGGCCTCTGGCTATACTACACAGCCCCAGATGTGACTCTCAACGATGTTGTCGCTCTTCTTTTCCTTGTGTTGCCCGGAGCAGTGTGTGTTAAAAGGGCTCTTAATCCCTAAACAGGCTAATAAACGATTTGTAGCAACACTGGGAGCAATGGAGTACTGCTCTCGATTCGAGCGAAATTTGCCGTAGTTAGGTTACAACCACGACAGCACCTCGTACACAATCGACCTACTGCCACCGCTCAAAACTGAGTGACGTTGGAAAGAAGAATGCTCCGTCAGGGATTCGAACTCGTCAAGACGTTCCGGGCATGCGGCCTTTGGCCGTTCCGGGCGTGCGACTCGTCTGCTCGAATCCCTGAGCGTCCGCTTTTCCTCATTTCATTCGGAAAATGCTCCGTCAGGGATTCGAACCCTGGTCCTTGCCGTGAGAGGCCAACCCGACTCACCACATTCAACCGACTAATCTACCCGAACTTCCTCCCGATTCCCCCAGTATGAACTGGTGACAAACGGAATTTCGATGTAGATACTTATAAAGCACCTGTTCATTGCCCTCTAGGCAATCTTGACTCAGCGGGTTCCATTGGAGTGGTTGAGGAACAAACTAACTGCCCTCTGGATTTGAGCAGTTCTCCGTTAGAGCTGGGAGTGGTGAAGTTGCGTGAAACAGCGTAAATCTGTTTCACTCAGAGCTGGCAATCGAGACTACCACAATTGGTCTAGTCACCCAGTTCACCGATTTTCAAACGAGTCTATGCCAACGAATGGCACGCCCGTGGCTTCTCGGAGAAATTTTCGATGCGGCCACATCAACACCGAAGACCTTACTGTCAGGACGGTGAAAGCGGAGGCACAACAGTTCGGTGACCTCGGTCTCAATCTCTTCAAGGATTCTGTCGCGATCGCCGTGGCAATGTTTGTGCAGAATATAGAAGACGAGTTCATGCCATGACCGGCCGAATCGGACGCTAATTGACGAACTCCTGCCGAGAAGGCACAGAACTAAGCAGTACCCCGTTTTAAACCAGCTTCTTTACGAACAATCGAACCGTATTAGCATTCATGAACCGTAATACGGTTCAGACAGAGCGGGTAACTGACGGAGCATACATCCGACTTCCCATTCCGGTTGGTGATCCAGACGCTTTCCGGCACAGAGCAACCGCCGACATTCTCCATCTCCTTGTTGATAATCCGGAGCGAAGCCTCACAAACCGAGCACTCCATCGAGTGACGGGTCGATGAATGAGTGGTGTGAATGCTGCTGTCAACATCCTTGACGCGCTCGGTATAATTGATGTTGACCGATCCGGGCGAGCAAACGCCGTTCGGATTAATCCCGTGATGCTCGTCAAACCGAGTGATCCGGTGACAGCCATTCCGCAACCGGAGTACCATGCCCCAGTCAGAGCGACTCTCTCTCTCGACTTGAAGAGCAAATCGCTGAGAACATTGGCGTTACACTCTTCGGCAGCGTCGCTTGAGGCACTGCTGATCGGAGAAGCGACATCGACCTGTTCGTCGTGGTCGAAGACAGTAGAATGCAGGCACAGCGTGAAGCGCACAGTATCGAGCAAGAAGTCGGCAGCGAGCAGTTTAGCGGTGAGCGGTACGAGCCACACATCATCGTTTCAACCAGGGAATCGGCATCGAGCCACAATCAGATCAGCGACGTTCTCGCTGAGAATCTCCCTGCAGGAACTTTGATGTCATCTGCTGGCAACTCCTGCTCAGCCACGTCGATGGCAACACCATGGTAGAATCGTCCGAATTACGTGATTGACCTATAGGCAATCTTGACTCGGCGTATTCCTCATAATTAGACTCCATCATACAATCCCACATACATTAAAAATTTTTAAATAGATTTTAATTGTGATTTGTAACACTAATTGGTAATATATGATTGGTTTATTATAAATTTGACTTAGTATTTGATACTATAATAAAATAGTAAAGTATAAAATTACTATCATATATAATATAATGTATGAGTGGAAACGAAAAATTCGACCGGCGTTCAATTATTAAAAACATCGGCTTCGGAGCCGTTCTTACTACACTTGGTGCAACAAGCGTATCAAGTGCTGCGTACGGTGATGAGACGATATCATTGGCTGAATTTAAAAGCGAGCCACTTAGTCAAAATACTGGTGAGATTCTTTTTGGCTCTAACGGAAATGCATTTTGTACGACATCAATTCTTGGTGATGGGTTTCAAATGTACAGAGTATCAGGTGTATACTCGGAAAGTGATTCACCAGATCAGGTGGTAACGTGGACGGCTGCTGATCATGGTGTACACAATTTGTCCTGGAAAGATTCAGACACTATTCAGTTTTCGATGGATGGTGCTACTTATGAAGGATATGTAGGGCCAATGCCAGAATCAAGTGACCCCATAGTCCAAAATGATGTTTCAAAAGAAAGCAGTGATTTTACAAAGATTAGTGATGAGCCATTATTAGTTGATTATAAAGGCAACGGAGTTGCTTGCGGTATGGGATGGTGTGTGCGTATTGATTCCGATGACTATGGCTCTCTGTTGTGTGAAACAAACATTTGTCGTGGACCGACAACAGTACCCCCGATGAATCACGGGCATTTTGCTGTTTATAAAAGTGGGAACTATAATGGTTCAGGATTTAACCTTTGGGCTGGTCACCATCAAAACTGTGTGTGGGCTGGTGAAGAAAACAAGTCAAGAATATGTTGTGACGTTTGTGGACCTGAAAATGGACTCCCTAGTATATCTGCACTTGTCGATCTCTATGAAGACGTAATTGACAGAGCAGCAGCAGCAGGTGTTGCCATTCCCTCATTTGTTGTCATCGCCCTTGCTTATTACCTTGCAGCATCGACTCTCGCTCCACCGACAGGAGTTCCCTTGGTCTAATTTTCCAACCCACGTTCTTATTTGCTCTCGCAGATAGTAACTAGTAGATAGTATGGTAGGATATAATGACTTAAATTCGACCCATAGAGTAGTTAGTTCTTCAGATAAAAAAGTGCTAAATTGTAAAATACAACTACTTGATATTTTCTGTCAAAATTCTAATGAATTCTCCATACTATTCGAAGATAGGATTTTAGACAAATATCGTGATGTTATGAATGACCTTAATAAACGTCTGAATATTATCAATGAAGACAATAAACGATTTTGGCCAGAATTAGAAGAAGGATTCACGGAATACTATGGTGAATTACCTTGCAATGTTGATGTTATACAAACTATCAAAGAAATCGCAATACGCCTTGATTTTTGGTTTCCACATGAAATCGTATTTTATGATTCCGGGAAATGGATGTGTTTTATTACTGCTAGTAAAAGCCACAGTCATATAGCAAAGCTAAATTTAGATATAAAAAGTGACTTTGACTTCGAATATTTTGAACGAATGCTTGAGGAAACTGGAGGGATTGTTGTTCCTGAAAAAACGGTATTTGAGTGGCTAGATAAGGGTGAACATTACGAAATAAACTCGCATGAACTTCGAATCTATGAAAAGGATGTTTCCCAATTGTCAAAATCAGAACGACAGTATTCACCACATACGTGTCATGATTTGACAAATTTGGATGCAATAATCGCCGATAAAAAACGTGGTTTTGTTACGTTGAAATGGAAAGAGAAGTCCGCCGAAGATGAATATCATATACCCATAGTACAGAATATTCGAAGTTATTTTCTTAGTAGTAAGCCAAACAAGCTATATGTCTCTTCAAAAGATATTGAAACAGTTGTAGATTATCTTTCCAAGTTTGTTTAATATTTCTAATGAATTTGGGTACTAGGAACCGACGAACTGTATTCGTACTAGACGCTTACCTCACTTGGCGAAATTGTTCTCAAAGATGGGCTTAAGGAGAGAGAGAGAGAGAGAGAGAGAGAGTACAGAAACTTGCCACCCAGGAACACAACAGCCAAACCCGTGATTCAAAATAAGGCAAATTGGTAATAGACATCTGAAAAGGCCGAGCATGCTTTTTATGAACTACAAGAAAATCGCCGAAGGTATTAGGTATGTTAACGGCGTACTATTTTGGTAGACTAGTAGGATTTCTTGTGGAACAACGTAAATCTGTTTCACTACCCAATATAACTTGATAATTTGGGGTTATGATTTTAACGACGAACAATACAAGCAGTTCTAAGGCGGAGATAGAAAACAATAGTCAATCTGAATAGCGAATACATTCGATTCCTCTACTACAGTATGGGGCAGTTCCCATGGAGACAAGCAGTGATTTTTGGCGTATGATTATTACTCAACAAGTTTCCCTAAAAACTCTCGTCCTTCGACGACCGACGTTCGGTCCTCGATATCAACTGCCGCTAGTGCATCAGTAATCGCTCGTTCTGCGATTCGGTCGCTTACAAACACCGTGACGTGGGAGGCACCCTCTGCAACGTACTGATATGCCAACCCCGCAAGAATCGTGTCCGTCTTTTCGATCTCGTCTTCCGTGACGTCGTCCGCTGAGAGTGCTGCCATTCGCGTCCGGGTCGTGTCTACAACTTCGGAAACACGCGAGACGGAAAAATCGATGTGACCGGGCGACAACCAACCAGCGTCTTGGGCTGCTCGAAGCCGGTCGCGTTGATACTCGTATGCGCCGGGACTTTCACCCAGTTCTTCAGCTACTTGTTCAGGGACAATCACTGTGATATTTTGCCGACGGACGAACCGCTCGAAGGCTTGGTATTTGCCATTCGACGGGCCGCCCATCGCGAAGAGAACGCTACTGTCGATAATGGCCTTGCTGTCGCTTGGAATCGTTGTCCCGGCCATTATTTGGAACGCTCCAAGTACGGGTCATAGGATGCAGCATCCTCAACGACGTCTTGGAGCGCCGTGAACACGGTCATTCCTTCGACAGGATGGACACCGAGCTTCTTTGCTGCGGTTCGTTGTGTGAGCTCACCATCCATAACGCGAAGGGTGTAGTGGAGTGCAGCAGCCAATTTGGCGATTCCCTGTCGTTCGACGAACACCCGGATGTCCTCGGACGCGAGTTGCCGTCCAATTGCATCGATCAGTGTGGGTGTCGCAAGAATATCTCCATGTTCGGTATCGAGTTGCAGACGAATTGGAACGACGGTAACCGTTGTTGGCGTCGCATCCTCATTTCGAGACAGGACATCCATCTCTTCGAGTTGACCAACGTACTTGTAGGTCGTTGAATGTGCCATTCCGAGGTCTTGCTTGATCGTCTCGATTTCGACAGGGCCATTCTGAAGAATATAGATGTAGAGACGAGCCAGCCGTGGTGTATTGAGAAGTTCAGCGTACGTGAGGAGATTATTGAACGTCTCCTCTGGGTTCGCCGCTGTGGGTGTTTGGTCGTCCGTCGACATCACAGTCCATATTCTATGTATAGTGTATTAACTCTTGTCGTACATAGGATTCAGCATACTGAGCAGGTACGTTTGCTATCGCCATTGAAACAATGCCTTCAGGATCGTTGGTATCTGTCATAGGCATCCCCGCCGCGCTGGACAATGAAAGACGGGAATTCCCGGCTATGGATCTGTTTTCTTCACCGCTTTCTGGTGATTAGCTTTGTCCACGTTGCTCGTGTCCTTGTAAGCGAGAAATTTCATGTACTCATCGGCGTGGTCGTGGGTGACGTCCGAAACGTATCGACCTTCTTGCTCCCACACCCACCGATAGAAGATGTCCATCCGATTCGCTCGCGCGCGAACCGTCTCGAAGGCATATCCCTCGACGTGTACTGGGTTCTTTCCGAAGTGCAGCAACCAGTTTAGACAGTCGGTGCGTTGCGATCGGTAGTCGACGAGCTGGCGTCGATTGAGCTGTTGTTCCGATACGCCAGAGACGATAGTGAGGCCGTCTAAGTTGCTCATATGTGGCTCACAGACTCCTTGCTGATTGCGCGTCGGCCAACTAAGAGTGTCCCTGTCTGATCGACGTTCACTCTATCTCGACAATTTGTAAAAGTCGACAGACGGCGCTCCCATCGATGACTTGTGAATCCGGCGAGTCTGGGTGCCGGACAATTTGGTGGAATCGCTATACTGCGGCGTGATGCGGTCGTCCGAGTTTCGTGATTGCCCTGAAGGGGCATCGTGATACACCTACTGCCACCGCTCGAAACTGGGAGACTGGAAGAAGTTGAGTGCTCCGTCAGGGATTCGAACCCTGGTCCTTGCCGTGAGAGGGCAAGATGATTGGCCGGACTACACCAACGGAGCGCATTCTTGGATAATCGCACGGACTGTTTAACAGTTGCGTTTTGGCGACACTGTGGCCCGGGATGGCATATTCAGACCCGCAAACAGACGCAAGTCGAAGTACAACCTGCCAACAAAAAGATAGCTCGTCAGCGGTCGAGCGGCGACCCGGCGGCATCCGGTTCGTGCCCGTCCAAACTGATGATGTTCTCGCGGCCAACTCGGAGTTTGCTGATTTCGCCTTCGTCTTCCATCTCGGAGAGGAGCATGCTCACCTTGGATTTCGACCAACCGGTTTCATCCACGATGTTCACCTGCTTCATCCGACCGCCGTTTTCGCGGAGCAGTTTCTTCACGCGGGCCTCGTCGGTTAGCAGTTCCTCGTCGCTGACAGCCGGTTTGGCGTTCCCGCCGCTGTTCGATTCCGGCGTGGTCGCACCGCCGCCGCCACCGCGGGGAGTGCTCTGTGTGGACGAAAGCGAGCCGAGGTTGCCCTGTCGCCACGCAAACACCGCGGCCAATCCAATGAGCAGGACGACGGCGGCGATGAACAACATCATCGGTGATTGTGCGTTCGGCTCTTCACCGCCGCTTCCCGGTGGTGCACCGGAACCCGGAGTTGTCGTCCCCGAAACGGTCGTGGTTTCTTGCACGGAGTTAAACGCCACTTTCGGTCGTTGGTCGTTGAACTCGTATGGGCCGCTCCACGAGACGGTGTCACTTTCTGCGAGCGTCTCGTCGGTCATGTTCCGCTGTTCCGTCGGTTCCGCAGATTTGAATATCATCCCCTCTTCCGGTTCGACGACGAGGGTTTGGTTCTCTCCGAGATAGAGACCACCTTTGAACACGTCACCGATAACGATGGAACCGGAGTCCTGTGCGGCGAAGGAACTCCATTTGAATGACATTTCAACGATACCGCGATTCTTGTTCAGACCGCCACCGCCAATATAGGCATTTTTCGAGAAGTTTTCGGCCTTCATCACCCGCCCGGTTGCGTTTCCACCTGTGTTAGTCAATTCGACGGCGTTCTTCTGAAAGTCCGTGTAGAGTTCCGTCTGCGAGTTGTTGAACTCCTGTGCGAACTGTTGGAACTGGTTTCGTTCCTGCTCGTTGGCTAAGGTTCGTTCGTACCGAAACGTCCATTGAGCAGACCCGTTGTCGTAGACGAGAATGTGAAACTCGACATCGTCGAACTCCTGGGAGGTGGTAATCGTCTGCGGAGTCGTCGGGGCATCGCTCTGAGTCGCTCCGAACGCGGGAAGCGACCCGATGAGGAGTACCGTGATGAGGCCGACAGCCAGGAGCCGTCTCATGTACATTATTCGTCCATGCCCGGATATAAAAGACCTTGTGACGTGCGCGCGTCAGCGAACAATGGTTCCATGTGACACGACATGTGCTGGCGATTGCCACGCAGTCACGTTCTCGCGGGGGTCAGCGTCGAGGACGACGAGGTCTGCTCGACACCCTTCTTTGACCAGTCCGACATCCGACAGTCCAAGCAGGTCTGCGGCGTTGACCGTCGCGGCTTCCAGTGCATGCTCCGGCGTCAGTCCGTACTTGACCATCAATTCCAGTTCTTCCGGAATATCTCCGTGGAAGTTGAACGGCGTCCCGGCGTCGGTTCCCATCGCAATTTTCACGTCCGCGTCGAGTGCGTACTCGAACGCATCCGCCATGGCGTTCGCGGCCTCTTCTCCTTTCTCGACGGCGTATTCGGGGATTCCAGCTTCGACACCTTCGGTCAAAATTCCGTCCGATGCTTTGACAGTTGGTACCCAGTACGTGCCCTTCTCGGCCATCAGCTCCGCCGCGTCTCTGTCCATGAACGTTCCGTGTTCGATGCTCGAAATTCCGGCGTGGACGGCGTTTTTGATACCTTCCGTTCCGTGCGCGTGGGCCGCGGTCGGGACGTATTTCGCACTCGCGGCTTCAACGAGCGCGGACAGTTCGTCTTCGTCGAGTTCCGGCGCGCCGGTAATTGCGCCCTCGGTGAGAACGCCCCCGGTCGCCATACATTTGATAACGTCCGCGCCGCGCTTGAGTTGCTCTCTGACCGCCTTTCTGACTTCCGCGCCACCGTCGGCTTCGCGTCCGAACCAGTGGCCGTGTCCGCCGGTCATCACGATGTTTTCCCCGCAGGCGACTACCTGTGGGCCGTTGAGGACGCCTTCATCGACGGCGTCTCGTGCGTCGATTGCGAGCGACCGTGGCGCGCCGAGGTCGCGGACTGCCGTTACGCCCGCTTCGAGTGCCGACCTGAGATTTGCGGCCGCGCGGTAGGCCAACATGGTTTCGTTGTCGTCCACGATGGAGGTCACGTCCGGACGACCGTCCATCATCAAGTGAACGTGCGCGTCGATGAGTCCCGGCGCGACGAACTTCCCGCTGGCGTCGATTTCCTCGGTGTCGTCGGGCGCGTCCCCCACGGAGACGATTGTTCCGTCTTTGATTGCCACGTCAGCTTCCCTGATTCCGTTTGCATCCACCACGTCCGCACCGCGGAGTACGAGCATTACGCAGCATGTGAATCGCTACCAAGAAAACTGTCCGGGTCGCGGCAGGGAGCGGAGAGCGACTCGACGACGTTCGTCGGAAACAGGGGAAAGAACGAACCTCTCCGACGAAGAACGAAAGGTATGGCAGAAACACCACTCTCCGGAAAGAGCGCGCTGATAACGGGTGCGAGTTCGGGTATCGGACGGGCGACTGCCCACGCCCTCGCGCGCGACGGCGCGCGCGCGACGGCGCACGCGTCGCGCTCTCGGCGCGGCGCGAAGGAAAACTAACCGAAATCGCGGAAACACTCGAATCGGAGTACGACGCCGGAACGAACGTCTGCCCCGCAGACGTGCGCGACGAGGACGCCGTTTCTTCGATGGTCGAAGAAACAGTATCTGAATTCGGTGGCTTGGACATTCTCGTGAACAACGCCGGACTCGCGCGCGGAGAAGTGGTAGACGACCTCTCGACGGAGGAGTTTCGAACCATGCAGGAGACGAACGTCGATGGCGTCTTCTTTGCGACGAGAACCGCACTCCCTCACCTCCGCGAGTCGGGCGGAAATCTGATTTTCGTCGGCAGTTTCGCGGGCCAGTATCCGCGGCCGTTCAACCCCGTCTACGCCGCGACGAAGTGGTGGGTTCGCGGGTTCGCACACAGTCTGGAGGGGCAGGTCGGGGACGACGACGTGGCGGTTACCGTGGTCAATCCGTCAGAAGTCCGCACCGAGTTCGGCTCCGCTTACGGCGAATCGTTCGAAGAGCGGTTCGCCGAGGGCGAGGTGACTGAACCGGAAGAAGTCGCGGACGCGATTGCGTTTGCGGCGAAAATGGAAAATTCGACCGTCAGCGAACTTGACGTGTACCGCCGGGACAAATTCATCGGATTCTGACGGTCAAATGCTACTCATCGAAGCGCGTCGGCGATTTTCTCGATTGGATGTGGCGGTTCCGCACCCTGCCAGTCGCCGAGTTGGGTGCGGCAGGACGCGCCGGGCGCGACGACTTCAGTTCCGTCGCTTTCTTCGACTTGGTCGAACAGGATGGAGCCAACTGCCTTGCTCATCGAGTAATGTTCGGCCTCGTAGCCGAAACTGCCCGCCATGCCACAGCATCCCGAATCCAACGGGTCTACCTCGTATCCTGCTCTGCGGAGGACACCGACCGCGTGATGGTCTTTTTTGGTCGCCTTCTGGTGGCAGTGACCGTGGTAGGTCAGCGACCCGGTTCCGGCGAGCGGGAGGTCGAAGTCGTACTCATCGAGATACTCACAAATTCCGTAGGCGTTCGCGGCCAGTCGTTCCGCTTCGGTTCGGAGGCCACCCGCATCCGGGTCGGCGGCGCGCGGTTCGGTGTACTGGCCGCTTGAGGAACCCGATTCTTCCGTCGCGGGGAGCAAATCTAGGTAGTCCGACTGGAACATCACGGCGTCGGAGGGTTCGACCACGACGACGTCCCATCCGTCCCGGACGAAGGGCGCGAGCGCCGAGACGTTCGTCTCGGCTTGGTCGCGCGCGGTGTCGAGGAAGCCTTTGGAGTGGGCAGGTCGTCCGCTCGCCGTCACGTCGTCCGGAATCCTGACGTGCACGCCCGCCGATTCGAGCACGCGAATTGCGGCCTTTCCGGCCTCGGGATGGTTGTAGTTCGTGTAGGTGTCCGGAAAGAGCACGACGCGACGCGTCGCGTCCTGCTCGGGGACGCGCCCACCACCACGACTTTCGAACCACTCTTCGAGGCTCTCCTCGTGGAATTTTGGCAGGCTTCGTTCGCGCGCGATTCCGACCGTCTTCTCGGCGAGGAGGCGCGACCCCGGAACTTTCGTCGCCCAGTTCGAAACCGGTGCGAGTTTGCTCCCGAGCGCGGACAGTCGGTTGATGTTGGCGAACAGTTTGTCGCGGAGGCTCGCGCCGTGTCGCTCGTGGTGTTCGTGTTCGACTTCGGCTTTGAGTTTCGCCATATCGACGCCCGAGGGGCAGTCGCGGGCACAGCCCTTACAGCCGATACAGAGGTCTAACACCTCGTGCATGAACTCCACGTCGAACTGCTCGTTTCCTTTCTCCGCGGGCGAGGCCTGCTCCGAGTCGGCGGCGTTCTGTCCCGGGGAGGTGGAGGCGACCGTCTCCAACTCCCCGCTCATCGCCTGTCGGAGCATGTTCGCTCGGCCTCGCGTACTCGTGATTTCCTCGTCCGCCGCGCGATAGGTCGGACACATCACGCCGCCCGTGGTTTCCTGCCCGCCGCGACAGCCGCCACAGCCGTGACAGAGTTCGACCATGCCCTGAAAGCCATTTTCGTTCTGCCAATCGAGAACGGGGTCGAACCCTGAATCGAACTCGTATTTTGGGTCGAATCGCAGGTTTTCGGTCATATCCACGTCGCCGCAGACCTGCCCCGGATTGAGGAGCCAATCCGGGTCGAATGCGGTTTTGAGGTCGCGGAAGACGCCCCAGACGTGGTCGCCGTACAGTTTTCGGTTCCACTGCGTTCTGGCGCGTCCGTCGCCGTGTTCGCCCGACACGCTCCCGCCGTACTCGACCACAAGGTCTGTCACGCCGTCAGCGATGGCTTCCATCTGGTTCACTCCTGCCGGACTTTTCGTGTTGACGAGGGGCCGAATGTGCAGGCACCCCGGCCCGGCGTGCGCGTAAAAGCTGGCGAACGTGTCGTTTTCCTCCAACACCCGCTGAAAATCCTCGATGTACTCCGGCAGATTCTCGGGGGGAACCGCCGCGTCCTCGATAAAGGAGATGTGTTTCGCGTCGGAAGTACGCGAGAGCAAAATCGGAAGCCCGGATTTCCGGAGTTTCCAGAACCGCGCGCGCTCGTCCTTGTCGTGGGCTTCCATCGCCGACAGTGCGGTTTTTCCTTCGCGGTCGTCCCGCAGTTTTGCGACTTTTTCTCGCCCCTCTTCGTCGTTTTCGGCGTAGAACTCCACGAGCAGAACCGAGTCGGTTCCCTCGGGCAGCATTTCGACTACATCGCGAAACTCCTCGGTGTCGCGGGCGAGCGAAATCAGCACGTCGTCCAGCACTTCCACGGCCGACGGTTCGTGGTCGAGAATCGGAGCCACGTCCGCCATCGCGTCGATGAGGTTGTCGTAGGTGAGGAGTGCTATCGACTTCGTTTCCGGAACCGGTTCGAGGCTCACGGTCGCCTCCGTGATGATGGCCAGCGTCCCCTCGCTTCCGGCGAGCAGTCTGGCGACGTTGATTGTCCCGTCTTCGCTCTCCTCTACCAGTCTATCCAGATTGTACCCCGAAACGTTGCGCTTCAACTGCGGAAACACGTCCTGAATCGCGTCGGATTCTTCCTCCACGATTCGCAGGATTTCGGCGTAGATTCGCGTTTCGAGGTCGGTTTTGGCGTCCGATTTCGCGTCGTTTCCATCGACGGATCCGGGGTCGCCGGGCGACTCCGGATCCGCCCTTTCTCGAAGTTCGGCCATCGTAATCTCGCCGAACCGCGTCACGGTTCCGTCCGCGAGGACGACTTCACATTCTTCTACGTAGGCGTCCGTTTTCCCGTATTTCAGTGAATGGGAACCGGTCGAGTTGTTCCCGATAGCCCCGCCGAGTGCGCTTTTGTCGCCCCACGCGGGGTCGGGTGCGAACTTCAACTCGTGGTCTGCAAGGGTTCGGTTCAGTTCGCCGAGGACAATGCCGGGTTGCGCGCGGGCGATTCGATTCTTGGGGTCGAAATCGAGCAGACCGTCCATATGCCGAGTGAAATCAAGCACGACTGCTTCGTTGACGGACTGTCCGGCGAGACTCGTCCCGCCACCGCGCGGCAGCACCGGAATTTCGCGTTCCGCGCAGTAGGACATCACCGCGGAAACGTCCGCGGTGGAAGTCGGGAAAACGACCCCGATAGGAGTCACTTCGTAGGCGCTCGCGTCCGTCGCGTACAGTTGTCGAGAGTATTCGTCGAACCGGACTTCGCCCTCGACCACTCTTTCGAGGTCGGAGACGAGTCCGGGGCGTTTCACGGTTTCATCGTGATAGTCGTAGTTCGCCCGGTCGTCACGGGCCGGGTCGGTCGCGTCATCCGCGCTCCCCGTGTCACCCACGTTGCGTGTTGCCATGCGAAGGCGTAGGGCGAGGGGGGCGAAAAGTGATGTGGGGAATCAGGCCCGACCAGCGGTCGGCGAAAGCGAGCGCACGACTTCGAACAGCGCATCGCGTTTCAGCAGAGCGAATCCGGCGAAAATCGCACCAAATCCGACGAGCGTCGTTGACGCCACCAGTTGACCGAACAACGCCCACGTGAGGATGGTCGCAACCACGGGTTCGAGATAGGCGACGAGATTGAGTTCCGTCGGGCCGATTTCGTCCAGCAGGTGGAAGTAGAGCAGAAACGCGACGACGCCGGAAACGAGAGTCAGGTACACCAGCGAAGCGATGGCGGTGAACGACCAGTCGATTGCAGCGAAGGATTCACCGCGCGCACCGCTCAAGATGTGGAGCAGGCCGGACCCGAGCATCATCGACCAGCCCTGAAGCGCGGGGAGCGAGAGGTCGGTTTCGAGCGGTTGGGTGAGAACCGAACCCAGCGCGAACGACACGCCGCCGAGGAAGACGAGGCCGATTCCGATGATACCGACAGAAAGCAAGTTTTCCGGGTTCGGGTCGGCGACGATGGCGACACCAGCGACGCCGAAGGCGAATCCGAGAATCCCGAGCGGCGTGATGTGTTCGTCCGCGAGCATCGCGCTGGCGAAGACGGCAGTCAGGACTGGCGTAAGGCTGATGATGACCGACGCGAGCGCGCCGGGAACGTACTGTTGACCGAGATAGAGAAAGCCGTGGTGACCCGCGATGATGAACACGCCGATGGCCAAAATCGAGAGGATGTCGGCTCTGCTCTGTGGCTTCCAGCGGTCAGTCGTCGCAACCGCGTAGCCGAGAATCGCCAGTCCGGCCACGTCGTACCGGAGCGCGGCAAACAGAATCGGCGGAAAGTGGTGAAGGCCGACTTCGATGGTGACGAACGACGTTCCCCAGAATCCGGCTAGCAATACGAACAATACCTCGGTTCGTGGTAGAAGTCTACCAACTTTAGACGTAATCATGGATTTCTATTCAACTCTATTCGGTACGGGTTGTTAAATCCTTCTACAACATTATCGTTCGATACTGATTCATAGGCAATTTTTGGCGAGTATGTGGGAGTAATATTTCTCCAATTTTTATTCGATAGGATTTTGAGGGCGTTAGTGTGTCGCACTCCCACGGGTAAAATCCAGATATTAAGTGTCGGCACCGACAATTCAGGGCAATGGACGAGCGCGACGTTACACTGCTCAAGGCGATTTCGGACTTGGAAACCGGAAGTCCCGAAAAACTCAACGAGGAAACCGGAATCCCGGTTTCGACCATTCACTACCGACTGAACAACCTCAGAGATGCTGGCGTCATCGAAAACGACCTCTACGACATCGACTTAGAGGCGTTCGGCCTCGGCGTCACCGTCGTCGTCGAAGTGTTCGCCGACTACACCGGGTCATACGCCGATTTCGGCGAGAAGATTCTGGACATCGAAGGCGTCACGCAGGCGTACTTCACCATGGGTGAGACGGACTTCATCGTCGTCGCTCATCTCTCCGGGCGCGAGATGGTCGAACGACTCATCAGCGATTTCGAGAGCATCGAGGAGGTAGACCGGACGAACTCGACGTTCGTCATCTCCACACTTCGAGACTCCCACCGTGTCCTCCAGAGCTACAGTTTGGACACGCTGGTCGAGGAACTCGCGGAGGAGTAGCAAATCCTCGGCGGAATCAGGAAGAACGGAACGAAAACCGGAAAGCCACCCTCGTTGTACGACCACACGATTACCCATGATTCGAAACATCGCGGCGGGCGTCCAGTCGTTCACCAGCAACGCCTTTCTCGTGACCGGCGAGCGAACCGTGCTCGTCGATACTGGCGCAAATTTCGATGCTGTCGGAAAAATCGAGGAACACGTAGACGATTTGGACGCCGTCGTCCTCACGCACACCCACCCCGACCACGTCGGAAATCTCGAAAGCGTCAAAGACGCCTTCGACGTGGAGGCGTATGGTTTCGACACCGACCAGTCCGGCGTGGATGTCGCAATTGAGGACGAAGAGACCGTGACAGTCGGCGACGACGATTATCTCGCGCTCCACACGCCGGGACACAAAAACGACCATCTCTGTTTCTACTCGGAATCGGCGGGAATCCTGTTCGCTGGCGACCTCATCTTCCAGAACGGCAGTTTCGGGCGCACCGACTTGGAAGAGGGTGACCGGGAGGCACTCATCAAGAGCATCGACCGCGTGGCGGTCACGGCGGACGAGGATTTACAGGAGATGCACACCGGCCACGGGCCGAGCGTGACGACGAATCCGTATCACGACATCGAACTCGCGGGGAAGGCGGCCCGGATGTACTGATTTTTGTCGTTCTATCGAAGCGTCTCGTATGCGCTCTCGTACACCGCCGTCGTCTTCTCGGGGGCGGAACGCTCCGCCTTCGTCAGTGGTTCGAGCGTGTGCGTCTCCGTTGGTTCGAGCAGATTCACCACGTTTTCGACGCGCTTTTCGAGCGACCCGTCTCTAGCACTGCTGTCCGCGACTTCACAGGCCTTCGCGTAGCGTCTCCCGTCGTACACGCGGAGTCGTCGCGGTTCGACGACCGCGACCGTCTCGAATTCGATACCCTGAATCGGGCGGGCGATGTCGCTGTAGGATTCCACGACGGCGCGGTCTTCTTTTTCGATCCGCTCCGCCAGCGCGCGAAAGTGCGGCAAATAGCGCCGTTCTGTCTGGTCGTTCAGTTCCGGAACCGATTCGATGGTGACGGCGTCGGACAGGGGCAGATTTTCTTGGACAGTCGTTGGGAGCTCGGTCGTTCCGTTCACGACGAAACTTTTGCCGACGCGGTCAACGAGGAACTCGCGGTGAGTTTGGCCGAGTAGGCCTTTCCCTTTTCCCGGTGCAGGCCACCACAGTCGGTGAACCGGATTCACGTCTTCCGGGGCATGGTCGCCCGCGCTTGCCTCCGCGAGGCGGGTGGAATCCTTGCCGTAGAGTCGCCCCTCCGAGATGGCGGTCATGGCGTCGTCGTGGTCGAACCAGAAGTCGTTGCCAGCGCGGGGTTTGAACCCGACGGCGTCGAGGTGTGAGAGCAGTCCGACCGTGAACGTCGTCTTGCCCGCATCCACTCGGTCGCTTCCCGCGACGAGAATCGTCATGTCTTCAGGCCGTAGTAGCCGGGTTCCTCGTCGCTCGGCGGTTCCGCCACGACGAGTTCGTCCGCGTTGCGCATAATCCACGGAATCGCCCAGTCGAGGAGGATGGTTTCCGTCTCGACGTCGATTTCTGCATCGGGGTCGAGTCCTTGCAGGAGTCGCGCGATTTCGTACACGCTGTACATCATGTCCGCGTCGAGCAGTTCGCCCGGTTCGTAGAAATCGCACGGATACAACTGCTCGAAGTCGTCCTTCGCTTTCGGCATGCGCGGGGATACGTTCTTCCCGGCGTAAAACCTCACGAATCGGCGATGGGCCGACGGAGAATATTCTTGCCACTCGGTCGTGGATATAACAAATTACATTCATATCCGAGTTTTTATAATGGAGCGTTCGAGATAGAGAATGACATGCCCGAGGAGCAGGGGAGCGAGACGAAAGAGGCTCTCGTATCGGCATTTGCCGAATTTGGCGGCGAAAACCTACGAGATATCTGGTTGTTCGACCAGTCGGATTTCGAAATGTTGTATCTCCGCGACGACGTTGCGGACAAACTCGACGAAATCGACGTTTCGAAGTTCGTCGATAACGAACGGTTCGGATTCGTCACTCGGGACACCTACGACCAATTGTACTACGCATCCTACCAGTACACGGTTCGGGGATTCGACGATTTTGAACAGTTCCGGATGTTTTTCGCGGACGACGAGCGAAACGTCGGCGTATTCGCCAGCCTCGACCTCCAATCAGGCGGCCACGATTACGAAGCGCTCTTTCAGCACGTCACCGATATCGCGTCCGGGTACGACGTGCCGACGGTGGCAACGGAATCCGAACGTCAGTAAGTGAACTCGCGGACGCGGTACAGCGGTCGCTCGTGAATTTTCTGCGCAAAAATATCGGTTGGTTCGGCCCGTTATTCGAACCGCGGCGCGACGTTTTCGTACTGGTCAGCAACCTCGTCCCAATCGACGACCTCGAAGAAGTTGTCGATGAAGTCGCCGCGGTCTGGACCGTAGTCGTAGTAGTAGGAGTGCTCCCACACGTCGAGTGCGAGAATCGGGTGGCTACCCCAGAGTGCGCCCTGGTCGTGCTTGCCAACTTTGACGTTGCGAAGCTGTTTTGCGACTGGGTCGTACACGAGAAGCGCCCAGCCACCTGCGGCGCTCGCGGCAGCCTTGAACTCGCCCTTCCAACCCTCGTAGGAGCCGAAGTCCTCGGCGATGCGGTCTGCGAGGTCGCCCTCGGGTTCGCCGCCGCCGTTCTCGTCCATGTTGTCCCAGAACAGGGTGTGGAGGTAATGTCCACAGCCGTTGTGGGTGATGTTACCCAGCGCACCCGCCGTGCTGGAGTAGTCGCCGGATTCGCGGTTCTCCGCGAGGGTTTCCTCGGCACTGTTGAGGCCGTTTACGTAGCCCTGATGGTGCGTGTCGTGGTGCCATTCGAGCACCTGTTCGGAGATGTGGGGTTCCAGCGCGTCGTAGTCGTACGGAAGTGGCGGCAGTTCCGCGTTCGATTGTTCTGGCATATATGTATACCTCCGTCAAATACATCTCGCCACTCGCTGTTAAACCTTGAGGAGAAGTTCGCTAACACACAACACGATATTCCGGCAAAAAATACCTATTTAGGGCGCTTCGACGGAGATTACATGCTTTGGGCTGCATCGAATCGCTCCGCCACATCGTCCCAGTTCACCACGTCCCAGAAGTTGTCCACGTACTCGCCCCGGTTGTTCTCGTACTGGAGGTAGTAGGCGTGTTCCCACACGTCCAGCACGAGCAGCGGTTCCGCCATCGGACTCTGGTTCTGGTGGTTCTCGGCCATGGTTACGATGGGTTTGTCCGCCACGAAGTCGTACACTAACATCCCCCATCCCGAACCTTCGACACCCTTTGCGGCCGCCGAAAAGTGGCTCTTGAACTGGTCGAAACCGCCGAAATGCTCGTCCATCGCGTCGGCGAGTTCGCCGCCGGGTTCCCCGCCGCCGTCCGGAGACATGTTTTCCCAGAAGACGCTGTGGTTTACGTGCCCCGAGAGGTTGAACGCGAGGTTTCGTTCGACGCCCTTCACGTCACCCCAGTCGTCGTTATCGCGCATCGTTTCCAGTGTGTCGAGCGCCGAGTTCGCACCATCGACGTAGCCTTGGTGGTGCTTGTCGTGGTGCAGTTCCATGATTCGCGCGTCGATGGACGGTTCCAGTGCATCGTAGTCGTACGGTAACTCCGGTAGTTCGTAGGTTGCCATAATTACCCCCGTCAACTCTGGTCAACGGTGGTCGTGTTAAGTGTTGAGGCAAACGACAGCGGGAGCGTTTGAGACGTATCTGGCGAACACGTTTGCGATGGAATTTTCGCTAACCACGGGCTGTCCTGGTGGATGGAGGGCGAAGGAGGTTCAAGCGACTGAAAGGAGCGAAACCCGACTGAGGGCTCCGTTTGAGCCAGCAAGTATCGGTGACGTTAGTTGCTTTTTTCGCTGATTCAGAACGACCGACTACTTCTTCAACTGATGCCGGTTCAAACGGAATTGCCGAAAGACACAGTCTTTCGAGGCCGCGAAAATTTCGACTTACTCACCCATACAGCGAGTAGAGAACGAACCCCATCCCGGTTGCGACCAGCACCGTCTGTGCGATGCCGAGCGAAAACGCCGAAATGCCGAGCGTGTGGATGAGCGTACAACCCATCGTTCCGCCCGCGGTGAGAAACAAGAACCCGATGGCGACGAAAAACATCGGTTCGCTGTGATTGCGTCGATAGCCGCGAAAGCCCTGATAGGCGATAAGCAATCCGAGCGCCATGACGAGCAGCTTTCCAGCGAGGAGTTCGATACGCATCGTCAGTCACCTCGCATGTCGCTCCACACGCGAGTGAAGCGGTCGGCCACGTCCTCTCGTTTGGTCATCTCAACGTCGAGCACACCCTCCTCGATGTCGATTTCGACGTGTCCGACTGTCGATTCGTACATCGAACGGTGGTTTCCGTCCGGTTCCGGTCGGGTGAACTTCTCGATTAAATTGCACGCTTCTAAATCGTTGAGCCGCCGGTAGATGGTCGGGAGCGAGGCATCACATTCGGTGCTTAAGGTCTGTGCTGACATCGGTCGTTCGCTCGTTTTGGTGAGGATGGCCCGGGCGTACTCGTCGTCCAGCAAGCGGAACAACTCGGCTGGACTCGGCTCCCCACTCACACGTTCATAAGGTCAGTTCGGGGGTTAAAACGCATCGAACGACTTCCGACTCTGAAAACGCTCCTCCGTAAATATAACTGCGGGCACTGTCACTCGAACTGAGACGCATATGACTGACGATACGATGAAGAGACGGAGGCAGTTTCTCGGTGCGACTGCAACACTCGTCGGACTGGCCGGATGCACGAGTAGCCTACCGCAATCGGACAACACGACGACCCCTCGTTCAGAACCGGCACAAGGAGATACGAGGACTGGCGAATCCGGTGGGTCGCTTTCGTATGCGAGCGACGAGACGACGGGATACGGAATCGACTTGCAGGACAACCCCATTCTCGGGTCGGAGGACGCCACCGTGGACATCTACTACTGGACTGACTATCAGTGTCCGTTCTGCAATCGGTTCGAACAGATGACGTTTCCACGGTTGGTTGACAAGCAGATTCAGCCCGGAACCGTTCGGTTCGTCGTCCTCGAACTGCCGAACGTCGGGAATGCATCGGAAACGGCGGCCAGAATGTCGAAATGCGTCTGGCGGCAGGTTCGGGACGACAATCCGGGCGCATTCAAACGCTGGCATTCGACGGTGTTCGATGAGCAGGAAAAGCCGAACACCGGTTGGGCGTCGAAATCGAACCTACTCGACATCACCCGTTCCGTGGACGGCGTGGACGCGGAGGCGGTTCAATCGTGTTTGAAAGACGAACAGGGGTCGCTCAAATCGAGCGTCTCGGGCGACATCAACACCGGCAAAGAAAGTGACATAAGCGTAACGCCGGGATTCATCCTGTTCAACCGCGAGTCCGAAAAGGCCGGAAAAATCGTCGGCGCACAGCCCTACAAGCGGTTCGAAAGTTCGATTCAGAAGATTCAGAACGCATGACTGTCCGAACGCGCACCCGACGAATACTGTCGGAACTCGCCGCGGCCCTCAGATACCCGCTGACCTCCGTTCGGCGAGTGACCGTGACTGCTATCGTTGCGGGGCTAACGTATCTCCTGCTCATCCTCTCGACGTTTCCCGAGATGTCGATGCAGATGCTCGGGGCGGGAATGCACTGGTTTGACGACACAGTTGTCCTCCTCACCGAAAACGTGCTAGCGACGAACGGAATCTTCGGAATCGCACTCATCGTCAGCTACGCAATATTGACGGGCGTTGCGGTGACGAACACCGTCGCGCAAGTGCAGGTCGGCGGGGTTTCCAGCCTTTCCGACCTGACTGGCGTGCTTCCCGGCCTCATCGCTTCCGGATGTGCGAGCTGCGGGGCCGGACTGCTCGGATTCCTCGGGTTTGCGGGCGCGCTGGCGGCCATGCCCTTCCACGGTGACCTGCTTCGCGTCGGTGGTCTTGTCCTTCTGTTGTTCTTCCTCGTACGAGCAGGCGACCCGCGTGAATGCCGCCTCGACATTTGAGACGGGAGACGAGCACCCGAAAGACACCGACTTCTGCTCGATTTCGAAAGCTACACCTGCCGAAGTTTTCGACCGGTTCGCTCCTTCGCATCCAGCCGCCGGCTGCTTGCACAAACTCCACCGAAATCGTCCGGTAGTCGTCGTAGATTTCGCCCTTCACGTGGTGCGCCCCCGGCCAGAACGTGATGACCAGCAGTCCAATGTAGAAGAGAGTGACGGCTGATACGACGGCGGTGCCGTGGATTGTCCCGACTCCTGCGTTTCGGTCACTTCGAACGTCGTGACGCGGACGACCCACGCGACGAGAATCAGGGACAGGAGTGGAAGGTACACCCGGTGGAGACGGTGGGCGAGCGCCGCCACGATGGAAATCTTCGGCGTCGGTCGGCGAACGTCCTCACTTAGATCGTCGCGCCAATCGATCGTCTCCACGTCCGTCGCCGGGTTCAGTGCGGGAGAGAACACGTTTTCCTGTAGCGTGCGAATTCGGGAGCGCCAAATGTCGTAACCACGGTATCGCCGCGCTTCCATCCCGAGGAATGCAGTCACGACGAGCATCTCGATGAGGAGCAAGTAGTGTGGATTCTCCCGACTCGAAAACGCCCACGTCAGGATGGCCGCCATGAGCGTTATCGCCCAGTACGTCGTCTGGTTGAGTCGTTGTCGCCACGTGTTCGTCCTATCCATTTCGCCGCGATAAAAGTGTGCGAGCGCACTCCTCAGTTCGGTGTTTCCCTCCGCCAACTCCCGTCCGATTCCCCTGTTTTCCCGAGCGCCGGGGTCGTAATCCCGGGTTTCCCCGTCGGTCATACCGGAACCGACACCGTTGTCGTACTTTGCGGTGATGGCGCTCTAACTATCCTTTCGCGTTTTCGAACATCGCAATCGCATCTTCGCGCCGTTCGGAGTGGTCAACGATTGGGCCGGGATAGTCCGGAGCGAGATTCTCGCGCTCTTCTTCGTCCAGTTCGTTCCACTTGTGAATCTTCTTCGGCGGTACGCCTTCCAGTTCCGGGACGAACCGTTTGATGTATTCTGCGTCCGAATCGAATCGCTCGCCCTGCGTCATCGGGTTGAAGATGCGGAAGTACGGTTGGGCGTCCGTGCCGGTCGAGGCGGCCCACTGCCACCCGCCGTTGTCGTTCGCGGTGTCGTGGTCAACGAGTTTCTGGCGATACCAGTCGTAGCCCTCGCGCCAGTCCACAAGCAGGTCTTTCGTCAGAAAGGCCGCAACTATCATCCGAACGCGGTTGTGAACCCACGCCTCCTCGCGCAGTTGGCGCATTCCGGCGTCCACGATGGGGTAGCCCGTTTTTCCGTCTTTCCACGCCTGTACGCCCTCGGGGTCGTCGTGCCACGCGATGTCGTACTGGTAGTCCTTGTAGTTCTCCACGACCACATCCGGGCGATTGTCGAGGACGTGTGCGTAGAAATCGCGCCACGCGAGTTGGCGTTGAAAGCCATCGACGGAATCCGCATCCTCGGCACTCCCGGCGTCGTTTTTCGCCTGCTCGGTCGTTTCCCACACGTCCCGGATTCCGATGGTGCCGAACTTGAGATGCGGAGAGAGGCGGGAAGTGCATTCTCGCGCGGGGTAATCACGCTCATCGTCGTAGGAATACACCTCGTTTTCACAGAACGCGGAAAGCAGTTCCCGGGCGGTTTCGGTACTCCCTGCTGGAACTTCGGCTTCCGGTTCATCGAAGCCGAGGTCGGCGAGCGTCGGTAGGTCTCGCTTTTCGACCTCGCTTCCCTCTAAATCGGCACCGTCCACGACTTCCCCCGGCGCGTCGAACGAATCGTCCTTTCCTCGGTCGCGCCACTTCTTCCAGAAGTAGGTGAAAACCGAGTAGTAGTCGCCCTGATTCGTCGTGATGCTTCCGGGGGTGTGGAGCAGGGAATCATGGAAACTCTGCTGGACGATTTCCTCGTCGGAAAGCGCATCCCGCACCTCGCTGTCGCGGCGCTTTGCCAATCCGGAGTAGTCGCGGTTCCAGACGACCTGCTCCACGTCGAGCGAGTCCGCGATTCGCGGAATCTCCTCGCGTGGGTCGCCGTGGACGACCAGCAAATCCCCGCCTCGCTCGCGGTACGATTCGCGGAGCGATTCGAGCGCGGAAAGCATGAACGAGACGCGCGGTGGGGCGGCGTGCGCGAGCACCTCGCGGTCGAACACGAACACAGGAACGACGGGGTCACCGGAGGAAAGCGCCCGGTTGTCTTCAACCCGAAGGTCGCGGCGATGCCAGTGAAGGTTCATGGCGGGTGAACAACGAGCACCCTCTTAAGGGGCGAACCCACTTTGTGTGGTTCGCCCCGGACGGCAGTTCCGCAGGATGGTCAGACACCGTTTCCGAACATCGGTTCCCGCGCACGATTTTCAGTGATGTTTTATGCCACCCGCCCGCGTTACAAACCACCATGGTAAATCTTGCCGCGTCCGTTGCGAACACGGTTTCCGACCACCCGGACGAACCGGCCATCGTCACCGACGACCAGACGCTGACCTACGAAGAGCTGTGGGCACAAATCAGTGGGTTTGCTGGCGGACTCGCGGAGCGAGGTATCGGCGAGGACGACCGAGTAGCAATCTATCTCCCGAACGTTCCACAGTTCGTCGTCACGTTCCACGGAACGCTCATGGCAGGCGGCGTCGTGGTTCCGATGAATCCACAGTACAGGTCACGCGAAATCAGTCACCTGCTCGCAGACAGCGGCGCGGAAGTCGTCGTGACGCTTCCCGACCTCGTCCCCTTCGTGGAGGAAGTGCAAGACGAAACGGCTGTCGAACACGTCGTCACGCTCGGCGAGACTGACGGCGACGATATTTTCTTCGGCGACTTCCTCGCCGAGAGCGACGGCGAAATCGCGGACAGAGCGGACGACGACCTCGCAGTCCAACCGTACACCAGCGGGACGACCGGCACCCCGAAAGGCGTGGAACTCACGCACGAAAACCTCACGTCGAACGCGGAGGCCTCCGCGGAACTGGTTCCCGGCGGAATCGGAACGGAAGACTCCTTGCTAGGCGTGCTTCCGTTGTTCCACATCTACGGCATGACGGTCTGTATGAACGGTACCCTGTTCCGCGGCGGGGCGTTCTATCCCCTGCCGACGTGGGACGCCCAGCAGGCGCTTTCCGTGGTCGAGGAGGAAGAGCTGACGATAATGCACGGCGTGCCTGCGATGTACAACGACGTTATCAACCAACCGAACGCAGCGGAGTTCGATTTGTCCTCGGTTCGACTCGCCGGGGTCGGCGGGGGTGGTATCCCAATCGAAGTGCTCCGACGCTTCGAGGAACTGTACGACGCGAAAATCTACGAGGGCTACGGCCTGACTGAGACGAGTCCGGTGACACATTTCAACACGCCAGACAACGGACGCCGAGTCGGAAGCATCGGAACCACGATTGAGAGAGTCGATGCGCGCGTCGTGGATGGGGATTTCGAAGAACAGTCTCCCGTTCCAGAAGGCCCGCTGGCGGAGGACGACGCGGAACTGGACGACGTAATCGGCGAAATCGTCGTCTCCGGGCCGAACGTGATGCGCGGCTATGCCGGACTCTCGGGGGCGACGAAAGAGGCGTTTACCGAAACTGACGGAAAGCGCTGGTTCCACACCGGAGACATCGGCTACTGGGACGAAGACGGCTTTTTCTACGTGGTAGACCGCAAGAAACACATGATAAACACCGCGGGCTACAACGTCTACCCGCGAGAGGTCGAGGAACTTCTCTTCGAACACGAAGCCGTGGCCGACGCAGCGGTCGTCGGGATTCCCGACAACCGCCGCAACGAGACGGTGAAAGCGTTCATCGTCCCGGTTCCGGATGCCGACATCACGGCGGAGGAAATTCAGGAGTACTGTCTGAACAACATCGCGGCGTACAAACATCCGCGGGAAGTCGCGTTCGTGGAGGAACTGCCGCGGACGACGACCGGAAAGGTACAGAAGTTCGAGTTGGTCGAACAGGGATAATCCGGGCAAGTTGCCGAAACTCTATTTTTCGGTCGTGATGGGTTCGTCTTCCGGCGCGGACTGCCAGCGGAGCGTGACGAACCATTCGTCCCCGCCATCTGATGGAGACGAGTGCTCGACCAATTCGACATCACCGCTCGGTTTGGGGAGCCTCTCCGCAGGGTCGCTCTCGGTCGGGCGCATTCCCTCGTAGCGGCCAGTGAGTTCCTCGCGGAGGGTGCGAAGGTACGCCGCGAGTTCGTCGCGGGACAGGGACGTTTCGCGTTCGATGGCCTGATCTGCCGCAGTTCGGCCGGAGTTTCCGGGAACGCTCGCCGAGAATCCACCGACGATGGAGTTGATAACCGCACCTAGCAGGAGAACGAGTCCCGAGAAGTAAAGCCACGTTATGATGACGATGACGCCACCGAATAGGCTGGCGGAGCCGCCGCCTTTGAACGTCAGATACACCTGAAAGAGCGCTTGGAGTGCGGCCCACCCGACCGCCGCGAAGATGGTTCCGGGGAGGACTTGTCTCCACTCCAGTTCCACGTCCGGGAACAGGTAATACATCGGGAAAAATGCGAGAATCAGCCCTCCGATGAGTATCAGCGGAGTCAGCAGCCCGAGATACGGAGCCGTGTCCGAAAACACGCTAAACACGGCGCTGACGGCGACTGTGGCAAAGATGGCGAACGTGAGTCCGGCGAGGACGACGATGCCATCTCGAATCTGATCGGTGATAGAGTTCTCTGCCTCGGAATCGTAAATTTCGGAGAAGGCCGTGTCGAGGCTCCGGAATATCTTTAGCGACCCCCAGACGAGGACAACGAGTCCGATGAACGACGCCCCCGCCGCGGCCGATTCTCCTTCAAACACCTGCTCAATGATGTTGGAAATAGGGCCGGGAAGCGACCCGCTGGCAACCTCGATGATTCGCTCTTCGAGGCCGCCTCCGACCACGTTCGCAACGATGAGGAGCAACAGCAGTATCGGCGCGAGCGAAATAAACGCGTTGTAGGCGATGCCCGCCGCCATGAGTGTCACGTTCTTTTCCGAAAGATCCGAGAACACCCGTTTTCCGATTGTCGTTATGCCAGTAAATTTTGTCATACCGGTTCATCGACGGGAAACCCTAAGATAGGTACGGCCAGCAAGAACACAATTATAGTCTACCAGCCTAATCGAATCTGTCCTTCGTAATACTCCCGCGCCCGACGAATCTTTTGGAACAGATAGCCACCGACGAGTCCGGCAAAGACGAGAACGTAAACGAGCAACCAGAGCAGTGCACTCCCGCCCGCAACCGACGCCATCGTTTCGGTGACGAGTCCGGCAGTCGAGTTGTAGAAACCGTGGAGCACCGCGGGAATGGCGATTCCCTTGACGATTATCGGCCCGCGGTTGGCGGGGACGATTTTGGCTAATCCGAGGTAGTACCCCGAAATCGCGGCCCAAAGAACGTGGTTCGGCCCGACGATTGCCCGCGTCACTGCGACTCCGGAAACCGTAACCGAGGTTCCGACTCCGCCGTTCATTTCCACCGACCCGACGACGTAGGTCAGGTTTTCGATAGTCGCAAAGCCCAGTCCGGCCATCGCGCCGTACACCGCGCCATCGACTGCGGTCTGAAAATGCGGCGTTCGGTAGGCGTGAAACCGCACTGCGAGCCATTTGACTGTTTCCTCGACCGGCCCGACGACGAGGAAGAAAAACGGAACGATGGCGAGGACGCCGACCCCGAGTCCGGACAACGCGAACGCGCCGACGGTGTTGATTATCGCGGCGAACGCGGCGAACACCACGCCGAGAAGGAACGTGACCACGAGCGTCGGAAGCGGCTCTCGTTCGGTCGGGTCGGCCCGCCAAATGTAGAACGCGAGCAGGAGCGCCGGAATCACCGAGAGAAACGAAAACACACCGAGCAGTGGGCGCTCTGCGACCGTCGCGCCGACCAGAACGAGTTCGGCGAGGACGAAGGTGAGCGCGAGAAACAACGTTAGTCCACGAGTCGCGCCCGTGAGCAGTCGATAGAGGCGAAGCGCGAGTCGGTCGGTCGTCGTCCGTGGCTCCCACGATTCGATGTCGTATGCGTCCTCTCGCGTCTCGATTCTGTTCTCGGGGTCGTCCATCACGGGCGCTACGTCCGCCAGATGCAAATCGGTTGTTGCGGTCGATTCAGCGGTCAGGGACGAGAATCGGACTCGACCAGCACCGACCGGTCTACGGTTTCGAACGAATCGTGACCAGACAGCGCGAGGGTCAAATCGAGGTCGGCGAGGAAGTTCTGTAACACTTCCCGAACCCCGTCCTCGCCGTCGATTGCGAGGCCATAGACGTAGGGACGACCGAGCAGAACCGCATCCGCACCCAAGGCGATTGCTCGGAAGGCATCCGCACCTCGGCGGATGCCGCTGTCGAACAGCACGGGAACCTCGTCGCCGACTTCATCCACGACGCCGGGGAGGGCAGACAGTGCGCCAATCGCGCCGTCAACCTGTCGTCCACCGTGGTTCGAAACGACGAGGCCATCCACGTCGCGTTCGACCGCCTCGCGGGCATCTTCCGGGTGGAGGATGCCCTTCAGCACGATTGGGAGGTCGGTGTGCTCGCGGAGGAAATCGAGGTCGTTCCACGTCAGACTCGGGTCGCCGAAGATTTCGGTGAACCGCCAGACCGCGGCGTTCGGGTCGTCCTCCGGCGGGGAATCGAGGGATTCTCGAAAGGCGGGGTCGCTGAAGTAGTTCGCCACGCCCTCTTGGTCGAGGAAGGGGAGGTAGGCGTGTTTCACGTCGCGCTCCCGCCAGCCCATAATCGGCGTGTCGAGCGTGACGACGATAGCCTCGAATCCGACGTCTTCGGCCCGTTCGAGAAAACTCACGGTTACGTCGCGGTCGGCGCTCCAGTAGAGTTGGAACCATGCGAGGGTGTCGCCGAGTTCGTCGGCCACGTCCTCCATCGTCTCCGACGACGCCAAACTCAAGACGAGCGGAACGTCCATCGATTTCGCGGCCCGTGCGGCGGCGAGTTCACCCTCCTCGTGGATGATGGACTGGACGCCGATGGGCGCGAGCAGGACGGGAACTGGCAGTTCTCGTCCGAACAGTTCCACCGACAAATCGCGCTCTGCCACGTCCCGGAGCATTCGCGGGACGATTCGCCAGCGGTCGAACGCCCGGCGATTTTCGCCTTTCGTGCTCTCAGCACCGGCCGACCCCGCGACGTAGGCGTGGGCTTCCGGCGAGAGCGATTCGCGGGCGAGTTCCGCGAGTTTTTCGGGCGATGTCGGGAGGTCAGGGGTCTGATTTGCGAGCATCCCGCCAGCGTACACTTCTCGCTGGCGATTCGGGCCGTAGGGTTCCGAGGGGTCACTCATAGCATAGTTGACAGGAGCGCAACGATTATACTTTTCTCCGGAGCCGCCAGCCGAGAACGCCGATGATGAACGCGATTCCGACGTTCGTGAGCAGGCCGAGAATCCCGATTCCGACCGCCAGCGAACGGTCGTCGGTTCGAAGCCCCGCGCGTCCGAGTTCGTACGCGACGAGGAGGAGGACGACGCCCAAGACGGATAGCGGAAACGCCGCGACGAGATGCACCGCAAACAGGGCCGCAAGGGCGTAGAACAGGCCGAGAACGATGTTCGCGGTGGCGGTTCGTGCGCCGAAGGTGTACTTTCCGGCGACGCCGCCGCTTCCGTGGCACATCGGCATCGCGCCGAAGGGAACCGCAAGGAGGTTCATCACGCCCATACTGGTCGCCAGTTCGTCCGGGGACACCTCGGCGTCCAGCAGGTCTGACAGGAGCAGTGAGGTCGCAACCGCCGCGTTTCCGACCGTCATGGCCAACTGCCCGGCGGTCGCCGAGAGGACGCCCGACCCGAGCGCCGACGCGCGAGGGAGAACGAACGAAACCGCCGGAATGCTGGCCGTCGGCAATCCGGCGCGAAACCCGGCGAACGCGAACCCGAGCGCGAGTATCACGAGTGCGCTGGTTTTTCGATAGCCGACTCCAGCGATGACGATTGCAACGCCGAGTGCGAGTCCCGCGAGCGTTGGATTCGAGAGCACGAGGCCGACTGCCGTCTCGGCGAGGAGGAGCGCGACCGCGACCTGAATCCCCCGAACGACCGGTTCGCCGACGTGATTTGTGAGTCGTTCGAGACTTCCCGTTTTCCCGAGAACGAGGAGGACGAAACCGGCGAGCAGGCCAGCGGTCAGCAGTTCGTCGCCCGAAAGCGCACCCGCGATTGCCAGCGCGGCGAGCGCCTTCATCGGTTCGACCGACATCGGCAGGCCGTAGCGAACGCCCCAGACGACCTGAAAGACGGCGAAACCGAGCAGGAGAACTGCGAGGTCTAAATCGGTCAGCGCGGCCACCGCCACGACGACTGGCAGGACGGTTATCGAATCGCCCACCGCGCCGGTCACCTCGCCGACCGTGAGTTTGAACTGCCGGTCGTCGCCGAACGCGGCTTCGGCCATTTGGAGGAGGCACGGACGCAACTGGTATAGGTTTACTCAGAAACCCATTTTGGCCACAATCCGAGTATTTCGTAACTGGAATGGGTTTCTATTCGGTGGTCGGTTTCGCTTTTACG
The DNA here is from genome assembly GCF_000710615.1 of Haladaptatus cibarius D43. NCBI lineage: Archaea > Methanobacteriati > Methanobacteriota > Halobacteria > Halobacteriales > Haladaptataceae > Haladaptatus > Haladaptatus cibarius. The sequence goes on along the minus strand of NZ_JDTH01000002.1, from coordinate 992,803 downwards.
CCCGATTTCGTCTTCCTAATCGAATTTCCGGCACGGCAAGACCTTTCGTTTTGGCTAGGCTACTGACAGCTATGTTCGAATTTCGCGCGGGAGGCGGGAAGCGTTGACCACCGACCAGTTTTCTGTCGCCGGGAAGACGGCCATCATCACCGGCGCATCCAGCGGAATCGGCAGGATCGTCGCGGAGCGGTTCGCGGACGACGGCGCGAACGTCGTGGTCTGTTCGCGTGAGCAGGCAAACGTTGACCCGGTAGCTGAGGAAATCGGAGAAAACGCGCTCGCGGTCGAATGCGACGTGACCGACCGCGGTGCGGTCGATGCACTCGTCTCCGCCACCGTTTCCGAGTTCGGCGGACTCGACGTGCTGGTGAACAACGCCGGGGCGAGTTTCATGGCAGGCTTCGACGACATCAGCCCGAACGGGTGGGCGAAGGTGATGGACATCAACCTGAACGGAACCTATCACTGCACGCAAGCAGCGGGCGAGGCACTGAAGGAAGAATCTGAGAACGAAAACGGTGGACACGCTGGTGCGTCCGTCATCAACATCGCCAGCGTCGCGGGCCAGCAGGGGTCGCCGTACATGAGCCACTACGGGGCGGCGAAAGCCGGGGTCATCAACTTCACGCGCTCGCTGGCGTTCGAGTGGGCCGGGTCGGGCGTCCGGGTGAACTGCGTCGCGCCGGGATTCGTCGCCACAAAGGGATTGGAATCCCAGATGGGAATTAGCGCGGACGATGTGGCGCGCGAGGACGTAGAGCGCCGGGTCGGATTGAGCGAGGAAATCGCCGACGTGGTGCAGTTTTTGGCCAGTCCGGCCTCCTCCTACGTCGTCGGCGAAACGATTGCCGCGGCGGGCGTTCCCGATATCATGGAATCCCCCGAACTCTGAGAGTAGCAAGTGTGGGGAATTTCAGTCAGTTCTCGATTTCCGAGTTGTGGAGTTGGTACGGGCAAGTCACGACTCCACTGAAAACCGCCACCGCATGCGGGCAGGTGGCCCGACCACTGGGCCACCTGCCCTCGTCGCCCCAGTCCTCCCCGCCTGCTCACGGTTTCACCGTTCGCTCTCCGAGGTTACACAGCCACCTCGTATCCGGCGCGTCCTATCGGCAAGACGAATAGCCGATTTACTGTGGATGATTTACTTTCCGAAAGGGTGCGCCAGCGCGCTCGCACGAGTGCTGAACGACAGTGAGGCATGAGTGCAACTCCGCGCTGGCGGGGAGGAGTGGGGTGACTGCGGTGGCGGTTGCGGTCATGTGTTGTCGGCAACTGCTGACGGCATTCCCAGAACCGTTTGAATGACCTGCTATCGAGCGTCTCATCGAAACCACCTACTCCACACCCTCACGAAACCCACCTCATCGAAAACACCGATACTGATAGGAAGCTACACGAAAAATCACCGTTCACGAATGTCCGCAGAGAGAACGGTTCATCTTCCGGTCGCGGCACAACCCAGCGTCGAAACCCTCGTTGACCTGACTCAGCAGGCAGAAGAGTTGGGCTACGAACGCGCGTGGCTTCCTGAAACGTGGGGCAGGGATGCAGTAACCAGCCTCACCGCGATGGCCCTCGGCACCGAGGAAATCGGCCTCGGGCCGTCGATTCTAAACGTCTATTCGCGCTCGCCCGCACTCATCGGGCAAACCGCCGCCACCCTCCAAGAGGTTTCGGACGGCCGCATGCGAATCGGTCTCGGGCCGAGCGGCCCGGTCGTCATTCAGGGCTGGCACGGCGCGGAGTTCGACCGCCCGCTCCGGCGCACCCGCGAAACCATCGACATCGTGAAAAACGTGCTGTCGGGAGAAACGGTGAACTACGACGGCGACTGCTTCACGCTGGCCGGATTCCGACTGCGCTGTGACGCGCCGGAAACGCCGCCAGCAATCGATGCGGCCGGGATGGGACCGAAGTCGGTCGAGTTGGCAGGGAGATTCGCGGACGGGTGGCACGCAACCGTCTTCACTCCGGATGGGATGCGCGACCGACTGGAAGACCTTCGGCGTGGTGTCGAACTCGGCGACCGCGACTCTGACGACGTTCGGGTGACGCTTTCTTTGACCTGCTGTGCGCTGGAGGACGGCGAACGCGCCCGAAAACTCGCCCGCCAGCACTCGGCCTTCTACGTCGGCGGGATGGGCACCTACTACCGCGATTCGCTGGCCCGGCAGGGCTACGAGGAACTGGCAAACGACATCTCCTCGGCGTGGGGAAGCGGCGACAAGGAGCGAGCGACCGAACTCGTCGGCGACGAACTGCTGGACGACCTCTGCGCCGCGGGGACGCCCGAGCGCGCCCGCAAAGAGTTTCAAAAATTCGCCGACATCGAGGGCGTCGATGCGGTCGCGGTCGGGTTCCCACGCGGTGCGACGGTCGAAGACGCCCGAGAGACGATGGCCGCGTTAGCGCCCAACGAGTAAGGCCGCAGGCACATTTTTCGGACAGACGAAGCGGGGACTGGGGAGGTTCCGGGGCATTCCCCTTCGCGCCCATCCGACCGTGGCTTCTCGGGTCACACCTCACCCGAGTACAGCCAGACTTCCGACTTTACTCTTCGATGATGGCCACGTTCTCGACAACAGTTACGACGACGGTTGAGGGTGCCCCCGGCGGTAGACATCCTCAGCCGTACTTCGTTGATTCTCAGTTCGGTTCGGACGTGGTCGCATATCATTCTGCGAAAAGAGCAAAGTCACCTGCCAACAACTAGCACAGTATGCCAACTGTCCGATTTCGTGAACGGGAAATCGACTGCGAGGAAGGTGCAGTGCTAAGAAACGTGCTTCTCGATGCAGGCGAGACACCGCACAACGGCACAGCCGACTATCTGAACTGCCGCGGAAACGGCGTTTGCGGAACCTGTGCGGTGGCCGTGGATGGTGCGGTCAGCGACCGAAACGCGAAAGAAAAAAGTCGGCTCTCGAAACCGCCCCACGACCCCGAATCGGGACTTCGACTTTCCTGTCAAACCCGCGTTCTCGGCGACGTAACTGTGGAAAAGTACAGCGGGTTCTGGGGACAGAAGGGAGGGCCGGTCGAGGCAGGAAAGGAAAATGACTGAGGAAATCGACCGAACCGTCGCCGAGGTGTCGAACTGGGACGGAATCGAGGCGGCCGAACACCGATTCGGCGGAACGGAGTTCCGCCTCGGCCCGCGGGAAGTCGGCCACGTCCACGAATGGGGCATCCTCGACATTGCGTTTCCGCGCCGGGTGCGCGACCAATTGGTGGACGAGGGAAAAACCGGGGCACACCACGTCTATCCCGAATCGGGATGGACGACGTTTCGCGTCGGGGAGACGGGTGACGTGGATGATGCGCTCTGGTTACTGCGACTGTCGTACCTGAGTCACGCGAAAATCATGAAGAAGTCGGCGGAAGCGAACGCAGGTGAGAATACACTCTCGAAACTCGACGTGGGGAGCGAACTGGCAACCCTCGAACCGAGCGACGAACTGCGGGCGGTGCTGTAGGGTTCAGGCTTTTTTCTCAACTTCCCGCCCATTCGGTTGCTTTTTCGACGGCATCCGCCCTCGAATCGGTTTCCGCGATGGTGTTCCACTCGTCTGCGTCCACGTCGTAGGCGTAGACGGCGTACCCTTCGTCGCGGTAGGTCAGGTTTTCGACGTACAGTTCCGTCTCGTCGTCCTCGCTCAACCAGACCCGAATCTGCTTTCCACCTTCCAAATCCTCGCGTCGTCGCCAGCCCGAAATGGACACTACGACGACCCCCAATCCGTGATGCCGAGAACCGCATCGCAGTCGGGACATGTCCACACTTTCGGTGTACTAGCGGCGGCGGCGCGTTCGAGTCGTTCTGCCCACTGGGTGATGTCAGTCTCGCAGTTCGGACAAATCGCCATGCAACCCGTGTCAACGCTGTTCGACTTGTAGGTTCGGGTGAATGACTCCTTATTGACGGTAATAGACGTTGCCCGAAACGACCACGGTTTCGGACGACGAGCCGCCCGGAAGCGACCGCGACGGCCTGCGAACCGCGACGACGCCGCGTTTCAACGTCGCCCACTTCAGCAGGACGAATCCGGCGACGATGACGAGGAAGCCGAGTATCGTGTTCTCGGTTATCGGTTCGCCGAGGAGGAGCCAGCCGAACAGGGTGGCGACCACCGGAACGACGTAGTTCACGAGATTTGCTTCGCTGGCACCGATTTTCTCCAACAGGTCGAAGTAGACGAAGTAGCCGACGATGCTGACGACGAAGGCGAGATAGGCGAGCGAGACGAGTGCAGTGGGAGACGGCGAAACGCTCGGAACCCCGCGAATCGCGGCACTCGTCGCGTGGAGGAACACCGCCCCGACGACCATCATCCACGTCTGTTGGGTCAGCACTGGAAGCGTCGTCTGAATTTTCTGGGTCAGCACCGACGCGACGGCGAAGACGAGCGCGGCGACGAACAGCAAGCCGACGCCGACGGTTCCACCGCCGAGCGATGTCGGGTTAGCAACCACGACGACGCCGAGAAGTGCGACCACCACACCCGCGATTTGGAACCGCCCGAATCGCTCGCTCGGCAGGAGCGTCACCGCGAACAGCGGCGTGACGACCGGTTTCAAACTCAGGACGACTGCGGAGACGCCGCTCGTGACGTACTGCTGACCGGTGAAAACGAGCGCGAGGTAGAAACCGAAGAGGAACACGCCGCCGATGGCGACGTAGAGCCAGTCGGTACGGGTCGCTGGTCGCCACTGATAGCTCTCTCTGCGGATGCCGAGTCCGACCACGACGACCAGCATCACTACGCTGGCAACGTCGTACCGGAGCGCCGCGAACAGTACGGGCGGGAAGGTGCGCAGACCGGCTTCGATGGCGACGAACGACGACCCCCAGATAACCGACAGCAGAACGAACAACACTGAATTTCGATAGCGTGACAGATTCATGAGGTTTTCTCGAACACTCCTTCGTAGTTGTGGAATACGCCTAACGGCTTGTGATACTTCAAAATTCTCGGAAATGGTATACCAATTCACACAGTCACACACATCAAATATGATGAGGGATTCCCCCCGGAAACGGTTTAGCGTCTCGCGTTTAGTCACTGCTATGGTAGATACACGCACGGGGGCGGATTTGTTCACCGAAGCAGTCGAATCTTACGGCGTTCGATACGTCTTCGGCAACCCCGGAACGACGGAACTGCCCGTCATGCGCGCATTGGGTGACAGCAAGTTGGAATACGTCCTCGCTCCACACGAGGACATCGCGGTCGGAATGGCCGCAGGATACGCCAGTACTCGGCAGTACGACGCCAACGAGGACAACTGCCCAGTCGGCGTCGTCAACCTCCACGTCGCGCCGGGCGTCGCGCACGGACTCGGCAACCTCTACGGCGCGTCGGTAACGGGCGCACCACTCGTCGTCACCGCGGGGGCGCACAGCCTCGATTTCCGCCACGAGGAACCGATTCTGTCGGGCGATTTGCTCGCCATGACCGACCAGTTCACGAAATGGAGCGCGGAAGTGACCGACGTTTCGGCCCTCCCGACGATGCTCCGCCGGGCGTTTCGGGTGGCTCAGACACCCCCAACGGGGCCGGTGTTTCTCTCCCTGCCGCTGGACGTGATGATGACCGAAACCGACGCCGAACCGCAACGTCTCGGGCGGATTCAAAATTCGGGCGCTGGCGATCCGGAAGGAATTTCGGAGGCGGCGGGTTTACTCGAAGAAGCGAGCGACCCCGTCCTCGTCGTCGGCGACCACATCCCTCGTCACGGAGCCTATTCGGACACTGACCCGGTCGATGCCGCGGTTCGACTGGCGGAAGCGACCGGCGCGCGCGTTCACGCCGAAATCCTGACCTGTGAGGTTTCCTACCCGGGCGAACACGAGCAGTGGGTGTCCCACGTCCCGCCGGACGAAGACCTCGCGGCGGCCGTGATGAACAGCGACACGGTCGTCTTCGCGGGCTGTTCGACCAATACGACGCTCACGCGCCACGACCGCGATTTGGTTCCCGACCACGCGACGAATATCGACCTGAACGACGACCCGTGGCAGGTCGGGAAGAACACGCCCGCGGACGTTGCGGTAACGGGCGACCTCGGACTCGTGATGGACGAAATCGCGGAACAGGTAGAGATTGGCGGGGAGGAGTTAGACGAACGACTGGAGCGCGTCCAGCAGTTCAAGACCTTCGCACAGCAGAAGATGGCCGAGATGGGCGAAGACGAACCGAGGCGCGAAGACGCCGAAGATGAATCGGACGCCGACGACCCTCGCGCTTCGAAAGCCGAACTCGTGGATACACTACGCGAAACCGTGCCGAACCCCTACATCGTGGACGAAGGCGTTACCTCGAAATACGCCATGCTGACGCGCTGGGCCTTCGAACGCGAAGGCTACATCTCGAACAAGGGCGGGGGATTGGGTTACGGCCTACCCGCCGCCGTCGGCGCGGGAATGGCCGAAGCCGAGAAAGACGACCCTCGGCAGGTCGTCGGTTTCATCGGCGACGGGTCGTATCTCTACTACCCGCATTCGCTCTACTCGGCGGCTCGATACGACGTGGATTTGACCGTCGTCGTCTCCGACAACCGCAACTATCGAATCCTGAAGGACAACACGAAAAAGCTGTTCGGCGGCGAGGACGACGACCACGAGTTCGTCGGGATGGATTTCGACCCCCCGGTCGATATTCCGAAAAACGCCGAAAGCCACGGTGCGAGCGGCCATCTCGCGGAGTCAGTCGAGGACATTGCAGGGACGCTCGAAACCGCGCTCGCGGAGGCCGGGCCGAGCGTGGTCGATGTGTTGGTTCACGACTGAGCGCGGCCATGGTCGCGCTCAGTCGCCCCATGAAGTGGTTTTGACAGTAGTTGGTGTACGATTTCTTGAGGAAGTCTATAGCCCGTAACTGATTCGGCGGTTTGCTCAATTCATGGTGTGAATCTCCCATTCTGGATTGAAAATAGCCAAGTAACGGAACAATGGATGCAAAATGGATAAATCTGATAAAATAATCTACGTCTTTTCGATGAAAGTGCTGTCCCATTCACGGTCGATGACTTCTTGATACCACACAACTTGGATGCAGTCTTCGAGTGTATAACCACGTGCTCGCGCAAAGTCAGCGAGGTAACTGAGAAGCATTGCAATGGCCCGTTGCTCAGCCTCATCATCAACACGGGATTCGTCCAGATGGATGCCCTGCCGTCGTTTGAGGACGGATCGGTTGAGATAGCCGATGGCAATATTCACGCCATTCAGTGGGTCGTCATAGTATCCGTCATCGAGATTCTCGCTTTTAGACGTCGTCTGACAGTGGAGACCACGGCGGTAGCAAAAGTCTGCCAGATAGACGAGCATATCACCGACGCAGTCGAGTTCGTGTTCGGTGACTCGGTCACGAGTCTCGATGTGTTCTACGAGTTCACCTAATTCTTCGGTGACACCGAGCAGTGGGTTGACAGTCGGTTGAGTACCAAAGTTTGCCTTACTCCATTCACCAACTTCTTGCTGAAAATTACTAGACATAGTCATTATTCAGCAAAGATTTTAGATGGACTAAACCTTTGCTGTTGCTAAAAACGGCATTACTCAAGCAACTCTTCTGGCGCAACCTCACCGTGATCAAGAAGTTCTCCGTCGAAGGTTACTAGCGTCGCATCGACGTCGTTCGCTAAGGCGAGCAGAATACAATTCATTGTATAGAGTAGATTCTCTCGCTGTAGTTCATACGCCGTGATTTGGTCACTGATTTCAGGTGCGTAGATGTCGATATTATTATAGATATCTGATAATACGTCTTCGACTCGTTCTTGCTCAACGTGCTTCTTTTTCGTTATCACAGATCGAATTTCCATGAGGTTTATAATCGACGTACAGAAGTCGTGCTCTTCATTGAGCACCCGTGTCGCAATTTTGCCCCGGGTCGGTTCGTCAGTCAAGCTCGCGGTGAAGACGTTCGTATCGACAAAGAGCTTCATTCTCGTTTCCGTTCGTCGCGCACCGCCTCAACGGAATCAATGTCACGTCTGCTAATCGGCCCGAAAGTAGATCCCCGAATTGTGTTTCTGACCCGTCGCTCTCATCGACCGACTCTTCAACCCAACTCGGTGCTCTCGCATAGCTACCCATGATTGGTAGTTGCAGACGCGCCTGTAAATCATTTTCTCCGTCTCTGTCTCCTCGACAGATAGGTGCGTTCTCTGAATGTGTTTGGTATTCGGAAACGCGCCGTTTTCATTCAGTTTGTGAGGATCATGCCGTACATTAGTCGGTAAAGCCTCTGTATTGCGCAGTGAATACAGGGGGAGTTCCAGCTAAAATCATGGTATCAACTCTTGTTAACTACTTCCCACCGGCTCGAAACACCCGAATCGTGTCCTGTTCTCCAACTTCGGAATCGACCTCAACGAGGCCGAGGTCGGTGAAAATCCGATTCCAGTTCCGATAGTAGAGCGGAAAGTCGTCGTTGACGTAGTTGACGCCGAGTTCCGCCGAATTCGAGTCGTGGTCGTCAGCGGCGTCACCGCCTTCGTTTTCCACCGTGATGAGCAGGTCGTCGGTAATTCGGGCGAGTTCTGTAAACACCCACTCGTCGTCGGGATGGAGATGCTGAAGCGTCTCGACCGAAAATACGGCGTCGAACTGCCCGTCTTCGAAATCGCCCACGACATTTTCGATTGCATCGTGGTAGAAGATTCCCCGTTCTTTGAGGTCGGGATAGGTGTCGGCCATTACCTCGAAGGCTTCGTCGTTGATTTCGATGCCGGAAAGGTTCTCGTAGCCGTTTTCGAGGAGATGGGAGAGATGTCTACCCGAACTGCATCCGAGTTCCAAGATAGCCGCGTCCGAGCCGACCCGCGAGTCGAGGCGGGCGCGCATCGCCTCGCTTGTTCCGTCCGGCCCGTAGTAGGCGTAGTAGTCCGGCGAGTACTCCCCCGACCGTTCCGCCCACGACTCTCGGACTTCGTTGGGTTTCACTCGAATGACTGCGCGCTCCGACCGTAAAGTCCCGCTGGTAGCGACGCGGCCGGAACCACTCTTAACTGGCTGGACGACGAAGTGAAAAACGAGATGTCGAACCTCCTTTTGTGTCCCGAATGTGGCTGGACTGGCTCGAAAGACAATCATGCTGGAACGCACGTCTGTCCGGTGTGTGATACCGAAATCGACGGCTAAGGAGTGCACTCAGTCGCGCATCTGTCCGCCCTCCACCGTTTCAGGAAACATTTTCCCCGGATTCAGTGTGTCGTTCGGGTCGAACGCGCGTTTGATTCGGCGCATGGCTTCAACGCTTTCTGTACCGTGTTCGAGTTCCAGATATTCGCGTTTTCCCCGTCCGATTCCGTGTTCGCCCGTGCAGGTGCCGCCGACGGAAATTGCTTTTTTGACGATTTCCATCTGTACGTCTCTCGCTCGCTCGATGTGGTCAGGGTCGGATTCGTCCACGAGCACGGAGTAGTGGAGATTACCGTCTCCGGCGTGGCCGAAACAGGGAATCAGCAACCCGTGTTCGTCGGCGAGCCGGGAGACGAGCCGAATCATTTCGGGATAGTGGCTAATCGGCACCGTCACGTCGCCCGGATGAAGGGGCGAAAGTTCCGGGTCGGAGGCTTGCACAGCGAACGCGAGTTCCCGACGGGCCTGCCACAGGTCGTCCATCTCGTCGCCCTCTGCAACCTCGACCCGACGCACGTCGTGTGCATCGAACACCGACCGGCAGAACTCGATCTCCTCCTCGATGCCGTGGTTGGCGTGGAACTCCAGGAACACCATCGGGGCGTCGGGGAGCGACGACCCGGTGTAGGCGTTTGCCATCGTCGCGCTCGTCCCGTCCACGAGTTCGATGGTTGCGACATCGACTCCGGAGCGAACCACGTCGGAAACCGCCTCGACCGCATCCGAAATCGACTCAAAAATCGCCCGCCCGCCGCGAATCTGCTCCGGCAAACCGGCGAGTTCGAGGGTCGCCCGCGTGACGACTGCCAGCGTTCCCTCACTGCCGACGATGAGGTCTTTCAGGTTGTACCCGCTTGAGGTTTTGACCGCCTTGCTTCCCGCAGTGATAATTTCCCCATCCGCCAGCACCGCTTCGAGTTCCAGCACCCAGTCGCTCACCTCGCCGTATTTCACGGTTTTCATCCCGCTGGCGTCGTTCGCTATCATCCCGCCGATGGTGGAAATGTCGCCCGAAGACGGTAACGGCGGGAAAAACAGACCGTGTTTTGCGACCGTTTCGTCCACGATTTTACCGAGGATTCCCGGTTCCACGTCGATTTGAAAATCGTCCGGACGAACATCCAGTACGGCGTCCATTCGCGTCATGTCGAGCCTGATGCCATCTCGTGAAGGCGTGGCGTTCCCCTCCAAACTCGTCCCTGCGGCGTAGGGCGTGACGGGAACTTTGTTTTCATCTGCGGCGGAAAGAACCGTCGAAACGTCTACCGTCGATTCCGGCCAGACGACTGCGTCCGGACGGACGTGTTCGTCCTCGGGTGTTCCCCAATCACCCGCATGTCCGGAGCGATGGGAGTCGCCGAACGAAATCTGATTTTCTCCGAGTGACAGCTTGCGGAGAAACGAACAATCGTGAGTCATGTGATATCACACGACGTGTTCTAAAATAAATCTGTTCGACCTGCAAGCGACCGAACCGTTTTACTTTTCGCTTTTACTCCGACTCCAACTCTTTGATGACTTTCGCCGGAGTTCCTCCCACGACCACATCATCCGGCACGTCGTCGGTGACCACTGTGCCGGAGGAAATAACGACGTTGTCGCCGACAGCGACACCCGGATTGATGATTGCTCGTCCGCCAATCCAGACGTTATCGCCGATAGTGACCGGTTTGCCGTATTCCAGCCCGTCACTCCGCGTTTGCGCATCAATCGGATGCGTCGCGGTGTAGATGTGGACGGCGGGACCGAGCAGGCAGTTCTCGCCGATTTCGACCCGGCAAACGTCCAGAATCACGCAGTCGAAATTGGCAAAGAAACCGTCGCCGACGTGAACGTTGTAGCCGTAGTCGCACCGAAACGGTGGCTCGACCTGCAAATCATCTCCGGTCGAACCGAACAGTTCCCGCAGGAGAGACTGGCGTTTTTCGTCGTCGGTTTCGGCGGTTCGATTATATCTTCGAGTGAGTTTCCGTGCCTGCTTTCGTTCCGCCACCAGCGCCGGGTCGGAGGGTTCGTACAGGTCACCCCGCAACATCTTTTCCTTCTCGGAGACCATTCTACGATTCGATTTACTGTCTGTGCCTAAATGCATTAGTGCGGTTTCGATAGCGACATCTGCGACATCGCTACTTCGGAAGCCAACTCGTGTCGGTTCCCTCGCGCCGACCGTCGAGTATCGAAAATCGCTCTCCACGCCGCAGTTCCAACCAGCACAGCAGACGCTCCGCCCACTGCAATTTTTTCTGTTTCATCGCGTCTACGTCAGGGTCATCGAAGTCCCACCCGAGGAAAACCAGTTCGCCTGCTCCGAAATGGTCGGCCAGAAACGCGGCTCTATCACCATCTGTGAATCCACCGAAGTTTTCGACGAGGCCGCGCGGTTCGGCCTGCGTCGTCGCCAGCACGTGATTCGCGTCGAACGTCGGGACGACCGATTCGATTGCAGGGATGTTGTCACCGTGGGCGTGCGCCGTAACCGGAATCCCTTGTTCGGTCAACTCGCGGGCAGTTTCCGGGTTTTTGTCGAGGTCGGTCACCATGCAGTCCACGGCGATTCCGGCGTCGAGGAGCACGTCCGTGGCAGTCGAAGCCGACAGCACCGCATCCGCCTCTCTGGCTTTGTCGAGTTCGTTTTCGAGCGACGGCCCCGCTCCTGCGATGGCAACCGTTTTCTCGGTGAGGACATCGAACCGAGACTTGTCGAACGGTTTTGCGAACTTCGCCAGCAAGTCGCGGGCGCGTTCGTCGTCGTCTCGAGGAAATCCGAAATCGACGAGGATTTTTCGATAGACGGGTTCCCAGTTGGCGAAGTTCATGTGGCTTACTCGCCCGCTCTTTCGCGCCCGAACTCGTGACCGATGAGCGCGGCGTCGAGCGTTTCTTTTACGTCGTGCGTTCGAATCACGTCGGCACCGCGTTCGACCGCCAGCGCCGTCGCCGCGAGACTCGCTGGCAGGCGGTCTTCGGTGTCCCTCTCCACGACTTCGCCGAGGAAGTTCTTCCGGTTGATGGAGACGAGAATCGGCCGTTCGAACCGGCGCAGTTCCCCAAGTCGGTCGAACGTTTCCCGGTCGTCCGCCAGCGTTTTGTCCTCACTCCAGCCTCCGAACGCCGGGTCGAGGATGGTTTTGTCGGTCAGCGGTTCGCGCGCCAACGCGTCGTAGATGTCGTCCACGTGTGCTATCGCGCCGGGGCGTTGCAAATCCGGCGGACTGGCCATCTTCACGACGACGGCGTCGTGGGCTTCACAGACCGATGCCATCTCCGGGTCGGCGAAGCCACAGATGTCGTTGACCATATCGAATCCCCGCGAGAGGGCTTCGTCCGCGACCTCGGCGTAGCGCGTTTCGATGGAGAACACGGCATCGCCAGCGTGTTCGACCGTTTCGACTGCGGTGTCGAGACGGTCGAGTTCTTCCTCCGCAGTCAGCACTTCGAACCGCTTGTTCGCCGATTCCAATCCGATATCGACGATGTCGGCACCTTCGCCGATGAGTTTAGAATCGACGTATTCGGCGGCCTCTACCGGGTCGTCGTAGACGCTCGGGTCGTAAGGAGACTCCTCGCTGACGTTCAGTACGCCCATGATTCGGGGCGGATGCGCCGGGCCGATTTCGAGTCCTCCGGCGGAGACGTTTTGCATACTCGGAGTCAGAGGAGGGGAAGAATAAAAGTCGGCCCTTTCAGGTGAGGTCTGTGGCGGTGATGTCGTCGCTCCAATAGAGGTCGCCTTCGTACTCGAACGGCATAGATTCCAGTTCGAAGAAGCTATCCAGTTCCTCTGCTGTGAGTTCGAAGGTGTCGAGTGTGCCGGAGCCCAGATATATGCTGTCCGCGACGTCCGAATGGAGGCGTTGATACATTCCGATAGAGAACTGTTGGTTGACGTATGACCGCAGTTCGAACAGATACCGCTCTCCACAGTCGCGTGAAATGTGACCGAAGTGGCACGTCGCAGACTGTGGTTGGCAAAGCGACATTCCCCCGTCGCCTATCGTAATGTACTCGTAGCCGGAGAGAGTTTGCTTTCTGGCGATGGAGAGTGCGACTCGGAACGGGAACCCGACGTTGAGGTGACGCGCGAGAGTTCGCCCGACCTTCGTTGCGGTCGGGTTGGAAACGTCGGAGAGGGTGACGACGCCTGCGTGGCTTCCCTTTTCTATCAGTTCTGCTCCCTGCTCGTACGACCGACAAGCGTTGAGGAGAAACGTTCTGACTCGGACGTTCTCTATGTCACGGCAATCGAGAATTCCGTCCGAACATTGGATACCGTCGTAATCAACGTGACCGATGTAGTGGAGGAAGTCGATGGGACTCGCCAGTAGGTTACGGAGTTCGGCAGTTGTGAGGTCGTATGCAATCTCGACGTCGTAGTTGACTAACTTCCGAAAGCCGTACATTTCTCTGACGATTCCTTCCGCTCGCATCGCTTCGTCGTTACAGACCACCCGAATACGGATATTCGACCGGTCGGGAGCGGTTCGTTCGATGCGCCGCTGAAGCGAGGTGAGCGTCACTTTGTTGCTTCCGAGTGGGCATCCCTCGCCGACCCACGCGTGTTCGACGCTGTCGGTCGGTTCCGGTTCGACGGTGAGTCGGTCAGGAGGCATCGCTTGTGATTCCGGTTCTGGTTCCGACTCCGACCCCGGTTCTGGTTCCGGTTCCGTGCCACGACAGAAATCGCCGATTTTTGTCGGCGGTGCTCGCGTCGGACTTTTCTTCGGTTCCGTCGGACAGCGCACGAGCGAGAGGTCGTCCGCAATGAACGGGAGAACTTCGACATTTTCGGGCGTCGGCGTCACGTCCATCGTGAGGTGCCACTTCGGACTGCTCGTTTCGAGTAGTTCAAACGGGACGGAAAAGTACGCCGCTAGTCGCTCCGCAAGTGGCATCTCGTACAGCGCGGCGTAATCGAGGTCGATACGTGATTCGACTTGCTGGCGCTCGTGCAGCGGCATCTGATACAACCCTTCAGTTCTGGTGAGACAGTCGAGGAAGAACAGATGCTGAAGGGTTCGACCAACTTCGGTTTCGTAGCCTGCTGGCCCATCAAGTTCGTACTCTGCCCCGTCGGCAACGAGACGCGGACTGGTCCCAGGGACAACCTTTGCGCCGAGATAGTACGCGAGCGACGTTGCAGGATAGACGTATTCACGGGTCGGTGGAATCACGAGTTCAACCTCGGTATCCGGACGTTCGATACCACCCGACACGGAGAATTTTTCGCCGCGTTCGATGGTCGGCGGGTGGCCTCGCAAGGTTGGAAACGAACGTTCTGGACTCGTCGTTTTCAGCGCCGACCCGAGGAGCGAAACCGCGCGCATCGTGGCATCCACATCGTCGGGAACCGTTATCGTCCCGGCAGGGCGTTCGTGGAGGGAACGGGCACCGAGCGTTACGACTAACTCCGACCCCAGTTCGATGACCGTGTTCGATCCGGTGGCGGATATCGTCACCGGACTATCGACGGCAAGATATAGTTTGATTGGGAGGACGTCAAACTCCAGATAGGACGCGCCGCGAGAGGAAGCGGAACGGTCTTTTTCGCCAGACCAACTGAATACGATTTCGAAATTTTGGTTGCGACCATAGACGCCGAGCAGTTTCGGTACGACGATTCTATCAGTCGAAAACGTCACCGCGGATGTGACCGGGAACGGGTAGTTATCGACGCTCTTGGGGCGAAGTGTCGGAGACGAAGACGTGTGAAGTTCGAACCGAATCTGTTCGATTGGGTCGTACACCAACACGCCGGACGGATCCGAAATCGTCTCGAACTCCGGTCGGGGCGAATTGCTCACGTCGGGCGAAAAGCTGACGCCCGTCATAGTCGTACCCAGTTCGTCCGCTGGTCGTACTGCGGAACGTGCCATCGCTGTTCCGGAACGAGACTGTCCGTCTGGCGCAGTTCGACGCGGGCGTCGAACAGCGGCGATAACTCTTGAACGATATCTTCGTCGTCGGGCAGTGGGAGGTGATAATGGGCCATTCCCGAAACGCCTCTGATGAGGGCCGTCACCGTCCGAATGAATCGTTCGACGACCGATTGGTCGTGCTGTTCGAGCGGTTTGACGAGCGAGTCCAGTGAGAGTCGGAGTTCCGCGGGACCGAGTCCGTCGGCCCACTCGTCGTAGAAGCTAACGGCGGTGACGATTTCCGAGCGAAGTTCGCGGAGCGGGTCGTCAGAGGAACTGGTCGAGTTCGGAATCGTCGGCATGGGTACCGAATCGACGATTGCACGTTCGTCGTTACCCCAGTTGATGACCCAGACGCTCGACTCGTCGGTCGTCGTTCCGGCGGGAAGTTTCGAATTTGCGTATCTGGCGGTCTTTCCCGTGAACACCAACACGCGCTTTCGCTCTTCTGTCGAAGCCCCGAGGAGTTGTATCGTCGTCCGGTTCGTCGTCGTTTCAGAGACTCGCCCCGTAACGAGAATATTACAGCCCTGTCGCTTGAATTCGGAGAGAACGTCGTGGAACTCGGGTGAGTTACCCCCACCACGGAACGAAATCTCTGCGGGACGCATTGTTAGATAGCTGATGGAACCGAAAAGAGATAAAAATTTGGATGGTAGCGGTAAATGTTACTCGACCATCTCCTCCATCGCGTCGTTGATGTCTCGAATTGCCATCGTCTGTTCTTCGACGGCGGCGGCGACTTCGCCCGTTTCGTCGCCAATCGTCGTCGCGTTCTGTGCCGTCTGGTCGACCATCGACGCGACTTCCTCTGCGCTAGCGGCCTGTTCGTCCGTCGCGTCGGCGACTTCCTCGACCGCTTCGCCGATTTCTTCGATGCCTTCCCGGATGGCGTACACGTCACGCGCGACGTTCGCGGTCAACTGCTGTATCGTCTCCATCGCCGAAACGACATCCACCGCGGAATCCTGTCCGTCTTTCGCCCGGTCACGCGCCTGCTCACTCGCCGCGGAAACCTGCTCGGGGGACGCAGCAACTTGCTGAATCGCGGCGCTCAGTTCGGAGACTTCCGTTGCAACGGTTTTCATTCCGGTGGACTGTTCGCTCGAAAGCGCCGCGATTTCGCCGACGCTTTCGGCGATTTACCCCGACGAATCGTACAGTTCGAGCAGTCCCTCGCGCGCTTCGCTCATGCCGTCTGCAGATTCCGTGTCGAGAAGACCGTCTTCGATGTCCGAATCGAGTTCTACCCGGTGGTCTCTCGCCCCATTTGTTGCGCTATAGTCGTAGTATTTTACTCACAAAATATATAAATTTGTAGACATATTATCGTACCGGCATTGAATGATATAAATCAATATATGATATTGCAAGGTGGTACTATGAAATGAGGACGTGAGATTTCATCGGCCAGCTACAGACACGCTCTTTTTGTCCTTGCAGTCGCTACGGGGGCATAATGGGTAAAGTGAGTATCGGGCTTCGCGGCTGGCGATTCGACGAGGACGAAGTGTTCACCGAGGACGGCAACTACCGACCGATGGACGAGATACCGGACGATACGCAAAAGCGACTCGGACGGCTAACCGCGCTCGTCGGCTCGCCCTGTGACGCCTGCTGGCTGCTGCACGGCGACGAAAACCTCATGGATTGCAACGTGACTGAAGTCGTGTACGGCGAACCACTCTCCGAAATTTCGGTCTGTTCGGAACACGAATCCGATTTCCTCTACTGGTATTTCGAGGAGGGCGGCGAGCAGTTCCGCGGCGAGGACGAACTCCAAGACGAGTTCCACGAATGGTTCGCCGACGGCGGGCGCGCACCCGAGGGCTACGGTTCGATGGAACACGTCGATACCGACCCCGACGACCTGCCGGAACCGCCGGAACCCGACCTCGAAGCGCTAAACGTCGAATTGCCGGAGGACGAACAGGAGAAAATCGACCTCCGCGACGTGGACATTTCGCAGGAATATCCGAAATGAAACCCGCAGTCGCTATCGTCGAACCGGAGACGCCGGGCAACATCGGCACCATCGCGCGAGCGATGAAAAACTTCGGGACGGACGACCTGAAACTCGTGAATCCACCGGAAATCGAGCGCGACGGCGATGCCTACGGCTTTGCCGCACAAGCCCGGAACGACGTGCTGCCGAACTACGACGAGGTGACCTTCGATGAGTTGGTCGAAAACTACCACACCATCGGGATGACCGCGACGACGAACGAGGACGCGAGTCGCCACGTCCGGTTTCCGTTCACGACGCCGCGCGAGTTGGCGGACAGTTTGGCCGAAGTCGAGACGGAAACCGTCCTCATCTTCGGACGCGAGGCAAACGGCCTGACGAACGACGAACTCGCGCGCGTAGACGAAATCTGTTCTATTCCGGCCAGCGCGGAGTATCCCGCCCTCAATCTCGGACAGGCCGCGACGGTCACGCTGTACGAACTCCGCAATTTGACCATCGAGGAGGGGCAACTGCCCGATGTCGAGCGCGAACGGGCGAACGAAGCGGAAATCGAGGGCTTTTACGAGACGTTTGCCGACCTGCTCGAAAGCAGCGGCCACCCGGAGGAAAAACGGCCGAAGGCCATGCGAATGATTCGCAGAGTAATCGGGCGAGCACATCCGACTGGTCGGGAAATTACGACGCTTCGCGGTATCGTTCGACGGGCACACCAGCGCGTAGAGGCGTCAGACGTGCGTCGAACGACCCGGAACGATAGGTAACTACTTTATGTCGTGTCGTCAGAGTAACTGGTAGCATGCTGTCTGCCCTCCACTTTCATTCCCTTCCCCTCGGAACCCAGTTCACGCTGCTGGTAGCGGTTCCGAGCATCGTGACGCTCATGGTCGGAAAGGTGGTGTTTTTGCCGGATGCGAGCCTTCGCACTCTGCTCCGTGATTTCCTCAAAACCGATTGGAAATACCTCGGCGTGGCGTGGGTCGTCACGAACATCGTCAACACCCTCGCGCTTCATTTCCACGCCGGACGAACTTTCACTGAGTTCGTCTACGCCATCGAGGGCGCGACGGTCGTCATGTTCCAAGGAATCGCCTCGACGCCGCTTACACTTGCCCTTACCGCGGTGTATCTCGTCGGGTTCCCGTTCGTCGTGTTATTCACCTACTTCAAACTGAAGGCACACGACGAAGAGGAAGCAAAACGCTACGCG